>JAKSRK010000029.1 GCA_024403655.1 Saccharofermentans sp. | reverse complement strand
GCCCCTTCGTTCTTAGGCCTTGCCTCTTGCGAAGTGCTCATCAAGGATACTGGATTATTTCTACTCTGTCAAGTACTTTTTTCAGTTCCTTGTCGCTTTTGTTTGAGTCATTTCTGTGCTCTCCCTCAAGCGCTCCGATATTCTATCTCGGTATCGTCTCTTTTGCAAGTACTTTTTTCAAAAATTTCGAACTTCTTTTAAAACGTCTTTGTCGTAAATCAGCTTAAGCTCAAAGAAATCAGTACTTTCGAAGAATTTATCGAAGATATATTTATCTCCTTCCCATATGGGAAGATCATATATATCCCTCCTGTCGACCCACTTAAGCTCGCCTTCGCTGCAGCTTCTTAAGGCCGGATCCTCATTTCCCGTATATTCCGCTTCATAAAGAATGATATATTCATCTTCATAAACGCTGTTTACGAATGTTATTACGGCACGCATCCTGAGCTTGCTTAGTTCCGTCTCTTTTATACCCGTCTCTTCAAAGATTTCTCTTACTATGCACTCGGCCGGAGCTTCTCCTTCTTCAAGGTGCCCTCCTATACCCAGGTACTTGCCGGTATTCATATCATTTCGCCCTTTATGAATAAAAAGTACATCAGAATCTCTTCTGATGTAGCACTGTGTTGTTATGTTAAATCCTGCCATAGTTTAATTTACCGCTTCTTTGTTGTGTTTTTTGATCTGCCCCAGTCTTACTCTTCCCTTTGTTATATCTCTGTGAAGATTAATTCTGTATATAATATAAGAACATATATCTATCTTAAATGTTTCAAGTACAGCACATATCTTGTCTGCAATGCACACAAGCGTACTTTCTATATGCTTGGGCGGCAAAGGCGTTAAGGGAAACATATGCTTCCTTATTATGTCGCTTTCTATGTCGTTAATATCAAAGTCCCTTATAGCATTTCGCAAAGCTCTTCCCGGATGAGTAAAACCGTGAAGATTATGGTATTCGTTCTTCTCATGCCAGTCATAAAGAAAATAGTCATGCAAAAGCGCGCCTCTTACGAGACTTCTTCTGTCAATTCTGGCTCCAAGCTTCTCCAGGAAATTTGCCATCTTAAGACTATACTTGGCAACTGATACCGTGTGCTCAAAGACTGAAGTTGTACCATGTTGGATGAACGACTTCATTCTCTGCGCTTCTTCCGTAAGTATCAGATCTTTTCCGTGGCGAAATATCTCCTTGGCAAACCTGTATTCCGTAATAGGATCTACCAAAATAATCTCCCCTGACTATCTTTTAGAAAAATATAATTCCCCATCTGAATATATGATACACCGCTTCTGTGGTGTTGCAAGTTGACAAAAAGTATAAAATTACACCAAAAATCTTATCAGACCCTGCAAACCATGACGCTGGCTTCGCCTGACATAACGAGGGGCAATTCCGATGCACTTATAAATGCACACTCGCCGGCAGCTAATGTGACCACGCTGTCACCGACTGTAATAACAGCTTCTCCCTCAATGGAAACAACTGCTTCAAAGCGGCTGTCATCTCCCGGCAGTGACACTTCTTCGCCTACCTTCAATGAATAAACCATGCTCTCAAAATACTTGCATCTGCATACAACATGGCTTCCGCTCTCGGACTTTTGTGGAATGTACTTATGGTAATCAAGCACTGCCAAAGCCTTATCAAGATGAAGTTCTCTTTTATTGCCGTATCTGTCCTTACGGTCGAAGTCGTAAAGTCTGTAGGTGCAGTTGCTGCTCTGCTGTACTTCCAGTATAAGGTTGCCCTTGCCTATGGCATGTACGGTACCCGCGGGTATAAAGAAAACATCGCCCTTATGAGTAGGAACAAAATTCAAAAGGTCCGTGACAGTGCCGTCTTCTATAGCATTTCGAACTTCCTCTTCACTTACGTCCTTCTTAAACCCTACATAGAGGCCGGCGCCTTCAGAAGAATCAATTACATACCACATCTCGTTCTTGCCGTACTGAGATTCTTTTGCCATCGCATACTCATCGTCAGGATGAACCTGTACGGAAAGATCGTCTGCTGCATCTATCATCTTTATAAGAAGAGGGAAATCCTGTGCATGCGAACACTTCCAGCCTAAGATATCTCTTCCCACTCTATTTATATACTGATCGAACAAAAGACCTGAATGCTTACCGCTTGCTACCGCAGAAGGTCCGTCAGGATGCGCTGACAAAAGCCAGGCCTCTGCAATCTTGTCGTAATCGCAGTTCATATTGTAATCGGAACGAAGTCTGCTGCCGCCCCAAAGGTAATCCTTAAACGCAGGTCTTAACTTAATGATTCTGTCTGAATCTACACCGAGCTCTGCCTCACCGATATCAGCACCGTTACGAGGGAGACTTTCTTCCTTTACAAGGCTGTCGCCATAAGCTACTTCAATAAATACAAGATTGTCTTCTCCGATATTTGAAATCTGGTGAACGGTATTCTCATTAATAACAACAGAGTAAGGTGCCTTGTCTACAATCTGTTCCTGCCCCAAAGTAAGCCTGAACTCACCTTCCATTACAATCCAGTTCTCTGTTCTTGTCTCGTGGCTGTGGGCATAGATTGTTCTTCCGGGTCTTATCACAACCTTACGCACATGGTATTTGCCGTCTTCGGCAAGCGTAGTAAAGCTGCCCCACTGCCTGAAAGAAGTTCTTGAGCGCTTCACGAAAGGCGCAAGCACGGGGTTGTCGTAAAGAACGCCCTTTACCGAAGAATTATCTCCTCTTTTGCCTACATAAACAGCATCGTCGGTATTTACTACAATAACGTCATTTATGCCGTTTACTACTACAGCTTCATCCTCAGCATTATTAATAACAACGCTGCCTTCACTCTCGTTAATAACGCATACACCCTGATCCTGATCTGACAAGAGCGCAAGATCTTCGAGCATGGTCAGCTCCTCCCAGGAGAATTCTGCCTGCACGCACTTAAGAGCATTAGTTCTTTCCAAAACGAAATGCTCCACCGAGATTTTGGGAAGCTTCGCAAGTACTTCGGGATCAAAAATAAGACTTCCGTCTTCGCTTCTTCTTCTGAGGTAAGCTTCACGGTATGACTCATAAGAAGCACCGTCAATATTCATTACTTCGTGAAGAAAATCACCTGCACGGAATAAAACCATACCGAGATTTCTGTAGATATTTTCTCCCAGAAGATCTCTTGAAGCAGGCTTCTCTATATATTTACCGCATGAAGCTCCTGCTGATATATCCGATACATAGCCGTATCTTTTGTCGAAGTTTTCTTCCTTCTCATTCTTTACAAAAATACTGATTTTACCGTCAGCGGCATAGCTTTTACCTTCCAGAATGCAGTTACGGTAATTACTGCCGGCTTCTACGAGAAGATCCGATGAAATAACAAAAACGAGATCGGATGACTGTAGCATCATGGATGCGAGAACAACTGAAGCATTAGTGCCCCTGGGCATCGTCTCATATACGCACCTGTAAGATATCCCCTGAAAGGCACGCATCTGATCAGCTACTATAAATCTGTACTCATAGTTGGTAACGACGATGAACTCATCACAGAAAGGGATATTCCTTGCAACTGCATCCTGAAATGCTGAATGATTCTTCTGAACCTGAATAAACTGCTTCGGATAATTGGTTCTGGAAAGAGGCCAGAGCTTCTCACCTTTACCACCTGCAAGAATCAAACACTTCAAAGAAATTTATCCCTTCTAATTTATTTTAAATATTATACCTTATTTGCCGTACTTTTTCACGACACGTAAGTTCCACCATAAAGACCAGGTGTCAGTAAACATCTTAAGGATGTCGCCAACTCTTATTCGCCCGAAGGACTGTTCACGGCTGAAGTTAACTGTAACCGGCATCTCCTTAATTACAGCACCTTTCCTTGCGGCGAGAGCCAACATCTCTATATCAAAAGCATAACCTTTGACCTTCATTACAGGCACTATGTTCCGGATAAGGTCTCCCTTATAAAGCTTAACTCCTGTCTGGGTATCTTTTGTCTTCAACCCGAAAAGCAGCTTGAGCATAACATAGTAGCAAAGCGAGAATACTTTTCTTGCAAGAGGATATTCAAGCTTAGAATCCTTATGCATCTTGGAACCTATTATGACATCACAGCCTGATGCCTGCATTTCCTTAAAAAAACGCACAACATGATCCGCAGACAAATCTAGATCCGCATCGAGGAAGCCGATGATATCACCACTACAGTGAAGTACGCCTTCCTTTATAGCTCCACCCTTACCGCGATTAACGGAATAAGAGACAGGATGAATCTTCGGATTAGCTTCTCCTGCTCTTATAATCTCTTCTTCCGTATTATCGGGGCTTCCGTCATTTACGGGAACTATCTCATAATCTGTTCCGCAGTCTTCCAATACCTTGGATATAGTAATCAGGTTATCGTAAATATGCTTACCTTCGTTATACGAGGGTACTACCAAGCTTAACATCTTATCCCTTTCAACCGACTTTAATACCTGACTATTCTATCACATCAGTTGGCGTTCTTTGCGGCAATTACTGCCTGGGCAAGCTGATCAGCACAGGATGTACCCTTCATACCGCAGGTGTTACCTGCAAGAATAGCATTGATCTCATCTGCTGTTTTACCGTCAACAAGCTTGGCGATAGCCTTAAGGTTGCCGTTGCAGCCGCCTATAAACTTAACATTAGAAATGATATCTCCTTCGATATCAAAATTAATTGCTACTGCACATACTCCGGATGTCTTATATTCATAATGCATTGTATATTTCCTCCAAGCATATTATTTACATGTGTATGGATAATAACACAAAATCCCATTATCTGCCTTTTTATTGTTTTATCAGTATTTTTTGTTTATACTCACTCTGATTAACTTTTAAATAAAGGAAATGCTTCAATGAGTGACAAATTAGTCAGCATCTGCATCCCCACATATAACGGGGGCCAATTTATCAGAGAGACTTTGGAATCAATCAAAGCTCTGACTTACGATAATATCGAAGTAATTGTAACGGATGACTGTTCCGCAGACGATACATTAGATATATGCAGAGAATATGACTTTGTAAAAATTTTCATCAACGAAGAACGACAGGGCTTGGTTGGTAATTGGAATATGGCTGTATCCAAGTCTTCCGGATATTATATAAAAGTCATCGGTCAGGATGACCTGCTAGCCCCCAATTCTATCTCAAAGCAGGTAGAAGCTCTGGAGCAAAATCCATCTGCTTCAATAAGCATAGGAGATGCACTGGTCATAAATCAGGATAGCGAAGTATTATTGACAAGAAGTCTTTACAAGAAGGATTGCCTTATAAATGGTGAGACATTCGCTCGTAAATCATTGTGGAGCAGAAATATCTTCTGCGAACCTGCAAATGCTCTTTATACGCGTTCTGCAGCTCAGAAAGCCGGTCCTTATAGTAAAGACTTTGTATATGTACCCGATTGGGACTACGGAATTGAACTTTGTCTACAAGGCGATTTATGTTACATAGCAGAACCTATTATGTCATTCAGAATTTCAAGCAACTCTGAAACGAGTAATTTATACAAGAAAAAGAGAAAAATCATGCTTCTTGATACTGAGAGGATGTTCAGTAAATATAAATCACGATTGAAGCTCTCTATTTTCAGAGAAATATATTTTAAGTCGGCAATACGCATCTTGATGCACGTCAGACAAATTATCATTAAGTTTAAGAAATAATAACATCGGGGGTATATATGAGTATAAGTGTTATTCTATTGGCTTATAAAGAAGCCGAAAATTTAAAAGTTATGCTCCCGAGGCTTCACGAAGTAGTAGGAAGCCTCGGTGAAGAGTATGATTTGAATGTTATCGACACAAAAGTTGCAACAGATAACACAGAGGAAGTATGCAAGGAATTAGGAGCTTCATACTATCACCAGGAAAAGCCTGGTTTTGGCGGTGCATATTGCAAAGGATTGGAAATTGCTAAGGGAGATAAGATTTTATTTCTTGATAGTGATGGTTCTCATGATCCAAAGTACATTCCTGATATGTATAAGAAGTACACAGAAGAAGGTCTTAACCTTGTAATAGGCTCAAGATACACAAAAGGTGGCGAATCTGATGATAAGAAATCTTCACAGATTATGTCCCACATCCTAAACTTCGTATTCAGAATTGTTCTTGGAGTTAACATCAAAGATGTATCTACCAATTTCAGAATCTACGATGCAAGTATTGTTAAGGGAATTGATCTTAAGAGCGTCAATTACGATGTACTCGAAGAAATAATTCTAATCATGAAGAAGAAGGCCGGATCAAAGAACTTCAAGTACGGCGAGATACCTATATCTTTCAGCAAAAGAATATACGGAGAATCAAAAAGAAGGCTCATCCCCTTTATTATCAGCTACATAAAGACTGTATTCAGACTTCTTGCTATAAGAATAAAAAAATAAAAATACTTCAAGTTGAACTAAAAGGCACTGCGAATTGCAGTGCCTTTTATAATGCAAATCAATACATAAAATTACACCCCGTAGAATATACGGGGTGTAATAAGACTCTATTCAGTTAGAACATTAAGTATGAAGTCCATTTGCAGAATGATCTGTATCATCATAATAGTAGTCGAAGCTTACGCATGTAAACTCTGAAACAACCTCATAGAGCATATTAGGATTCTCACCTGAAGAGAACTGAGGGCAATAAGGAATTGACATGAAAGTACCACCCTTATTACGGACTGTACGAGCGATAATTCTTCCATAGAAGCTACAACTGTTACCTTCTCTTACCCAGAAGTCACCGGAATCACCAGAAGAATCAGTATTCGGATACAATGCAACCATAGCCTCAAGATGCGCACCAGAGTTACAATCTGCTGCAATCTGTACTCTGTTCATTGAACCCATATCAGGATCTGAACCGGACAATGCAGACGCAAGTGCTGTAGGATTACTAGTAGTACCAGAACCGATTATATAAATGATAGGAGACTGTGTCTGTGTAATTGCGCCATCAAGAGCACCGTTAGCATGAACGTTCGAACTATAAAAGCCACACGTATGTCCAGGCTCTGTTTCCATCTTAATAGTCTTACCAGGTGCAAGGATGAAATAACACTTATTACTTGTATCAGTTCCATCACCGCCGGAAACTATAAATGCACCACCCTGGCCAAGGACAATATCACCAGTTATGTATACAACTACATTGTTATTAGCAACACTGATGTCATATGTATCAGTTATTGTTCCGCCAGAAACCTTATAAACTTCATTAGAATTAGTAGCTGTAGGATTAAGAGTATCTGCATCAGCAGGTGGAGTAGCAGTGCTGTTCAAGCCAAGACTAGAATAATAGCCTACAAAATCTGAATAGCAAGAAGGTCTGGGGGTATCAGTAGGATTAGCTACATATTCAGGATCAGTGTACTGCTCAAGATTACCAATATAATATCTTATGTCTTTGCCTGTAACCGCAGAAGGTCCGGGAGGAGTCTGAGAGTTATTCTGAGCAAGAGTAGCTTGGCTACCAAGACCTACACCTGATGATCCAAATGTGAATGAATCAGTACTAGAATTATAAGCTAACTGATAAATAGGTGTACCTGTAAATCCAGAGAAACCCTGATCTCCAAAGAGACCACCGCTAACATTTGAGAATACAATTCGAGGAGATCCGGAAGAAGAAGTAAAGAGCTCATTTCTTGAACCGGTTCCCTGGACTGCGTTATCACATTCAAGGAAGAAAACGTCACAACCGTAGAGCATAGCACCGGCACCAGTACCAGTACCTGTGATATCTACACCAGCATTATCACCAGCATAAACTAAGTCACCATAGTAGTGTGTACCAGAAGCGGAACGGAATTTTGATGTAGTAACAAATGTAGAATAGTAGTAAGCACTATCAACAGGAGCCGAACCTGTTCCTCTTACTACAATTACGTTGTCATCTGCACCGTATCTGGCAGCAGCTCCATATTCATTACCGACAGTAACTCTCTCAAGTCTACCACCTTCACCAAGCTCAACCTGGAAAGCAAAGGGACTGGGAGTTGAAGTATGGATAGTTCCTTCATATGTAAGAAGTACATTCTCAATCTCATCTCCAATTCGAGTTGTGAATGCTGCTGTATACTTAGTACCTACCTTAGCAAATACTGCCTTAGTATAGTTGTCAGGTGACTCTGTTTCATTACCGCCCATTCCGGGAATTGAAGTATCAGTAAAATAGAGTGTTCCACCAGCACTACAAAGATCAACGAACTGTTTGTCGGTAATCTCCTGAGAACGAAGGGCATTCTCGAACAACTGAGCTGCAGATGTTACTGTAAGTCGCGCCTGGCTACCCTCTGCGAAAGTGTACACACGCTTTCGTGTGTTTGCAGTCATGACTAGAGCTGCACCAATCAGGATAAATGCTACCGCGAGAATAAAGATGATTGTAACAAGAATTACACCACGCTTACTCTGCTTTTTACCGGACTTAGTTCCGACAAATCTTCTAAGCATAATCGCCTCTCCTTTATATAAATACTATTTCCACATATTTGTAGCTATGTAATTACGGTCATTATAGGGCAGGTAAAGTATGAATTCAATAATCCTTAATTAGATTTAAGACATTGTTAAGAACTTACGTTATCCGCCTCAGTATTGGAATTGTCATTTTGCTCAGGGGCCGGTGCTCCCTTGCTTCCGAAGCGCTCGTATTCCTCACGCTTGGACGCTACAAGATAGTAATCCGTCTGAGTCGCAAATCTTAAAACGGATGCAGCATAGTACTTGCCGCTCTTATTCTTCTTAATCCTCGTCCTGGAGAAAAATTCGCCGTGTTCTCCGCAGGCAAAAAGCGCATATACGGACTTTCTTATCCTGAACTTTGAGATTTCCTCCCTGAACTTGGATGAACATATCGGACAAATACAGGTCCATCCTTCAGTCATCGAGAGAGCATCTATCGGGTTATCGGTCTCTGCTCCGAGATTTACATATTCGCGCTTAAGATCCGGATCAATTGAAGATGAGGAAATCACGCTCAGTACTTCGCTTGTCTTATTACAATCGAAGATTCTCTTAAAGATTTCTCCCGTGTATCTCGCGTCCGAAGTAGCACTGTGGAAAGAATCATTCTTGGGAATACCATAGTAATCAACCGCAAACTCAACGCTCCTCTGCTTGCCTCTCTCCCCTGCAAACATGGAGAATATGGGCTGTATATCAAGAAAATAGCAGTTGAGCTGATCTTCAAGTTCAAAGAACTTAAGATTCATCTTAAGCATATCCGGATCTGAGTTGCCCCAGCCAACAAGAATAAAGTCTTCTCCGCAGAACTTTCTGAACTTCTTATATGCTTCCTCAAAAGGAATACCATTTTTGAGGTCATCGTTAGTCTTGTGAGTTACTTTTTTTACATGGTAATGAAGAGTCGTGTACTTACTGGGACGAACATCACAAGAGAAGATATCCTTCTCGGTAAGAACTCCATTGTCATAAATATACTTAACGGCACCGATCTCAATTATCTCTCCGCTTAATGTGGAAACATCAAACTTATAATCACGCCCCGGAAAAGGCTGATTCCACTCCATATCAAAAACTATAAAAACAGTCTTATCATCAATCTTTCTGCTCAGCAAGGTAAGTCTCCTTATTAACACGTCGTGCGGTTTTATTATTATACATTAGATATATAAATATGACAGCAAACAGTGAAACGGCTGTCACAGCAGCTCCGGACTTTATATCCCCTGACTCGCATCCAATACTCATTACATAATTAAGGAAGCTGTCGCTTTCAAATGAGAAAGCCAGTTTGCCGCATACCTCAAAAGTATTTACTCTTACTGACTTGCCGTGATCTGAGTAAGTAACAGTAATATTGGAAGAATATGGGATAGATGTTACCACGGTCTTTGTTCCTGCATAGCCCATTACGGCTTCGCCGCTTAAGTCAACTTTGTTGCCGTCTATGCTTCTAAGCTGTAATCTTGCATATTCGCTCTTCAAGGGATCAATCATATATACTTTGAATTCTCCCGTATACTGAGAAGGCCTTGATAATGAGAGTTTCACATAAGCGGGAGATTCAGAAGGATTCATTCTCATAAGGAATGGACCACTGAAAGAATTAGTTCTCTCTATGTCGCCGTAGGATTCGGTCACATAAGAATTGCAGGCAAAAGAAGAAACTACAAAGTAATTAGCTGATAAATCGTTAAGATATACCCTTATTGTTGCTTCATTGCGCGGAGCATCGGGAACAATTCCGTATCTGCCGTTATCGTAATCATCCATATCCTGGATATAAACACTGTCGGCAGGAAGGGCAATAAAAAGATCGCCGACCATAGCGCCTCTCATAACAGTGTTTATGACATCACAGTAATTCTCGTCAATTATCAGGGGCTGAATATCCGAAGGAATCAGGACATAAGTGCCGCCGTCATCACCAAAGAGCGGAATCAGATCCTTATCTGCTTCGTCTATGGAGAATACTTCCTCCTGCCTGCTTCCCATAAATACATTGGTAATATCGTCTTTATGAGAATATGAAGGCCCCATGGCAAACCAAACCACAACTCCTATTGCAAGGATTGCTGCTGTTATTGCCGAAGACGGAATCTCTTTATATTCTCTTATCACATATATAAGAACACCGGTCCAGAATATTACGGCTCCGGCAGAGAAGAAGCGTGAGAAGATCGACAAAGATGCTTCGGAAAGCGATGAAGATTCGATGATAATAAGTCCCAGAATAAGAAAAGCCGTGACATATACACTGCCGACAGTCACTTCGCGCACATTTCTTAAAGACAGTGACGCTGCCATCGCGATAATAAATACCAGACAGGCAAGTCTTGAATAAAGAAGAACGGAGCCGGGTTTTGAGAAGCTTAATATCTCATCTATCGGAGAATATGAAACCGTTATATAAATAATAAGCATCAGTAATCCCAGATAAGTCTTGCTTCTAAAAGGGACTGTACTATTAATGAAAAACAGAATCAGCAGCATTAGCGTAACAACATAGATTCCCATTACGGGAGCACTGAGCTCAGAAGGAATACCACTTATATTACCGTCTAAGCATTTATATATGAAATCAATAAGAGGGTATCTTACTTTGCCATTCTCAAAAACATTGTTGTAGTTAGTGTTGGAAATGAGATTCTTAATTATCGGGAATACTGCAACCGAAGCTCCGAGTGCTCCGAGAAGAGTACATGCAAGAGTTCTCAGAAAACTCTTAATGAACTTAAATCCGCCGAAGTTTTTATCGGACAGCAGAAGGAAAATCTCAGAAAGTATGGCAGCGGGAATACCGCATATAAGTCCGGGAGCTCCTGATACCGCCATAAGAAAGCTAAGAACAAAGCAGGTAAATAAGCGTTTTACACTCATTTCCCTGTTCATGCTGTCAAGGCAGGACAAAAGTATCGGCAGGAGTATTACCATATTCATCGAGGCAGTATTGCCCGATACTGAGAATACGATAACTGAAGACAGCGAGTATAGGGTTCCCATCAGAAGAGACGGATCTTCTTTTAATTTCAGATTGTTATTCGCAAAATAAAAGAATGCCGCTCCGGCAAAACCGAATCTGAAATAGAAAAATGCTTTAAAAAGTTCCGAAGCCAGAGTAGGACCAATAAGAAGACCCAGTAAAAATACCAGGGATACATGCTCAGTAATAAGAGTTCTGAAAGCGGCAGCAGAACTTATGCCGTCCCCCTCACTTATAGCTTCTCTTATATAAGACAGGTCATTAAGATCTCTGTTTACTCCTTCAAAAATGAAAGAACGATCGAACTCTTCCGTACGAAGAGTAAGTGCAGAATACTTCGGATCGGGAAGTTTGCTCTCACATAAGAACGTATATACCGAGAATATTATAAGCGCCGGAACAATGAACGCGACAAGAAGCCACGACAGGCGCGAAGCTGTCCATTTATCACGTTGACTCATCGGGTATAACCTGCTGACTGATTTCTTCCGTAGGAACGGACGCTTCCGTAGGGACTGTTTCTTCCGCAGGAAGCATCTCACCTGCTGCTGTTAAGGCTCTCTTCTTATTAAGCTTTGAAGACACCACTGTAACCGCTGCAAGGAATACTATTCCTGCCAAAGATATGAGGGCGGATTCCTTAAAACCTGCGGGAGTGTACTTAAGCTTAATTACGTGTGTTCCTTCACTGAGAGATACTGCACAAAGAGCATCGTGTACAGGAAGAAGCTCTGCCTCTTTGCCGTCGACTGTGAGCTTAAAGCCTTCTGCATAAGGAATTGTAAGGAACAGGATTCCGTCATGCTTCGCGGTTACCGTTCCTTCGATTGAAGTATCGTCATAACGTGTGACGTTCAAAGATTCATCTGCAAACTGCTCAACCATTCTGTCGTAAGCGGGTCTGTTGAGCTCGTAAGAATAAAAATTAATCACACCTGCATTGGTGTCAGAATAATTGACCGTCAGAGAAAGAGGTTCGCCGTTAAATGTACCGAGGCAGATTGTCTGATAGCTTCTTATCTCGAAGTTACTTATCTGCTCCTCACCCTGAGTAATCGTTACGCTTCCTCCCTTGGGAGAATAAACATAAACATAAATATCGCTGCCGACTGTCGCATTCGAGATAGTAATCTTAAAGGAAGCAGCCGTTCCGGAAGCTACTACGTCCCAGTTGATATTAGATCCTTCAGTTGTTGTGGATCTTAGATTATTTGCATACTCACAGTAGGAGCTGACAGGAAGATAAACGTCATCTTCAAGTCCCATGGATCTTACAAGCATATTAGTCTTATAGAAGATATCGTGAATACTTTCCTCAGGCTCGTAATCAAGAAGATCGGGGGATACCATATAGCCTACGGGAAGCGCATCCGGGTTACCCATTACAGTCACATCTCCGTTGCTGTACTCTTCCTCAAAAATCATGGGAACGGTACTTGTAGACTCTATCTGAGCAAAGTTACGGGCTCCAAGCAAAGTCGCGGTAACTCTTGTCATTCCCGCATTACGAAGACCGTTTATACCGTTGTTATGGAAGCCGAAGTTCCTCATGTATTTAACGAAGCTTTCTCTTGCAGTTGAAGAGAAAGTAGACATTCCCTTAACGCCGTAAACAGACTGAATACAGCAGATATTGTTAGGGTAAAGCTCTGTCCTTTCGAAAGGAAGATGGCCATCGGTGCCTTCTACCGCCTCTGCATAGTAATTAATTATGTCTCTGTTCTTGGCATAGTAGTCGTAGCCGGGGAATCCCTCGTGCTCCGCTACTCTTGAGACTGTAAACATGGCTGCGGTAAAAAGCTCCGTCAAAAAGGTAATCGTTAAAAGAACTTCGTAAAAGAGAGAGCTCTTGCGCTTTCCTGCCTTTATGGAGCGGAGAACAGCACCCTGGATAATAACAAAAAGAAGTGTAAGAGAAATCTGCTGATAGCCCTCATTTCCAGAACCGAACTTCTCATAAAGAACGAGGAATATGCCGGCACCGGCCGCTACTCCCACAATCTGGTTCATGCTGTAGCTTTTAAGAACTCTTATAACACTGAATGCTACCGATACCATAAGGAAGCACATCAGGAATGACTGTCTGTAAGGAATCTGGTTGGGGAAATGAAATCCGTGCCAGATAAAGTTCAAAGATCTGTTGGTGAAGCTTAAATACATGAATAACATAAGGAAGCCGTAACCGATCTTATGTCTTAATCTTATTCCTGTATCAGGCGGAGCCATGAAGAACAAAGGCACAAGCAGAACGACAATAACGCTGCAGGCTACATTTGCCATACCGTCTCTTATGTTGGGGTTGGCACTTACCATAAGTCTTCCGAGGAAATCAAAAAGATTACCGGTAAGGCTGAAATCAATCGGGAATTCATCTCCCGTAGCTGATGAGTGCTGCAGGATAAGGTATGTGGGAAGGACAGTTACTGCGGATATCATGCCTGCTATGGCACTTCCCAGAACAAATCTGCCTGCTGCCGCAAAGAAGGATTTGACCGTTATAGCAGCTCTGTCATTTATCGTGAGGAATAATACTACAGAATAAAATACCAGGAAGATACAGACAAAGTATCCCGAGTAAAAGTTTGAAGCGATGCAAATGCCGAGAGAAATTACATAAAGAGGATACTTCTTTTGAAGCATGAGCCTGCGTAAACCTAAGGCAATCAAAGGAAGAAGAACGTAAGCGTCGCACCACATGATGTTCCAGAAATCACTTAAAAACCATCCGCAAAGAGCGTAAGCACAACCGAAAGCAACGGTAACGAAGTCATACCTCTTCTCATCACTTTCGGAAAGGAACATTCCCATAAAAAGAGATGCAAGGCCGGCGCGAAGTGACGTTACAAAAGCAACAAATACCGGAAGGGCCTTATAAGGGAACAGCAAAGCCAAAAGATTTAAAGGGCTTGCAGCATAGTTTGCAAAAGCAGCATAGTATTCTGTTCCAAGTCCCGTATTCCATGTATAAAACAGGGATCTTCCCTCCAAAATCTTGCTGCGAAGCTCATAAATAAAGGGCATGTACTGGTGATAAAGGTCTACGGTCAGCATGGTTCTGTCGCCCACGGGATAAACCTGCAGGAAAGAGAAAACCAGTATCATGGTAAGGAACGGAAACAAAAAGGAGAGTGTTTTTGCATCTCCGACTACATTCAGCGTCTTTGAAAAAAACTTTGCAAGTGACTTTCTCATGCGATTCCCTTATTCCTTTCGCGTAGAACATACAAAGAAAATAATATCACATTAAGTCGGATTTTGTAGTAATGCGGTAATAATAGCCTATTCTTTTTATGGTAAAGTATATTGAATGATAGAAAGGAGAACTGTCGATGGGACTAAGGCTTAAGATAATACTGAATCCTTCTTCAGGACGTGAGACAGCCCGTATCAACGTTGATGATATGCTGGCTCATCTTGTTTCCTTCGGCGTACTCGAGAGAGCGGACGCATACTACACTTCCGCAAGATATGATGCAGTCAGATTTGCGAAGGAGACGGATCCTTCCGAATACGATTACATGATTGCCGTAGGCGGAGACGGAACGGTAAACGAAGTTGTTACCGGCATGATGGAGGGAAAAATTGACATCCCCCTTGCTATCTACACTTCCGGTACGGTAAATGATTTTGCGACCATCAACGGTCTTCCCACCCAGCCTTCAGACTTTGCAAGAATGCTTATGAAGCCCTCTTTCAGCAAGGTCGACTGCGGTAAAGTAAACGACAGTTATTTCCTTAATGTACTCGCGGGCGGCCTTATGGCTGACGTTGCTTACAGAGTTCCTTCGGATCTTAAGACGGCATTCGGTCCCGCAGCTTACTGGATGAGCGCCATGAAGGACATCCCTTCTACACTTAATAATGCCATCCACCTTCACATAAAGACAGAAGATGCCGAATATGACGAGAGTGCCATCATGTTCCTTATCTCCAACACAAAGAGCGTAGGCGGCTTCAGAAAGCTGATGACAATGGCGGATTTGTCCGACGGCCTTTTGGACATTCTGGTTCTTAAGAAGATGGAACCTACCGAAATAATGCCTCTTTTGGGCAAACTGATGATAGGCGAACACATTTATAATGATAACGTTCTTTATCTTCAGACAGATAAACTCGAACTTTCCGCACCTTCGGATGAGAAGGTGATACTTGATATAGACGGCGAGCAAGGACCTGTCCTTCCCGTCAGCGTAGAATGCATACACAAGGCGATCACTTTGATCGTTCCAAGTGAGGAGGAGTCACTTTGAAAAAGAAGGACAACAAGAATAAGGTAAGAGCTCCGGAGCTTGCTTCCGAGCCCATCTTAAATGAAGAAGTAATTTACGAAGGCGGCGAAGATGCAGGCATCACCGTAGAATCTTCTGAGATTCCCGAAGAGGAGCAGGTGTCTTTCTCCGTTGAAGAGACATCTTTATCCGAGCGCATAATTGAGACTGAAGAGAAAGAGCATAAGTCTCTCTCCGACCTCGAAAGGATTGATCCTGACTTACTTACAGGTGAAGAGTCTGCAGTAAGTGCCGTAAAGAGCAGCAAAAAGAAAGACAAGACCGTAAAGAAGAACGATATTGCTCCAATAAAGCTTGATATCTCAGGAAAGAACGTAAAGAAGACAGAAGAACCTGCTACGGACAAGAAAACACGCAAGGGACTGCCTTTCGTTATTTTTGCAGTGGCTGCAGTGCTTATTGTCGTCGCAGTCTCCCTCTTCTTCGAAGCAGGAATTAAAGAAAAGCTTCAAAGTCCTCTTTCAATCAACGGACAGATGGTAGACAGTGCTGAATTCAGCTTCATGTATCACTACATCCTCATCGATAACGGTGTTGATATCTTTGCTGCAGATACTCCGGAGATGCTCGCATCCCCCTCTGCCGACCCCAACTATGCGACACAGAGAGACTATTTCCTCGACCTTACAGCATCCGCAATGAGAACAACCCAGCTTCTTTACGATGACGCCAAGCTTCACGGCTACGACATCGAAGAAGAACACTACACACTCGCAAGAGCATATGTAGACTGGCTCTCCGGCAAAGCTGAAGAGCTCGGCGTTCCTCTCGACACTTACATCAAGGGTGTATTCGGTAATCAGGTATCCGAACAGGTAGTAGTTAATACTCTTGCCAAGAAATACTTTACCGAAGACTACGCTTCCGGCGCCAAGCTTATCGAACTTCAGGCCACGGAAGAACAGGCTAATCAGGCTTACGAAGAAAACAGAAATGCCTACGACGTAGTAAGCTACAAGATCTTAAGAATCACTTACGAGCAGAGAGATCAGGCCTTCATCGACACTGCCAACAACCACGCAAATCAGATTGTCGAAGGCATCGGACATGACGCCTCCCTCTTTGAGTCGGTTGCAGCCGAGTACTTCTCCGGAGAAGCTGCTGACAGACTTGCCACTCCCGACTCTACACTGGTCTCAGACGCCAGATATTCGGACTTTACTCATGACGAGTTCAGAGACTGGCTTTTTGATGCGCAGAGAACTTCCGGAGATGCTACAGTCTTTGCTGATAACGACGGCTTCCCCATTATCATCTGCTTCGTATCAAGAGACAGACAGTCAGTTCCTTTAAGAGACGTAAGAATCGTTAAGGTTAATGTAAATCAGAACCCCGAGGGTTCCGGTTATACGGTATCAGAGGCTCAGAGCATGGCTCAGGAAGTGTACGATCAGATTTCTACCGAAGCTGACATGCAGAGTATTGAAAATATTTACGTAGACGAAGTAATCAACGGCAATATCGAGGTAAGCCACAGCAATGACACATATCCCGGTAAGTTCGACAGCACTCTTAATGACTGGATTTTCTCAAACGAGAGATCTGCAGGCGACAAGACCCTAATTGAGACTGCTGACGGCTACTATATCGTTTATATGGTATCCATTTCCGAGAATCCCGAATGGTATGACAGAGTCAACAGCTTCATAAGAATGAGAAACTATCAGGCTTTCCTTACCGAGATGGAGTCCGAATACACTTACGAGTTCATCCAGTCCGGCGTTGATGCTATCCAGGACGTTCCATGACGAAGATTTATATCACCCGTCACGGAGAAACAGTCTGGAATACTGAGACCAGAATGCAGGGACGTAATAACTCTCCTCTTACCAAGAAGGGGATTTCAACCGCTCTTAATCTCGGTAAAACAATGGATATTAAGCCCGATATATGTCTGGTAAGTCCTATGCCCAGAGCTCTTCATACTGCACATCTTATTAGAAAAGGTTCCGGTCTGGATTACAGAATTGAAGTAGAACCTCTCCTTGAAGAGATGTCCCTGGGAAGCTGGGAAGGACTTCGCGCTCCCGATGTAGCCAAAACCTTCCCTGAGGAATTTATCAGATTCAGAACCCGCCCTCACGAATTCATTCCGGTTGAAAGTGGCGAGACCTTCTTCGATGTATATAACAGAGCCGAAAGGCTTATAAGCAAAGTAAAAGAACGATACGAAGGTACCGTTCTTTTGGTGTCACATATGATACTTGTTCAGGCTGCTCTTTGCGTCGTTGAATCTAACGACGTCTCTCACTTAAGAGAACACGATCCCATAGAGCAGGCAAAACTTTATACGCTAAGCTGATCTCTTATCAGATTCCTGCCATGATAAGGACGATTACCGAGATAAACGTCAGAATCATGGAGAAAGCTAATATCCCTGCTATTATTTTAACTCCGGTTGAATGTTTATCTGGTCTGGCCATCAGTTACCATCTCCTATCGTTAGAATCGTCGTGAGCTCCTCACCGTCTCTTAAGAATACAATCTCAATCTCGTCACCGACTTCGTGAGAATCTCGTACTCCAATAATATCATCTGACGAAGCAATTTCAACTCCATCCATTGAGATAAGCATATCTCCGGGAATCAAACCCGCTGCTTCTCCGGGTCCGCCCTCAGGCAATTCGACTACATATACACCGGCCACAGCTCCGTTATAAGAGTCTTCGTAAACCGTATTAACAGTAACTCCGAGATAAGGTCTTCCGACTACCATTCCATAATTAATAAGTGACTCGATTACGGATTTTATCGAATTAATGGGAATGGCAAATCCAAGACCTTCGGCTGAACCCATCTTGGCATTAGTTACGCCGACTACTTCACCAAATGAATTGATAAGCGGACCTCCGCTGTTACCACTGTTAATTGATGCATCAGTCTGAATAAGTTCCATCTGATAGCCGTTATTGTTAAGGTGTCTTCCTATGGCGGATACTACGCCTACGGTTACCGTTCCTTCCAAAGTTCCGAGGGGATTACCTATTGCCACCGCAAGCTCCCCCGGTCTTAAAAGATCTGAATCACCCAGAGTGACTGTCGGATAACTGTTAGCATCATCAAGCTTAAGAACCGCGATATCAGTTCTTTCGTCCGACCCTATTATCTGTGCAGAGATAAGGTCATCAAATCCCGGAACATTTACCATGACAGCCATCTGAGAATCTTCTTCGGCTGCATTTATAACATGCTGGTTAGTAACAATATATCCGTCTTCTGTAATGATAAATCCTGAGCCTGAAGACAAGGGACTATTGCCGCCGCGGCCAATTCCCTCTGCAGATTCATAAATATATACGGACACGGTAGCAGGACCTACGGACGATGCAATCTCAACTGTGCTTAATGTCGGCTTGTCGGGATCTGTTACACTTGCCGCTTCTTCCAAAGAGAAAAAGGGTTCCGGAAGATTCTCAAGATTCGTTATGGCAGGCTCTTCCCCTGAAGACTTGGTTCCTTCGGAAACATTAACATATGTCATATTCCCCTTTTGCCCGCTTGTAAGAGCGAATATATATACGGTTTGCATGACCGAGAAAAGAAAGCAGACTACAAGAGCTGCTATCACTATCGGAAATTTCATGTTGCTTCCGTTATTATTGTCTGTTTGCATTTATTCCACCTCTGAAAGCATGACAGAATCAGTCAATGTCAGCCTTCAGCTCTCTTTTTCCTTCTTTAACGATAACTGCTCTTCCTGCGGTACACTCCGTGGCAGTCTTTATAAGGCGTTCTTCGTCTTCCATGGCACATACGGCAATAAGGGAGACATCAGATGTATAACTCGTGTCTTCTATGGTAAAACCTGCGAGTCCGAACTCTCTTGTAATCTTGTCTACAAGGTCATAACCGATGTTAATTCTATAGGCGATGCCTTCCGTAATACGAATAAGCCCGGCATCCTTAACAGCCTCCAAGGCAGCTTCGGTATAAGCTCTTACGAGACCGCCTTTACCCAGAAGGATTCCTCCGAAGTATCTTGTAACGACAATAATGGAATCGCTTATCTCATTATGCTCCAGGATATTTAAAATAGGCATGCCCGCCGTTCCCGAGGGTTCGCCGTCGTCACTGTACTTTTGCATATGAGTAGAAGAATCTATTTTCCAGGCATAGCAGCTGTGTCTGGCATCCGGGTACTTGCGTCTGATATCGGCGACGAACTGATCCGCTTCTTCCCTGCTTTTTACAGGAGAGCAGTTGCCGATAAATACAGACTGCTTTATCTCTATTTGAGATGCACCATGCTTCTTTAAACTGATAAGTGGTGATGCGCTCAAGAAAGTTCCCTGTATCTTTGATATGCCATCATAAGCAAAGATTTATCCTGACTGTATGTTATGGTATCAAGCGCTTCTTCCATAGTGAAAAACCTGGCATCGATAAAGCCGTCTTCGGCGGAAGCCTTAGCCTCTTCGCTTATAGCGCGCATAACGAACCATGATACATTATTATGGACCGGCTTCTTTCTCGTTACGGAGAAGAATTCATACTTGGTCTTGCCGCAGGGAGCTATTATTGTGGCGTCAACTCCTGCCTCGATTTTGATTCTGTTTATCGCAGTCTCGGTAAGTTTATTACCGGATCTGACAACGCCCTTGGGGAATGCCCATTCGTGCTTATCGTTAAGAAGCATAAGCACCTTATCACCACAAAAAACGATTCCTCCGGCGCAATTACGAACTATCATAATGTCCTCTTTTCTGCGATTGGCAAAAACTGATTGATACTGTTTATTTTACCATGAAACGGCGTATCCGTATAATTCAGTTTGACTGCATACTTTAATTTTAATAAATAACTTTATATAATGCATCTATGATAAACGACAATAAAAACTACGACTTTAATGAATATAAGCGTAATGAGAAGAAGGAGACTGACCGCTCAAAGAAGCGTCTTGCCAGACTCCAGACTACCTTTATAAGTCTTACGGGTGTCGTACTGGCATTAGGCTTTGTCCTTTTGGGCGGAGTTATTTTTAAGAAGGCTTCCGGCCAGCCGGTCTTCAGAGTTAACGAGACTTCTGCCGCGCCTTCCATTGCCACTTTGGGAAGTGTCCCCGCCCCTACGACAACCGCGCCTTTTGAAGTAACGGAATATCTTCCCGATAACCCGCTTGCAGATGCTTTCTGGGGAGAGCTTACTCCGGCGCAGGATCCCGTGCCTTACGAGCATTTCGAAGTGCATGGCCTTTATCTTCACCGTGTGGTTAATCTCGAGGAGAGTCTTGAACTGGCCGCAAATTCCGAAATAAATGCTTTCGTCATAGATTTAAAAGAAGCCGAAGGTATTTACTACAACACGTCTAACGAGACTGCACAGGAAATAGGCTATCTTTATAATTACTACAATCTCGAAGAAGTAGTGCAGACCTGCCACGACAACGACATTTACGTAATAGGCCGTATCGTATGCTTTAAGGATCCCAGACTTGCTGCTACTTACCCTGACAGGGCCATATGCGACAGCACCGGCAACCCTTTATTCTTTACAACCGAGGGAAGCGAAGCGTTCGCAAATCCCTACGATGACCGCAACTGGGATTACCTTATAGAGCTTGCAATGGAAGCTATCTCCAAGGGTGTGGATGAGATACAGTTCGACTACGTGCGATTCCCTACAGGCGGCACAACAAGCGGAGCAGAGCCTTATTTCGGTTCTTCGGGACAGGTTCCTTCCAAGTCGGACTGCATAAACAGATTCCTTCAGACGGCAAGAATAAGAATTCAGGATACCTACGGTATACCTGTTACAGCCGACATATTCGGTATTGCGGTAACAAGTTCCCTCGACGGCGAGATCTTAGGTCAGGACTGGGCTACCGTAGGCTTTACGGGCGTAGATGCACTCTGTCCCATGATTTACCCTTCTCACTATGCTCTAGGCACCAGAATGAATGGTATAACATTCGACTCACCCGACCTCTATCCCTATGAAGTAATGCTTAATGCCCTTCTAATCGGAAGCGAATACTATATACAGCCGAACTACTGTACTGTCCGCCCTTATATTCAGGCCTTTACCGCCTACTATATAGGAGAAGGTAATTACAGAGAGTACGATTACGAAGCCATTAATGACCAGATCAGAGCCATACAGGATGCCGGACTTAATGAATGGATACTGTGGAATGCCCTTGTCTTATACCCTGAAGGAAATTATGGGGGCAACAACGACTGATTGGTGATACAATATGTAAGTTAATTTAATTGGAGGATAAAGCAATGATCGACATTAAGTTTTTAAGATCGGATCCCGATGCGGTCAAGGAAAACATTAAGAAGAAGTTCCAGGATGACAAGCTTCCTCTCGTTGACGAAGTCATCGAACTCGACAAAGAATTCCGTGAGTGCAAGACAAGAGCCGAGTACTTAAGATCACAGCGCAACAAGATAAGTAAGCAGATTGGTGCTTTCATGGCACAGGGCAAGAAGGAAGAAGCTGAGGCAACCAAGAAGCAGGTTACCGATATGGCTGGTGAGCTCGAGGCTCTTACAGTCAAGGAGAATGAGCTCTCCGAGAAGATTGACACGATAATGAGAGTTATTCCCAATATCATCGATCCTTCAGTACCTATCGGTAAGGATGATTCAGAGAATGTAGAGATTGAGAAGTTCGGTGAGCCCGTAGTACCCGATTTTGAAATTCCCTATCACGTAGATATTATGGAGAAGCTCAACGGTATCGAACTCGATCCTGCAAGAGATACAAGCGGTAACGGCTTCTACTACCTCAGAGGTGATATCGCAAGACTTCATTCCGCTATCCTTTCCTATGCAAGAGACTTTATGATCGACAGAGGATTTACTTACTATATTCCTCCCTTCATGATCAGAAGTTCAGTAGTTACAGGTGTAATGAGCTTTGCTGAGATGGAGAACATGATGTATAAGATCGAGGGCGAGGACCTTTACCTTATCGGTACATCCGAGCACTCCATGATCGGTAAGTTCATCAACACAATCACCGAAGAGGATCAGCTTCCTCAGACACTTACAAGCTATTCTCCCTGCTTCCGTAAGGAAGTTGGTGCACACGGCATCGAGGAGAGAGGCGTATATCGTATTCACCAGTTCGAGAAGCAGGAGATGATCGTCGTATGTAAGCCCGAAGAGAGCATGACATGGTACGATAAGCTCTGGCAGAATTCCGTAGACTTCTTCAGAAGCCTCGATATTCCCGTTCGTACGCTCGAGTGCTGCTCAGGTGACCTCGCTGACCTTAAGGTTAAGTCATGCGACGTAGAGGCATGGTCTCCCCGTCAGAAGAAGTATTTCGAAGTAGGCTCATGCTCTAACCTCGGTGATGCTCAGGCAAGAAGACTCGGCATCAGAATCAGAGGTGAGAACGGCAACTACCTTGCTCATACTCTTAACAATACAGTTGTTGCTCCTCCGAGAATGCTTATTGCTTTCCTTGAGAACAACCTCAACGAAGACGGAAGCATCAGAATACCTCTTCCCCTTCGTATGTATATGGGTGGTAACAGCACAATCGAAGTTCCCAAGAAGTAATTCAAATCACATATGCTAACAATTAAGGTCCCTCATCACGAG
>JAKSRK010000028.1 GCA_024403655.1 Saccharofermentans sp. | reverse complement strand
CTTACAGATAATTTGATAACAACGAAGGTCGTCTCTTAGGAGGCGACCTTTTTGTATGTCTTAAAAAGACAATGGAGTATATAATTAGGAAAGTTATAAGAAGGGAGCGTCAGCCCAGATGAGTAAATCAGTAAAACTATTAAGTTCCATACTTCTTATAAGTATGATTCTCATGGTGCTTGCTTCATGTGCTCCCAAGCGAGATATAGCTCCTTTAACCGATGTAACTAAAGTTGATGAAGATAAGTACAGCTGCAGCTTTGACGGAGTTGAGCATTACTTTCTCTTATACTTACCGGAGCAGGTCGAAGGCGCTCCTCTTGTCCTGATGCTTCATGGTGCGGGTGACAGTCCCGAAGTTTTGAGAAGGAACAGTTCCTTTGAGGAGGACGCTGTTCCCGAAGGATATGCTGTTGCTTATGTATCCGCTGCTCCCGACCGGGATAATCCTACGGCAGGAAAGGTATGGAACTCAGGCATAGGAATAGCAACTGGCAATGACGATATCTCATTTCTGATTAGTCTTACATCTTATCTTGAGAAGGAATACAAACTCGACAGCAAAAGAACCTATGCTGTGGGTTTCAGTAACGGAGCCTTTATGGTTAATCGACTGGCAATTGAGGCGGCTGATATATTTGAAGCAGCGGTCAGCGTCGCCGGTGTCATGCCGGATTCAGTCTGGGATCAAAAACCTGATAAGCTTCATATTGGATTTTTCCAGATAACGGGACTTAGTGATGCAGTAGTTCCAAAGCATTGTGACGGTACGGCAGAATCTTCTGTAGCGCCGGCAGTAGAAGACGTGATAAGCTATTTTGCAGAGGCTAATGGCCTCGGGCAGGCTGTGGAAGAAGAAATAGGAAATGATTCGACCATAATCAGATACGAAGCAGATAATAAAGATGTAAGTGTATGGCATCTTATGGTTACTAACGGCTACCATTCGTGGCCTTCGGAGAACATAACGGGAATTAATACCAACGAACTCATATTGGAGTTCTTAGGCGATAACTAATGTATAAGGAGGGGTATACAGTTGGAGGAAGAAGTTAAGAAGGGCACACTGCCTGACAAGACCGGCAGAGAGCACATAATCGAGATAAAGAATCTCAATAAGAGTTTTGAAGATAACCGTGTCTTAAAAGACATTACTTTCTATATAAGAAATAACGAATTTATAACGCTTCTGGGTCCTTCCGGCTGCGGTAAGTCCACTACCTTAAGAATCATCGCGGGATTCGAGACGGCTGATTCGGGAGAGGTTACTTTCGAGGGGGAGAATCTTCTGAAGGTGCCTGCACATAAGAGGCATATTAATACGGTTTTCCAGAGATATGCGCTTTTCCCTCATCTTAATGTTTTTGATAATGTTGCTTTCGGTCTTCATCTGAAGAAAGTACCCGAGAAGGAAGTTAAGGAGAGAGTCTCCAAGGCTTTGGCTACGGTCGGCCTTGAAGGATATGAGAAGAGGTATATTGACCAGCTTTCCGGAGGCCAGATGCAGAGAGTTGCAATCGCCAGAGCCATCATAAATAAGCCGAGAGTGCTACTTCTTGACGAGCCTTTGGGTGCTCTTGATCTTAAGATGAGGAAGGAGATGCAGATTGAGCTTAAGCAGATGCAAAGAGAGCTTGGCATCACTTTCGTATATGTCACACATGATCAGGAAGAGGCCCTTACCATGAGCGATACGATTATCGTAATGAAGGACGGCATCATCCAGCAGATCGGAACTCCTATCGACATTTATAACGAGCCTAAGAATGCCTATGTTGCTGACTTCATAGGTGAATCCAATATTATTCCCGGAACAATGAAGAAGGACTTCGAGGTTACTTTCGCCGGAAGTACTTTTGAGTGCGTGGATAAGCTTTTCCCTGAGATGGAGCAGGGCAAGGTTAATAAGGTGGATGTAGTAGTAAGACCTGAGGATATTTACGTTAAGGAAGAGAACGAAGACTACATTAACGGCTCTGTCGTAAGTATCGTTTTCAAGGGTGTTCACTACGAGATAATGGTAGAGGATGACAACGGAGCTATGTGGATGATCCACGATGTAGACCCCGTTAAGCTAGGGCAGAGAGTAGGACTTACTTTCGATCCCGACGATATTCACATTATGAGAAAGTCACAGTTCTCGCCCGTTCCCGGCGGATTCGGCGTTAACGTGGACGAAGCGGAAGAAAGTAAGGAGGAACAGCAATGAGCGGTCTTAAGAAGAGACTGTCCTTAATGCCCCTTCATGCGGTAGTGATGTGCATTTCCGCGATAGTGTCGCTTGTCTCGGTTTTTATTCCGATGTTCGAGCTTTTTGTTCAGTACAAAAGGCAAAGACTCTACTCGCTTTTTACACTGATTCTGGACTCTCAGGTTTGCGTAACTTTAAGAGACTCAACGGTTAATCTCGACTTTAAAGTGTTCGGGGCAACGATGTTTACCATAACGACAATTCTTGCTGCCGCAGCGCTGACACTGGCATTGGGCTTTCAGCTATATTCCGATAATCCGACTAAGAAGAGATGGGGCTGCTTCTCGGTTCTTATCCTTCTGGCGGCAAGACTGGTTATTCATGTCTATACGCTGTCTAACATTGTTACAGACGCAGTATTGGCAGAGAATCACATGACTGTTCAAAGGCTCTATGTAGTACAGACTTTGGCAGGAAATATCCTCTGCGTCATAATCATCGCGGGTATAATTGCAGCTTTATATGGAGCCCTGGGACTTAAGATGAGCATGAAGCTTTTATCCTACCCCTATATACTCTGGATAGGAGTTTTCACTGTTCTTCCTCTGGCACTTATTTTATTCAGAGCTTTCTTTGCAAAGACTACAGGCGGCTACGAATTTAATATGGACGGCTTCAAGACTTTGTTTGCCGATAAGAGCGTTACGACTACTTTTTATGGGGCAAGGGTCACTTTGCAGGAGTATTTCTCCGTATTCCTTCGAAGCCTCGACTACGCAGTATGGACTACCATAGGCTGCCTTGTTTTTGCTTATCCTCTTGCCTTTATTCTCGCAGAGAGATCCAAAAGGCTTCATAAGACTTCAAGCAAACTTCTTTTGCTCTTCGTTCTTCCCATGTGGATGAATACTATGCTCAGAACTTATGCCTGGAGAGCATTCTTTGCTGAGACGGGAGTGTTCAATACGATTATGATGTCGGCAGGTCTTATTAAGGCACCTGTGATGTTCCTTCAAAATCCGATCCTCTCGGATATTATTACTAAGCTCGTAATGATTAACGACTTCCTGCCCTTTATGGTGCTTCCTATTTATTCCGTGCTGGTCAAGATCGATTCGGCTCTGTCACAGGCGGCTGAGGACTTAGGTGCCAACAAGGTGCAGACTTTTACCAAAGTATTGTTCCCTCTGTCACTTCCCGGCGTCATCTCCGGAATACAGATGGTATTTATGCCTTCCATGACCTTCTACATGATTCCCGATATCATCTCTGAAGGCTCGAAGACAACAATAGGTAACACGGTTCAGACTTTTATCCTGAACGAGAGTACTACATATCAGCAGGCAGGAAACGTATTGTCACTGATACTTCTGATATTCGTGCTTATTACAATGGGACTTCTTCGTAACTCCGACAAGGAAGCTTCCGGATCGGGAGGAATGGTATTATGAGATTTCTTAAGAGACTTATTCCCGATATCTATATCGCACTTATACTTTTGTTTTTGTATCTGCCTATAGTGATTCTTATCGTTTACTCTTTTAACAGTATCCCTAAGTCTTTCCTCTGGGGTGGATTTACCCTGAAGAATTATACGGGACTCTTCTCGGGCTCTGACGGCTCTGAGCTTCTCGAAAGTCTTCTTACAACACTTAGAATAGCTGCCATTGCTTCTGTTGTATCTACCATATTCGGAGTAGTGAGCTGCCTTGGACTTGCTTACTTAAGTAAAAGAATGCAGACGACGCTTATGAGTCTTACTTATATTCCCAATGTAATGCCCGAGCTTGTTACAGGTATAGCGTTTATGCTTTTGTTCTCCTTCCTCGGAGTGCAGAAAGGACAGTTTACTTTAATATGCTCGCATGTTGCTTTCTGTGTGCCTTTCGCGATACTGTCGATTAACCCTAAGATAAAGCAGCTCGATAAGAATCTGTCGGAGGCTGCAATGGATCTTGGTGCAACTACATGGCAGACATTAAGGCTCGTCATTATTCCGGAGATAATGCCCGGTATACTGTCTGCTCTTATGCTTACCTTTACAATGTCGGTAGACGACTATCTTATCTCAAACTTCAATGTGGACAGCTCTACTCAGACCCTGCCCATGAAGATATATTCGATGGCAAAGTTCGGCGTTAATCCCAAGATGAACGCACTTACTTCCATACTATTTGCGGCAGTGATAGTACTTTTGGTATTATCGAATCTGTCATCTATCAGGAAATCCAAGAATAAAGGATAACAGGGAGGGTGTTATGAATAATATCGTACGTAGAAGTATCGCAGCCATAGCTGCAACGGCAATGCTCGCACCTATGGTTGCAGGTTGTTCAAAGGGCGGCAAGCAGGACCTCATAATATATAACTGGGGTGAATATATTGCAGAAGATACTATCGCAAAGTTCGAAGAAGCTTATCCTCAGTATAAGGTTATCTACAGAACATTCGAGACCAACGAGACGATGTACCCCAACCTTAACAATACTTACGACGTCATCGTACCTTCGGAGTACATGGTATGCCGTCTTATTAACGAAGAGAGAATTCAGCCCATTGACTGGGATCTTATTCCTAACGTAAGCAAGTACATGGATCCTATCTTCAATGATCTTCAGTACTCTAACGACATTTCCCTGTCGAATGAAGTTCTTGACTACGCGATACCTTATCTTTACTGCACGGTAGGTCTTGTTTACGATGCAAACAGAATCAGCCTTCCTGAAGGTACTACAGACCCTGCGGTTATCTGGGATGTAGTTTTTAATGAAGAGAATGCAGGCGAGGTCGGAATGTACGATGCCATGAGAGAGTCCATCGGCGTTGCTCTTAACTATCTCGGTTATTCAATCAATACCATGGATGAAAACGAGCTTAATGAAGCACTTGCGCTTCTTATCTCACAGAAGGAGAATCTCTCACCTTCTTACGGTGTAGATAATCTTAAGGACAAGATGGCATCCGGTGAACTTGCTGCTTCGATTGCATGGTCAGGAGACCACATCGTAATGCTCGACAGAATTGATGAGCTGGGCAATACGGATATCGATTTGCAGTATATCCTTCCCGAAGGATCCAACTGGTCTGTCGACATGATGTGCATTCCCAGCAATGCTCAGAACTATCAGGGCGCACATGACTTCATCAACTTCATGTATGAGCCTGAGATTGCACTCGAGAACTGTGAGTATGTCGGCTACTCTACTCCCAATACGGCAGCCAGAGACATGCTCGATCCTGAAGTGGCAAACAACGTTTACTACTATCCTACGGCAGAGATATTCGCGACCCTCGAAGTATATTATTCTTCTTCAGATATTGAAGAGAGATATGCCGAGATCTGGAATACAGTAAAGGCGAGCGCTTAAGCCCCGCGAATTAACTCTACAGCACATGTTTGTGAAGTTCTTATCTCGTGATTTGTATTTTAAGAATCATGAGTATATACTTTACAGGTTAAAAACAGGTCATAAAGAGGAGATACAATGAGCGGATCAAGAATGGCGATTAACTTCGCCAGAAGGATTGTAGTAAAAGTCGGAACATCTTCCATAACGTATCCCAACGGAAGAATGAATCTTGCCAGCATCGACAAGCTCTGCCGTTCCATCGCTGATCTTTGCAACAGCGGTAAGGAAGTTATACTCGTAACGTCAGGTGCGATCGGAGTAGGCGTAGGTTCTTTGAATCTCCCGGAACGACCAACAGAGATGCGTGAGAAGCAGGCTGTAGCCGCAGTAGGGCAGAGTGTGCTTATGAATGCATATTCCAGAGCTTTTGCTGAGTATCAGTATTTTTGCGGTCAGATCCTTCTTACAAAGGATGATCTTACAGATAAGCTCACCAGATCTAATATCACGAATACAATTGAGGCGATGCTTGAGCGTCACCTTATTCCCGTAATCAACGAGAATGACTCAGTATCTACAGCCGAGATTATGCATAACGGTACATTCGGCGATAACGATACTTTGTCCGCTTCCGTTGCCTGTCTTGTTAATGCAGACCTTCTTATTATTCTGTCGGATATTGATGGTCTTTATGACGGCAATCCCAGAGAGAACAGCGATGCAAAGCGTATCTCTTATGTTGACGGTATCACTGATGAGATGCTCGGCTTCTCTTCAGGTGCAGGCAGTAAGCTTGGTACCGGAGGCATGTATACAAAGATTACTGCAATGCAGAAAGTTACATCCAACGGCATAAACGGAGTAATAGCTCAGAGCACCGAACCTTTGGTACTTGAGAAGATACTTAATCAGGATGATATAGGTACATTTTTCGCTGCTCAGTAAAAATATATCGAAAAACGATAAAAACCTCTTGCATTTCGATAAGTCGAAGAGTATTATGATGCTATAAGAGCATGCTTAATACTTCATTGCAGGAGGTTTTCAATATGGAAAGCAAATATAACAACAACATAATTAAGTGGTCCAAGGTAGCAACGATATTTTTCATCTTACTGGTAATTTTTGCGGATGTGGTAGGTTTGCCGTCAGCAAGATATATCTGTAACGTATGGGCAAGGAAAGATGACAGCGTCGCAGTCACGATGTTCACAGTAGTCTATTACGTAGTAACAGTATTCGCTTACATCGTTCTTGCCAGCATCTTCAAGCTTCTTAACAACATGAGTAAAGATGTTGTGTTTGACACAAAGAATACGACAATGATGTCTTACATCGTATTAAGCCTTCTTGGCGCAGGTGTAGCATTTGCAGTACTCGGCCTTGTATGGGGAGAATCAGCATTCCTTGCTCTCGTTGCTTGGTTTATGGCACTTATTGTACTGTCAGTTAAGGTAGTATTCGATAAGGCAATCGTCATGAAGAATGACCTTGATCTTACAATTTAATAGGAGGAGACAAATATGGCTATTATAGTTAATCTTGATGTAATGATGGCTAAGCGCAAAATCTCCTCCGGAGATCTCGCTGACAAAGTCGGAATCACCCCCGCAAACCTGTCTATTCTTAAGAATCAGAAGGCTAAGGCCGTGAGATTTTCAACACTTAACGATATCTGTAAGGCACTTGATTGCCAGCCCGGAGATATACTCGAATACCAAGAGGATTAATCAAAATGGACAACAAAAATGCCTTTAGGAAGGCGGGCTTACAGCTCGCCTATCCTGTTGCGTACCTTTATGTGTACTTTATAATGCCCTTCGTGGAGCCGACTCATAAGTGGATATACCCGACACTCTTCAGTATTATTTTCATCGCGTGGAATGAGATTGTTCTTCGCGGAAGAAAAGACAAGTCGGATAAGAGAAGTTACTTCTGGTATGCGATAATGTTTCTGACAGCTTTGACTTCAGCCATCGCACCTAATTTTGCTCTTTCAATCTTTGCTCTTCACCTTTGTGCCGTTTATGCGGTGCTTATATCCAACAATACGCTTGTTGATGGAAAGACAGGAGCATATATATGGCTTGATATCTTCAGAGCAGTTTGTATTGTACCTTTATTTAACATCGGAGAATTGTTTAAGGGATTCAAGGAAAATGCCGCTATTAAGCCTGAAGTCAAAGAGACAAAGAAGTTTTCCTTCGCATGGATCATACCCGCGTGTATCCTTATCCCGTTCTTTATCGTCGCAATGACTTTGTTGTCTTCAATTAATAAAGACTTTGCGAATATCTGGAAAGAAATATCCGGCATTTTTAATATTTTTAAACTGTTAAATCCCAGAGTGATAGGACGCTTCATAGTAAGGATGATAATGGCCTTTCCCATCTGCATTTTCCTTTTTGCTATTGTATCTTCCAGTGCAAGAAGCAAGGGTGAGAAAGAGCTTGAAATGGGTAACAGATGTAAGAAGGTTCTTGAGCAGGGAAAAATCGTTACATCGACTGCATCCGGAATTATTACAGGAATTTTTGCAAGCATGTACCTTCTCTTCTTTATAGTAGAGTTCAAGTACATCTTCGGCGGTCTGATGGGTGTTCTTCCCGAAGGCTTTAACGTAGTAGAATACGCGAGAAGAGGCTTCTTCGAGCTTGTCGGCATAATGGCTATCAACATGCTCGTATATGTTGTTATTAATATCTTCGAGAATAGCGAAGAAGGAAAGATCAAATTCTCTAAGGGACTTATGATCTTATTAATGTTCGAAAGTATTCTCTTCGCAGTCGTATCTTTAAGTAAGCTTCTCATGTACTTTAGAACATTCGGCTATACTCCCAAGAGAATGCTTGCCATGTGGGGAACAGTAATACTTGCGGCAGCTGCTATAGTTGTAATCATCTCTATAATTAAGCGCAAAAGCTACATAAGATTCTGGATCTTGTTTGCGGCAGGCTCTTATATCCTTATGAGTATTGCGGCAGGAATCTTCACCGGAATCGGCTATCACGGTGAAGCAGGACTTACTCAAAGAGGTGCTTATACGGTAACTGTCGGTAACGAGAGCGGCAAAGGTATATACCGCGTGGCAATATATGCAGATGGGGAGCTGATCTACAATGTAAGCGAAGCAGATAATTCACCTATTATTACAAATAAAGGCGAAGAAGAGTTTACTATATCAGCAGAAGACTTACCTGAAGGAAGTAATCTTACGACGGCGGAATTGGAATTCGAATTCTTCTACGATGATCAATCAAATAATTCTGTCAGCCACTATATTACTCGAGTACGTGAAGAAGATGAAATAGGCACTCTCATTGTCACTTATTATCATCGCACAGAAGAAATAAGAACATAATAAATCAGTAATTGTCCATGTGGCAAAATGTAATAGTATCGTAAAGTGTAAATTTGCACTTTTAAATGCGATATGTTACCATGAGCCCATGGACGATTTTTTTACATTTATTCTTTTATTTTTATCTTTTATGTATGGTCTTGGTGTGACCATCGTTTGTATCGTCCTGTTTGTAAATAACAATAAGAAAACAGAAAAGCTTCGTGCAGCTGATAAGACGATAGCTGCATTAAGAAGACAGATGGGGCAGATGAGATCTGCGACCGCAGTACCTTCGGCACCGCAGGCACCCGTAGCTCAGCCCCAGCCCCAGGTTCAGCCTCAGCCTCAGATTCAGGCAAGGCCCGTGGCGTCAACTGCGCCCGCACCTTCGGTTCAAAGACCTGTGGCAGCAGTACAGTCTCAGCCCAAGGCGGCTCCCAAAGCAAAGAAAGAAAAGACAAAGATCAGCAGTATCAATATATCCTTTGCTGTCGGTGTGCTTCTTATAACAATAGTAGGCGCAGTATTTATATCCTCCTCATGGGGCTTCATGAACGATGTCTTAAGAGCAGGAGTTCTTATCGGAGTAGTAGCTCTTGTATTCTTCCTTTCGTACTTATCAGGCAAAGTATTGAAGCTTCGCCAGACCGGGTTTGCTTTCTATACCTTAGGTTCGCTCCTTCTTCCGGTAGTTACCTGCGGTATTGGTGCGATGGAACTTTTTGGAAGATGGTTTTCCTTTAACGGCGGCGGTGCGTCTGTGGTTGCTGCCTGTGCGGCACTTTTATTCGGTGTAGCAGGTTATGTAGGAACCAGGCTCTACAAGTCAGGTGCTTACTACGGAATAATGTATCTCGGCTTTACATGGACGCTTTTGTTTGTTGCTTCTCAGTTCGGAAGCGATTCCGGCAGCAAGACTGCATGTGCATTTATGGCACTGGCGGGAGTATCTCTTCTGTCTTCGCTCGCGCTGCTAGTTAAGAAATACGAAGATATCAGATTCTTTAAGATTTATTCTGACATCATAAGTTATATCTCATGTGCCATGACGGTAGTTATGGTGTGGAGTACAATGCTTCCTGCACTTATCGGTATTGTCTTTGTTGTTGCACTTTTATTTGTAAGAGGGAAGAAGGCCGGCAACAGGTGGTGTCTTTATGTGCTTCCCCTTGCATCTTTATCCCTCGCGGCAAGTGCTGTAATCGTGGCTTCTGAAAGTTTTGCAGATACTGATGCTGTTCAGGTGCTGATATTCGCTGCGATTCTTATAGGACTCTTTATTGTCTGCGAATATCTTAAGGCGAGTACATTCGTCTCAGATATTCTTTTCCCGGCTGCAGTTTTCTTTGCGGGTGTAGGCGGAAGCCTTCGATACGATCCCTTGGAAAAGTTCGATTACTTCGTATATCTTTTTGCCATCCTGGCGGCAACGGCAGTTGCGGCATGGGTTGCGATAAGAGAATCAGGCAGCAAGGTTACAAAGGCGATACTGTCGGTAGCCTTTGCCGGAATGAGCGTTACATGTGTCGGCTCTCTGGAGCAGTTCTTCTTCAGCCTTATCGGAGAGGACATTCTTGAGAAGTTCATCGGTGCTACAAAGGATTACTTAAGAGTATTCGATCTAGCAAATCTATACACACTGCTTCCTTGCCTTCTTGCTATGGCTGCCTTTGTGCTAGTTTCTTTAGCTAAGAGGAAAAACATATTCCTGAGATTTGCTTCCTACGGTTATCTTGCTTCGGCATTTGTGTTGTCGATTACTATTGATTCTGCTTATGCATTATTCACGATGGTTCTGGCAACACTCGTTACTACTTATAAGCATGCTATCGTTCCTTCAGGGGAGAAAATCAAAGCTTCAAGAATTCTGACGGATATTCTCTTATACCTGACTATACTTTGTACTTTTATAGGCACATTCTTTGCAGAGAATCTGATAACACTGCTGGCAGTTATTCTCCTGATATTTACACTTGTAGTAAGAGCTAAGAATAAAGCTTCTTACTGGCATGTATATATCATTCCGGTTTATTCCTGCATTCTTGCCGACTATCTTGTACAGCTGCTCGAATATTCTCCTGCCTTAAGAAATCCGACTATTCAGCTTATTATCTTCGCCATAGTAATTATCGGCATGTATTTCTGCCTCAGTTACATGAAGCTTAATACGGCCTTCGGCGATATCTTTATGCCTTTGGCGATTCTTTTCAATCTGCTACATGAAGGCAGCGTCTCGTATACACCTTATAACGTAGATATCTCGGTAGTATCGCTTGTCATCATTGCCGTAGTCTTCATTCTTATGGCATGGACCGCTCTTTATAAGAATTCACATAAGGCAGTTAAGACTACTAATGCAATACTGTCTTCTGCCGTATCCTGCATGTTTATTTATTCAGTCGGAACATTTATCTTCGGCCTCAGAATAATGAACAGCTCCGCATTAAAGGCATACTACGATTCCCACAGCTGGCTTACCCTGGCAGGAAGAAACGGTGCGAGGATCTTCCGCGAAGACAGATATTCCTGGGGCAATTATGTAGGAGCAGTAGGAAAGCAGTCCATGCTTCTTATGGTTATCGTTGCCTTGATTCTTTATCTTGTATGCTCGATAGTCTTAGCAAAGAAGTCTGCTTTTGCCCGCAAGGCTTCCTTCGGATACTACGGTGCGGGATTATTCGGCGCTGTAGTCCTTATGGGAAGCAGCAGAATCTCTGAAAGTTTTGCATTCGTAATTGCTGTGCAGACTGTTCTGCTTTTGTATACTTTGGCTGCCTTGTTCTCAAGATTCATGGCATCTCCTTCAAAGCATCCCGACGCAAGAGCTTCGATTGCTCTTGTAGCAGCTGTTCTTACAACAGGAATTCTTGTTATTAGGGCATTTGAGGGGGATGTGGCTTCATTTATATTCATATCCTTTGTTATCCTGCTTCTCGGATTGACACTAATCCCTCAGCTTAAGAAGCACGAGATTATAAAGGCATACAGGAATATCGCTCTGATTGCATTCCCGATTATTGTAGTCGGTGCTTTCCCGGGAGGAGAACTCTTTGCGTCTTATCCGATTATCCCGCTTGTGTTCGAACTTATTATTCTCGCGATACTTTATATAAATGAGAATACTCTGGCGGCTCTTCCCGTTATTGTTGCCGTTCAGATAAGTGTAAGTGCTATCCTCAGTCCTTTCGAAGGGTACTATGCATATATGTGTCTCTTTGGCGGACTTATGCTTGTGGCTGCTTTCTTCCTTCACAGAAGCGGACTATACAAGGCAGCGTGTAAGGTTGACTACATGACTTTCCTGGCGATTTTATGTCCTCTTAATATATTTGGCGGAACTAATACTGCAGAGCGCATTCCAAGTCTTTTTGCAATTCTTATTACTATCGCTTTAATCCTTGCAAGTATTGCTATTCGAAGTGGCAAGGCAGGCAGAGTTCTTTACAGCATATCCATGACGATGGCTTTCTTTGCTGTATTAAGCCTTGAGCTGGTCAGAAATCTTCCCAAGGAATGCAAGGCGGAAGTAATAATGGTTCTGCTCCTTTTGGATCTGTTCCTTATAAGAAATGTAATAAAGCCCGGAAAGGACAGCACACTTCGTGTATTCTGGATAATCGCCGTATCGGTATGTCTTGTTATAGAGGGAATAAGTGCAGCCGTAACAGGCGGACTTTCCGACCTTCTTATTACCGGTATAGTATCTGTGGCCATCTTCGTATATGCATTCATCGCGAAGGACAAGTCCTGGTTCCTACTGTCTGTTATCGCAATAATTGCAATAGCCATATACCTGTCCGCTACCTTCTGGGCAAGCAAGGCATGGCTCGTATACCTTCTCGTTGTAGGTGTCATCCTGATATCAATGGCAGCCATCAACGAATACGGCAAGCGTAAGGCAGAGCTTCAGGGTGAGCAGGCCGAAGGCGGAGGAGCAGGAGTGAAGAGATTCTTCGAAGAATGGAAATGGTGATCCGAACGTCAATGATGCTCATGACACAGTTATGTTGTTGCCATTGTGTGAGTTGTGCTGTCAGTATCAGGATATTCATTAACAGACTGATACGATATGCAACCCATTAAATCCTCTAATTCATCCGGTGAAGTATATTCTAAGGCTATGACTCTGGTGGCAGGGGGATAGAAATCGATGATCTCGGTCCTGTATGTCTCAGATCCGTCTTCGTGATAGATCGTCCAGTTGATCATGTATACGAGCTGATCGTTGAATTCTACGATATTTGCATTGTCGTGGGTTACTCTTGTAGCAGTAGGATCCAATTCCAATTCTGTCCTGCTGTCTCGTATGATCTCATTGAGATATGAGTTATACAAAGTGTCATACTGGAGATATCCCTCATGTATGAGCAAGACACTTATCCTGTGACCGGAATCATCTGCACACATGAAGTCGTATACTTCATGGTGACCCCATAATATGGGATCATCATCGATATTCAAGATCTCTCTTCTTGTTTCCTCGCTATCTCCATATTCCATCATCTCGTTCAGGGTAAGCACATGCCAGTTATCCGGGACCTCGACCGAGAACTGAAGCTTCTCGTTACTGTAGATACCGTTATCTGCATAGCCGTGTATATCCGTAAACCACGGCATATCAGAGTCTAATCCGTGTTCGCCGTTTTGCATGGAATCGATGATCTCACTTGCAACCGAACTATACTCGCTAGGGTTATAACTTGTTGGTCTGGTCTGCGGCACGCAACCTGTACTTAAACAGGAAATAAGTAAGGATAAGGAAACTGCTACAATAGATTTGATTTCTTTTTTCATTTTGCCTCGTAAAAGATATCTTTGTTTTGTAGTATATAGTTAAGGATACATTATATTATGCAATTTGTGAGGAACAATAAGACATGAATAATATACTAGTTTGCCTTTTGGGTGGTACTATCGGATCTCATATCGACGGTAAGAATATAAAGCTTGGTTCATCTCTGAATGATAAGTTCTGGGCCAAGGCAGGAGCCGGATTTAATCTCCGTAAGATAAGTCCTCTCAGCTATTCTTCCGAGGATGCGACTGTTCAGGATTACAAGGAAGCATTCAAAGCGATTATAGATGAAGTCGAGAAGGATCGTCCTGATGGTGTTCTTATTCTTCACGGAACAGATACTGCTGCTTATTTTGCACAGCTTGCGGTAAGAGTTCTGTCTTTCCTTGATATCCCCGTGGTAATTACCGGAAGCAAGCTACCTCCTGACGATCCCCGTACTGATGCAATAAAGAATGTTAAGTTCTCATTGGCGCTTCTTGCTGCAGGTGCATTAAGTGAGGCAGGCTGTAAGACCTTCGGTGTTGTATTCTGTGATTCCTTTATGGGTGAATCAACTTTTGTTCCCGCAAGACTTGCTACTGATCCGGACTATAACGGTGACCATAAGAAGTTTGCGGTTAAGGGTGATGAGTCTTTCCTTGGCCGGAAGGAAGCTATGGAGTTCCTCTCAAAGGAGACTTCGCCCAAGATACTTACTATCCCTAATGTACCCGGTTTTCCCTACGATACGATAGACGTGTCTTCTTATGACATGATCCTGATCGAGGCATACCATTCAGGAACTCAGAACAGTAAGCTTCTGCCTGAATTCGTAAGAAAGGCGTCAGAGGCTAAGGTTCGCTGTTACTTGGCTCCTGCCAGGGTGAATAAGAATTCCTACGAGAGCGAGAATGAACTTACAAAGGCAGGTCTGATTAAGATGACAGATATCCCTCTCGAGGGCGCCTGGGCACAGCTTCAGCTGCTACAGAATAACTAATGTAATTCCCGATTTCTGCCCCAAGTTATCTATTGACGGAGTATCGGGCTTGTGTAATACTTTGATTATCAAAGGATTTATAAAGGCGGTGTTTTATGTTGACCGGAAAAATCATCGGATTGGGCTCATATCTGCCTCCGAAGATACTTACAAACGACGATCTTTCCAAGATGGTCGAGACAAATGACGAATGGATTACCGAGAGAACCGGAATCAAGCAGCGTCATATTGCCGATGCGGTTGAAGACAAGGTCACAACAATGGCCTGCAAGGCAGCAAAAGCGGCAGTTGAAGACGCAGGAATCGATCCTTCAGAGATTGACCTTATTGTTGCTGCTTCCACAACCCCCGATGTTCTTTTCCCGGGTGTTGCCTGTTATGTTCAGGGCGCCATCGGTGCAGACGGATGTGCGGCTTTTGACGTTAACTCAGCATGTCCCGGATTTATTGCTGCTTATAATACGGCTCAGGGCTTTATCGAGACAGGTAATGCAAAGACTGTACTCGTATTGGGAAGTGAGTGTCTCAGCAACTACGTTGACTGGACTGACAGAGGAACATGTATCCTCTTCGGTGACGGTGCAGGTGCTGCTGTTCTTCGTGCAGAGGAAGGCCTTAAGAACAGCTTCATAATGAAGGCTTCCATGAAGAGAGGCGACTGCCTCCACTGCGAGTCAATGAAGCAGCCCAAGAGAGTTGATGAGGAAGGCTTCCTTCAGTCCACATTCATGTATATGAACGGTAAGGAAGTATTCAGATTCGTAGTTACTGAGATCCCCGCGCTGGTAGAAGAGCTGTCAGCCAAGTACGGATTCAGTATTGACGAAGTAGATCACTTCGTGTTCCATCAGGCAAACAGGAGAATCATCGAGGCTACAGCTAAGAAGCTTAATGTTCCTCTCGAGAAGTTCCCTATGAATATTCAGGATACAGGTAACACATCTTCGGCATCTATCCCGATTCTTCTTACTCAGATGAAGAAGGAAGGCAAGCTTAAGAAGGGCGACAAGATTGTTATGTCTTCCTTCGGAGGCGGTCTTACATGGGGTGCCAACTATTTTGTTTATTGATTTGGAAGGAGCGTAAATTACTATGACTAAAATTACAGACATGATTGGAATCAAGTACCCCATTTTCCAGGGTGGTATGGCATGGGTAGCAGATCATCACATTGCTGCTGCAGTAAGTAATGCCGGCGGACTTGGAATCATCGGATGCGGCGGTGCTGACGAGAACTGGATCAGAGATCAGATTCACAAGTGCCGTGAGCTTACAGACAAGCCTTTTGGCGTTAATGTTATGCTTATGAACCCCAGAGCTCCCCAGATCGCTGAAGTTCTTGCTGAAGAGAAGGTAGCAGTAGTTACAACCGGTGCCGGTTCTGCAGGTAAGTTCATTCCCATGTGGAAGGAAGCAGGAATCATTGTTGTTCCCGTTGTTCCTTCTGTAGCAATGGCTAAGAAGATGGAGAAGGACGGTGCTGATGCTGTTATCGCTGAGGGTACAGAGTCCGGCGGACACGTAGGTGAGCTTACAACAATGTGTCTCGTTCCTCAGGTTATTGATGCAGTTTCTATCCCTGTTATCGCTGCAGGCGGTATCGCTGACGGCCGTGGTGTTGCTGCTGCTTTTGCCATGGGTGCTGAGGCAGTTCAGTGCGGTACAGTATTCTGTGCTTCCGAGGAAGTTAATATCCACCAGAACTACAAGGATATGATCATCAAGGCTAAGGACAGATCTACACAGGTTACAGGCCGTAAGGCAGGTGCTCCCGTTCGTCAGATTAAGAATCAGCTTACAAAGAAGTTCCAGGAGCTTGAGGACAGAAATGCATCCTTCGAGGAAATCGAGTCTTTGGGTGTTGGTGCATTGAGAAGAGCTGTAGTAGACGGTGATCTTGATAACGGTACATTCATGGCTGGTCAGATCGCAGGTATGATTACAGAGATTAAGCCCGCTAAGCAGATCATCGAGGAGATGTTCGAGCAGGCTAATAAGATTTTGTCCGCAGCAGGCCCTGTTTGCTAAGACGAATCAATACGTAAGGTTAAAAAGGTTTATACAATGAAGATTGCATTTGTTTATCCCGGTCAGGGTGCACAGAAGATTGGCATGGCTCAGGACTTCGTAGAGAAGTATGACTATGCTAAGGAAATGATCAAGGAAGCATCTGAAGCTTCCGGTATTGATATGGAGAAGCTTCTCTTCGTTGAGAACGACGATATCAATGTAACTGAATATACACAGCCTGCACTTGTTACAGCATGCATGATCATCAACAAGGCTCTTACTGATGCCGGTGTTAAGGCTGATGTATCTGCAGGTTTGTCACTTGGTGAGTACTGCGCGCTTGTTGAGGCAGGTGCCATGACATTCTACGATGCAGTAAGACTTACAAGAATCAGAGGTAACCTCATGAGCAACACTGTTCCCGCAGGTGAGGGAACAATGGCTGCTGTTATCGGCATGGATGCTGATGTTATCGAATCAATCATTAAGGACTTCGACGGAGTTACAATGGCTAACTTCAACTGCCCCGGTCAGATTGTTATCACAGGTAAGACAGAGGGTGTTGTAGCTGCTATTCCCAAGCTTCAGGAGGCAGGTGCACGTAAGGTTGTACAGCTTAATGTATCAGGTCCTTTCCATTCACCCATGCTTAAGCCTGCAGGTGATGAGCTCAGAACAGAGCTTGATAAGGCAGAGATTTCTGACCTCAGAATCCCTTATGTAGCTAATGCTACTGCTGAGCTTGTAGACAACAAGGATCAGATCAGAGATCTTCTTCAGGTTCAGGTTTCTTCTCCTGTTAAGTGGGAGCAGACACTTCGCCTTATGAAGGAGAACGGTGTAGACGTATTTGTAGAGATTGGTCCCGGTAAGACTATCGCAGGCTTCGTTAAGAAGACAGTACCTGAGATTCCCGTGATCAACGTATCAACAGTAGAAGATGTAGACGCAGCAGTAGCTGCGCTCGCAGAACTTGCAAAATAATATCGGAGGAAAATCAAAATGGCTAAGACAGCAATCGTAACAGGAAGTGCCAGAGGAATCGGTAAGGCAATCGCAACAAGACTCGCAAAGAGCGGATTTAATATTGTTATCGTAGATGCATGCCCTCTTGAGGGTTCTGAGGAGACAGCTAAGGAGATCGCTGCTTTGGGCGTTCAGACTAAGGCTTATCAGTGCAACGTAACAGTATCTGAGGAAGTTAACAAGGTAATCGACGAAGTTAATGCTGAGTTCGGCAGCGTAGATGTACTTGTAAATAACGCAGGTATCACAAGAGACGGTCTCTTCGTAAGAATGAAGGAAGAGGACTTCGACGCTGTAATCGCAGTTAACCTTAAGGGTACTTACAACTTCACAAGAGCTGCTGCTCCCATCATGATGAAGCAGAGAAGCGGACGTATCATCTCCATCTCTTCAATCGTTGGTCTTCAGGGTAACGCAGGTCAGGTTAACTACTCTGCAAGTAAGGCAGGTGTTATCGGTATCACAAAGTCAGTTGCAAGAGAGCTTGCTTCCAGAGGTGTAACAGTAAATGCTATCGCTCCCGGTTATGTTGAGACTCCCATGACAGCTGTTCTTTCCGATAAGGTTAAGGAAGCTATGCTTGACGCTATCCCCATGAAGAGATACGGCCAGGTAGAGGATATCGCTAATGCGGTTAATTTCCTTGCATCTGATGATGCTTCTTACATCACAGGTCAGGTTCTTTCCGTAGACGGCGGAATGCACATGTAATTAAAAGATTCGGAGAATAAAGAATATGGCTAGACGAGTAGTTGTAACAGGAATGGGTGCTATAACTCCCTTGGGTCTTGATGTAGAGACATTCTGGCAGGGACTTAAGGAAGGCAAGAGAGCTTTCAGTGAGATCAGCTCATTTGACTGCACTGATTACAAGGCAAAGATGGCAGCTGAGATCAAGGACTTTGATCCTACAAAGTATATGGACTTTAAGACAGCAAAGCGTATGGAGAGATTCTCTCAGTTTGCTGTAGCTGCTGCTACAGAGGCAGTTGAGGATTCAGGCCTTGATATGGAGAAGGAGAATCCTTACCGTGTCGGCGTTATCGTAAGTTCCGGTATCGGTTCCATGCAGGCTAACGAGAGAGAGCATGCAAAGCTCATGGAAGGTAAGAAGGTAAGCCCTCTTTACATCCCCATGATGATCGCAAATATGGCATCTGCCAATATCTCCATCAAGTACGGCATGAAGGGTAAGAACGTAGCTATCGTTACAGCTTGTGCTTCAGGTGCTCACTCTATCGGTGATTCCTACAGAGCTATCAAGTATGACGATGCAGACGTAATGGTTGCAGGTGGTGCTGAGGCTGCTATCTGCCCCCTCGGTGTTCAGGGCTTTACTAACATGACAGCTCTTTCCGCTAACCTTGATCCCAACACATGCTCCAGACCTTTCGATAAGGAGAGAGACGGATTTGTTATCGGTGAGGGTTCCGGTGTTGTTGTTCTTGAGGAGCTTGAGCACGCTAAGGCAAGAGGAGCTAAGATCTACGCTGAGGTTGTAGGTTACGGTTCTACAAACGATGCTTTCCACATCACTTCTCCCGCTGAGGACGGAAGCGGTGCAGGTGAGGCTATGATCGCTGCAATGCACGAAGCAGGTATCGAGCCTTCAGATGTTCAGTACATCAATGCTCACGGTACTTCCACACATCACAACGACCTCTTCGAGACAAGAGCTATCAAGTATGCATTCAAGGATGCAGCTAAGAACGTAGCAATCAACTCCACAAAGTCCATGATCGGACACCTTCTCGGAGGCGCAGGCGGAGTAGAGTTTATCGTATGTGTTAAGTCCATTACTGATTCCTATGTACACGTTACTTCAGGTCTTACAAATCCCGACGATGAGTGTGATCTTGACTATACAATGGGAAGCGGTCGTGACCTTGACATCACATATGCTATGACAAATAACCTCGGCTTCGGCGGACACAATGCAACTCTTCTTCTTAAGAAGTACGAAGCTTAATCCCACTAATATAAAGGAGATTTAAACCATGGCTAATTCACTTGACCTTAAGGGCATAATGGAAATCATTCCCCACAGACATCCTTTCCTTCTTATCGACAAGGTAGAGGACTACGAGCCCGGACAGTACTGCGTTGCATATAAGAACATCACATACGATGAGTCCTTCTTCAGAGGACACTTCCCCGAGTATCCCATTACTCCCGGCGTTCTTATGGTAGAGGCTCTTGCTCAGACAGGTGCAGTTGCCATCCTTTCACAGGAAGAGTTCAGAGGCAAGATTGCTGTATTCGCAGGTATCGATAACTGTAAGTTCAAGAGACAGATTGTTCCCGGCGACACTGTAAGACTTGAGACAAAGATTACTCAGGTAAGAGGTCCTGTCGGCGTTGGTGAAGCTGAAGCAACCGTAGACGGCAAGACAGCAGTTAAGTGCACTTTGAAGTTCGCTATAGTACAATAAGTACATGGAAGCGAATGACAATATAAGCATAATAAAAAAGGCATCGCTTTTATGCGGTGCCGATTTTTTTGGAACGACGGAGATCCCCGAGGGGCAGATCTTCCGTATTCAGATGCTCGACGGCGGTACGGGCATGAATTTCGAGCAGCTTTTTGTGAATCTGTATGCCGAATACTGCGAGAAGAACGGCTACAGCAAGACTGAGCTGGATAATGTTGCTCACTTCTTTTTTGAAGAGAACAGACTCAGCGACAGGGAGAAGGAACTTCGCAAGTATATTAAGGCGAGTGAAGATATTAGAACCGGGCTTAGCGATATTGCTCCCGGCTGCTATCCTCCCGGTATACTTCTGGCGGCTACCTGGAATCCTGCTGTTACATTAAAGACCGGTTCTATCCTCGGGCAGGAAGCCAACATGTACGGCGTAGACTGCCTTCTTGGTACTCCCAACATCAACATACTGCGTGACCCCAGAAACGGCAGATTCTTTGAGGGCTACTCGGAAGACCCTTACTTTACGGGCGTAATGGGAAGAGAGATAGTAAAAGGCGTAGAGAGTCAGGGTATAGCTTCTAACGTTAAGCACTACGCTGCCAACAATCTCGAATATAAGAGAGGCAGTATAAATCAGATAATATCCGAGAGAACTTTAAGAGATATATACCTTCCGGCATTTAAGATGTGCCTTCAGGCAGGTGCTGCCACAGTAATGACATCTTACCCGAGAATAAACGGAGTGAAGTGTACGGAGCATAAGTGGCTTTTAAGAAAAATCCTAAGACAGGAGTGGGGCTATAACGGCGTAAACATGACCGACTGGGGTGCATGTACGGGAGATTCCGGAGAAGCCGTGGAGGCAGGAATAGACCTTCTTATGCCGGGCCCCTGGCCGAGCGAAAGTATACTCAAAGCTTTGGAAGCAGGAAGACTTAGCAAGGAGCACTTAAACGAAGCCTATGAGCGTGTTAAGGACTTTGCCGTAAAATACCACTACCGTCCGAAGATAACGAAGGATGAAGCGGAAGACATCTTAAGCGAGGGGGATAAAATCTCTTACGAAGCTGCCGTGCAGGGCATTGTTATGCTCGAAAATAACGGCGTATTCCCCTTAAGCGGAAGCGAGAAACTGGTGCTTTACGGAAGCGAGAAGATGCTTACATGCGGTCAGGGAAGCGCACAGGTGTTTACCAGCAGAAATACAAAACTCGACGAAGAGTTAGCAGAAGTATACTACGGCGAAGACGAGATATATTCTTCTGAGCCTATGTCAGTAGCAGTAGTTCTTTGCTCTGTAAATTCTGCAGAAGGATCCGACAGAAAGGATCTTAAGCTTCCTGAAGAGACAATAAGAGTTCTCGACCGACTTCTTGAAGTTAAGCGTAATTCCCTTCTGTCAGGAAGAATATGTCTTATCCTTAATACTCCGGGTCCGGTGGAACTCGGCGAATACTTAAACGAACTGGATGCGGTTTATTGCGTATTTTATCCGGGAATGCAGGGTGCAAAAGCTCTTAGTGACCTTATGTACGGCAAGCGTAATCCTTCGGGTAAGCTTCCTTTCTCATGGCCCTCGAAGATAGAAGACATGCCTTCCTACCTTAACTATCCTGAAGGAAATGTATCTTACTACGGCGAAGGCATTTTTGTAGGTTACAGAGGCTACGAGAAGCGTAAAATCAAACCTTTATATCCTTTCGGATATGGTCTGTCCTACACCACTTTCGATATAGATGAATTCTCCGTAGAGCAGAGTAATATCACCGTGGGCGAAGACATGGTAGTAAGCTTCGATATTGAAAATACGGGAGAGATGGCCGGTGCTGAAGTAGTTCAGATTTATGTAGGGCCGGAAGAAACATCCCTCATGAAGCCCGTTAAGGAGCTTCGAGCCTTCGGTAAATACTATCTGCAGCCGGGGCAGAAAATCAGGGGAGAGCTGAGCTTTAGTTCGGTCGCACTTTGTAGCTGGGACGAAGAACTTAAGCGTTACGCTATAGAGGACGGCATCTACAATATCTATATAGGAAACTCCTCGGAAAACGCAAAGAAGGTACTGGCATTCAGTCTTCGCGGAGGCGATCTGGGTTACAAACTCGGAACAGATTCGTATGTTATAAAGGTGAAGGAGAAACCCGAGTTATATAAAGCACTTAAGGACGATATAAAATCTCACGGACTTGATGTCTCAAAGCTTATCGACTCGGAGAGATATTTCCCTTACACGAAGATTAAGGATTTGTATCCTGAAGCGGAGCTGTTCAGCGAATTCGTGAGGCTGTGCGACGAATATAATATGTGATATTATCTGTAAAAGTCCGTGATATCCATTGGATTAAGGGAATATTACGAATATGGATTGCATTTGGAATATGGGCAGACAATCAAGGGATAGATTTTTGGAGGAATACGAATGAAGTATCGTTTTTGGGCTGTATTTATGACACTTACTATCGGAGCAGCATTCTGCGGATGTAAACATGCTGAATCCAATGTTCAGGAAACCGCTTCTGTATCACAGGTACGTGGAATCTCATACGGAGTGCCTAATAGTACGGATGATTTGGATTTTTCCGGAGTTGATATCGGCAGTATCGGTATCGGTGACATGGATATCAGTGATCTTAGTGATGAAGATTTTGCAGTCTTTGCCGGTGAGTTCGATACGATATATGAATCCGTCTATGCTGAGCATGAGGACATGAGTGAAGAGGAGCTTCTTGCTGAACTTCAAGAATTAGTAAACGGTGCAGATTTGGGAGGAATTGATCCTGACTCCCTCGACGTTGAAGACATATACGAGATAATCGGATCTATGGGTCAGTAAATATCGTTTATGGAAAACGATATTCGTGAGGTGAAATCTGCGGACTTAAACTTACGACGACACTGTAAATAGCTTGGCATTAAGAATAAAGATTATTGTCGATAATTACGCACATTTCTACAGGAGATTTTCCTTTTAGGTAACTAAGAGTAAATGCCAATTTAATGCAGCAACAAAGAATCTGTAAGAATTCTGCGGTAGTATCGTATATTAGCCTTATATTTGCTATAATCTATCCATCTATGCTTATTGAAAGTGAGATGTTTATCAATGAAAGTCGTTATACTTGCCGGAGGATTCGGTACTCGTATCAGTGAAGAGAGCGTATTAAAGCCCAAGCCTATGGTTGAGATATGTGGCAAGCCCATTCTCTGGCATATCATGAAGTACTATTCTTCTTTTGGATTCAATGATTTTGTTATTTGCTGCGGATATAAGCAGTATGTTATTAAGGAATGGTTCGCAGACTATTATCTGCACACATCGGATGTAACTTTTGATTTCACAGCCGAGAATAAGATGATTGTTCATTCAACTCATACAGAGCCCTGGAAGGTTACTCTCGTAGACACGGGACTTAACACCATGACAGGCGGCCGTATCAAGAGAATTAAGAAGTTCACAGACGGCGAGCCCTTCATGCTCACATATGGTGACGGTGTAAGTAATGTTGATATCAACGAGCTTCTTAAGTTCCACCAGGCTCACGGTAAGATTGCTACAATGACTGCCGTTAACGTAGGCCAGCAGTTCGGCTGCCTTGACCTCGATTCAGACGGAAGTGTTACCAAGTTCCGTGAGAAGAGCAATGACGACGGTGCAGTTATCAATGCCGGCTTCATGGTTCTTAACCCTGAGATTTTCGATTATATTGAAGACGATACAACGGTATTCGAGAAGAAGCCTCTTGAGAAGCTTGCTTCCGAAGGTCAGCTTAAGGCATTCCTCCACAAGGGTTTCTGGAAGTGCATGGATACCAAGAGAGACAAGGAAAAGCTCGAATCTCTTATTGAGAATGGTGAAGCACCTTGGATCGTTTGGGAGGAATAATTAAGAATGAAGCTTGATCTTAAGTTTTTTGAAGGGAAGAGAGTCTTCCTTACAGGTCACACAGGTTTTAAGGGAACATGGATGAGCCGCATTCTTATAGGTGCAGGCGCTGTTCTTACTGGTTATTCCTTAGCTCCCAATACCACTCCTGACCTCTTCTCCATGGCAGGCATCGAAGATAAGATGACTTCCGTTATTGGTGACATAAGAGACCTTGATTCTCTTTGGGATGCTTTCTCCAAGGCTGATCCCGAGATTGTTATCCACATGGCGGCTCAGCCTATAGTAAGAGATTCCTATAAGGATCCCGTATACACTTACGAGACAAATGTTATGGGTACCGTCAATATCATGGAGTGCTTAAGAAGAAGTAATTCCGTTAAGTCTTTCCTTAACGTTACTACTGATAAGGTTTATAAAAATCGCGAGTGGGAATGGGGATATAGAGAAGACGAAATGCTCGACGGATACGATCCCTACTCTAACTCTAAGTCTTGCAGTGAGCTTGTAACACACAGCTACAGATCTTCTTTCTTTAAGGAAGGTGAGTATCCTGCAATCTCTACAGCCAGAGCAGGAAACGTTATCGGCGGAGGTGACTTTGCCAATGACAGAATTATTCCTGACTGCGTAAGAGCAGCAAAGAAGGGCGAAGATATCGTTGTAAGAAACCCTTACTCCACAAGACCTTACCAGCATGTATTAGAGCCCGTTACGGCTTACCTCATGATTGTTAAGGATCAGTACGAAGATCCTACTCTTGCTTCCTGGTATAACGTTGGTCCCGATGACTGCGACTGCGTAACTACAGGTGATATCGTTAATATGTTTGTTGAGAAATGGGGCGGCATCAAGAGAGTCGACAGAATCGATCCTAATGCTCCTCACGAAGCCAACTTCTTAAAGCTTGATTCAAGTAAGCTCAAGAAGACTTTCGGATGGAAGCCGACCTGGCACATGGACGAGACCATAGACAGAATAGTCGAATGGAACAGAGTCTGGTTTGCAGACGGCGACATACCTGAGATTATGGACAAGCAGATAAGTGATTTCTTAAAGTAATTTCAATCCCGATCGTAATACGGTCGGGATTTTTGTGTAAGTTATCGAAGAAAGTAACATTACTTTAATTTGCTTATTTTGCTGTAGGAAGATAAAATACTACAGTGTATGCCCATGTGACGGCAAAAGAATTGTTCCGATTGGAGATAATTATGTTTGAGAATATGACTGAAGAGCAGGCTAGAGCCAAGATCCTTGAAATGGTTTCAGAGTATTGTGACTCTTATCACAAGACAGCAGAATATAAAGAAG
>JAKSRK010000027.1 GCA_024403655.1 Saccharofermentans sp. | reverse complement strand
AAAACCTACATTTTCAACTTGGCGAAAACCTACATTTTGAAGTTGACTTTTACATGTATGAAGTGAACGTTGAGATGTACGAAAATAGATTATGTCATGAACCGTAAAAATGAAAAAGAATTTCGGACGAATTGTGGTAAAAATGTGAAAAAACTATTGCACAAATAAAAATAGGTGGTAATATATAGATACAAACTCAATAACTTCCATAGGAGGAAATAATTATGAAGAAGATTCAGAAGTCCAAGAAGGGTTTCACACTTATTGAGATGGTACTCGTTATCGCTATCATCGTTATCCTTGCAGCAGTACTTATCATCGGTATCGCTGGTTACCTTGAGAGAGCAAACAATGCAGCTGCATCTGTATCAGCTCACAACTCAATGATCGATTCTGTAACAAACATCATCTAATTTTAGAATTGTTACTAATAAAGAGGAGGAGATGCAAATCTCCTCCTTTTTTATGCCACTAGTTTAGCTGATAGATATAAATGTTATTTTTTGGCAAAATGCTCGGTCTGCTATCGGTTAATACTGAATAATGTCAAATGGTGTATAGGAAGTTTATATAGGTCATGTAGCTTCTATTGCGAATGCAAAAGGATATTCTCCTGTTTACGGTCTAGGGTGCGATTTCTTGATATTCTCATATGATTTCTGGTTTAGGTTACTGATAGTGTATATTTTCAACTTGTTGGACTAATACACAAGCTAATACAGCTTCCTCGACATACAAATCTCTTTGCAAATATAGTTCGATTACCGCCGTTTAGAATAGAATACAATTCACGGGCAGTTAAGAGAAGTGCAGTAGTGCTGAAATTCTGTAGTAATACCTGATCTACAGCCTTGGCGATAATCGATGCATTCAAATTTCTCGGCACTTATAAGTTTAACGATGGCTTTACTGTCTGACTGTTCATATGCCTCATATCGCAAGTCGTAATATTCTTCAATCTCCTAAAATGATATAAAAATAGCGAAGCAAATTTGGTATATAATGACTTTTGATAGTGTCGATTGCATTAAGCTTGGTTAATTCTGTTTACTTAGTTCTGTGAGAGTGAAAAGCTCGAATATAAATGTGTGTGATGTGTATTCGAGTTATATAATTAGGTATGAATAGTACTAAATAAAGTATGCACGTAATCCGATTGTAAAACATTAAGGATTATTTAAGGAATGGCAATTGATATATGTATCATTCGCTGTATAATAACATATATATATTACTAGGCTTAGGAGGACACAATGCATAAAGTAGCAAAGTATAGTAAGCGTGGCTTTACGTTACTTGAAATGGTTATGGTAATTGCAATAATTGTAATTTTAGCTGCGGTTCTTGCTATTAATAGCGGTGAAATCTATCGTAGAGCTGCTAATAAGTCAGCTTCAGTCACGGATAGTGTCCAGGATGTACAGACCGGTATTTCTGCAAGCGAGAATAAACTCGCTAACAGTTATCATTTCTGATTAAGGGGGGATTACCTTTGAAGCAATTCGATAAAAAAGGATTTTCTTTATTAGAGGTAATGCTAGCAGTGGCAATCATGGCAATTGCATCTAGCATGATTATGTATGGATTTATGGCATCAATGAACTATGCTAATAACTCTTCAATTTACGCAAGAGTCGCTGCTGCTAATACCGGTAAGTCATATAGTAGCTTGGCTACTGCTATGTACAACACTTCGAGAAACGGTACAGGTGGACGTTATCATCTAGTTCAGACAAATTTGACGACTGATGAAGTAGTAACTCTTTATTCTCCTGATACTGGTCTTTCAAAATTTATAAATGCTAGATCTGCGCGTTTGACTGACGATCCTACTGTAGGTACAAGTCATGCTACAAGATCTTTTGATATAGCCAGAACTACTGGATATACTGATTCAGTTGAAGGTGCTACAGGCTATGCTGATGCTACGGTTGCTGATAACAGAACAATGTTCTTCTATATAACCCCTGGTTTTACTTGGCCGACAGGATATTCATTCTCAGGTGGTCGTTGTTCTTACTTTGATACAGATGCTAACCCCGTATATTACAATTATGCAATGATGAGAAGAGGTGGTGACCCTGTCGAGAATGGTAATTTCCGTTGGGTTGAGCGTTCTTGGAACGCCGAAGATCATGATGCTTATAGAACTGCAGTATTTGATCAGTGGGATTCATGAGGTGTAAGATGAGAAGAATAGCTAAGGATAACAAAGCAGGTTTTACGCTCGTTGAGGTAATGCTTGCAATTGCTATAACATTGTTGATTAGCGGAATGTTTGTAAGTCTGATCATTGCAACACATTCAGCTTATTACACAACCTACAACTATAATGATTCCACAGACTATTGCCAGTTGTTTGGTAAAATCATGCAGGATAAGATTTTGTCGGATCGTCAGGATTCATCTTTTACTTCCGGTACTCGTAAATATATGATGAATAGCTCGATTTGTCAGTTTACAACTGCTAGTTCGACAGTACCAATTGTTGAAGTTCCTCGAGTAACTAATAGTGATGGAACTCTTAAGTGGATTTTTGCAGTATCTGATGTTACTTTTGATTCAACAACTAATGTGGCAACAATCGAGATTACTGTTGTTGATAATTGTATTACTCCAGGAGATATACTTTATACTTATGATGTTACTTTCTGGGTACCTAATCTTGTTAATGATGCAGGAGCCTCTGTTGGTGATTCAATCACAATTTCACGTGGTGTAAATCATCAGGTTACAAGTGGTACAACAACTGTTGATAACTATGAGATTGAAGTAACAAGGAGCTAATCTAAATCAGTTAATAATCAAGAGCCCTGTGCAAGCAGGGCTTTTGTTATGCAATAAATTGCAATCAATGTGCAGGTGGGGTGGACATATCTATAGTTTACGTTTTAAAATAAGCGCATTATTTATTTAAGGTGGAAGAATGGGATTAATTATTAATCGCAATATAGATCGTGCATACGAATTAGATTTTCTTCGCGGTATCGCAATAGTAATGATGATGTGCATGCACTTCTCATTTGATATCAGGTATGAATTCGGATGTGATGCATTTGAGTATTTGGAATCTAACTGGTTCTGGGTGTTTGTACATCCGCTAATACTTGTTCTTTTTATCGGCATATCGGGTATATGCTGTACTTTCTCGAGAAACAATGTAAAAAGAGGAGCCAAGCTTCTGGCTGTGGCTCTTGCATTCACAGTAGTAACAGGATTTATCACGTATTTTCTTGACATATATTGTCTGATCCTGTTTAACGTTCTTCATCTGCTTAGTATATCTACTTTAGCGTATGCTCTTTTGATGTTCATTATGGATAAGGTGAAACTTAGTGATAAGGCGCAGAGCTTTGTACTCGGGTTTATTGGTCTTTATATAATGCTTCTTGTCACCAGACTTAATTATTACAACGGATTAAGCAGTAATCTTTTGCTGATACCGCTCGGAATAGCAGTTGAAGGTGCTCCGGATGTTGCTGATTATATGGATATCATTCCCTGGATGGGCGTATTCTTTGTTGGAGCAGCGTTGGGAAAGCAGTGCTATAAGGATAAGAAATCTCTTTTCCCTAATCCTTCTCCCTTATTTTGCAAGATAAAGGCACCATTGGAATTTCTTGGACGCCATTCTCTTATTGTTTATCTTGTTCATCAGCCCATCGGTTATGGTATTTTGTTTGTCTTCTTTAAGTTAATCGGAAAGATCTGACGCATGAGAAGAAGTCTTAAAGATAATTCAGATAAGATCTCGATTAAGCTTTTGCTTATTCGAACTGCTATTTTATTGCTGCTCGCACTATTAATCGGTGCAGTATACTTTCTCCCTCAGCTGTTTATTTCTTCACGCGTAGCTGATCTGTATTGTAGGAATGTTTTTCCCCTTGTAGCATTTCTCCCCAATTCATTTAACAGCCTTTTTCTGTTCTCGCTTACAGAGAATATCGTAGTATGTGGCAGTCTGATCTTAATATTTCTTATCATTAGAAAGATAGTTATCTTAATTAACAGACTAATAAAGAGAGGATTTGTGTCGTTCGTAAGTGACTTCTATAAGCTTCTGAAGAATATTCTGATTATTGCTTTATGCATGCTTATAGTATTTCAGATGATGCACGGTATTAATTACAGACGACCTTCAATTCCCCAAGTGATGGGACTTACGAGAGATACTCATAGCTACGAAGAATACGCTATGGCTTTATCCTGGGCTTACGAAGGAATGCTTGAGGCCAGATACCAGCTTGGAGAAGATTATAACGGTGTTGCTCACCTGAGTACTTCGCTGGAAGAAGCAGTATATGACGCTAATGCACTTATGAATACAATTTCGCATGAATACGATTATGGTATGTCCGGCAATTACATAAGAGCAAAAGGAGTTAGTCTCAGCCACTACTGGAGCTATACCGGAATTACGGGTGTTTACGATATGTTCCTGGGAGAAGCGAATGTAAATACAGACTATATTGATATACTCTATTTCCCTGTGACGCTCTGTCATGAGATATCCCATGCTAAAGGCTATGCAAGAGAAAGTGATGCCAATACGGCTGCTGTTATGGCATGCATCAGATCAAACAGAGCAGACTTTCGATATGCGGGATACTATGCAATTTTTGTCGATCTCTACTATAAGACGGCATCCTATGCGAGCGAAGAAGGCAAGGCAATGCCTATTTCTTTGTCAGACCCTGCTTTCGAGGCGGTAATGAGAGATATTGATGCCAGTGCCGCATACGACGACTCACTTGCAGATAATCCTTTTACACGTTTTGTGGAAAGATTTTCTGAAAGTGCAAACAACACATTTTTGGAAGTAAACGGACAGGAAGGCGGAACTCAGACCTACATAGTACCTACAAGTATCTATGTGGACTTTTTCTGCAACTATGTCTATTTGGAAGAGTAAAAATGAGAGTAATACTTAAAGGACACGCTAATACTTACGGCATCTCCGATGTGCTTCGCTTATTCTATTCGGACGTAAAAGAGGATAAAGAAAATAACGAAGTAACCAGTGCAGACTCGCCTGAAATGACGCTTATAAGCGAGATTTTTGAAGGCATAGCATATACATATGAAGAAGGACAGGCAAGGCCCGGCTTTGATGATACGTATGAACTCGATCCCAAAAGGGCAGTGAAGAAATCCTTCTATAAGTATATGACTGAGCTTACATCGGTTTCCTATCCCTGGGGCTGTCTTACAGGGATTAGACCGACGGTAGTAGCTGCGGAAGAAAACTTCGAACCTCAGATGCTTTCCGACAAATACTATGTAAGAGACGACAAAGCAGAACTTGCCTGCATTACGGGAAGAAAAGAGCACAGACTTCTTGAAGAGATTCCTGAGAAAGATCTCGGTCTTTATGTAGGAATTCCGTTTTGTCCATCAAGATGCGAGTATTGCTCCTTCATATCTGCCGACGCCACAAAGCATCTCGGCATTCTTGATAAATACGAAGAAGCACTCTCCAAGGAAATCTCCTACATAGCTTCCAATATTAACAGAGATGTCTCCATGATATACGTAGGCGGCGGTACTCCTACCGTGCTGTCAGACAAGACTTTCGAGAAGCTTATACAAAATCTTGCAGATAAGTTTCCAAAGCGTAGTGAATTTACGGTGGAAGCGGGAAGACCGGATACCATAACTTCATACAAACTCGATGCCATGAAGGAAGCAGGTGTCGACAGAATCTGCATTAACCCTCAGACAATGCGCTCTGAGACTCTGGCCAGACTTAATAGAAAACACTCTGCCGAAGATGTACTCAGAGTATACGAAGAAGCGTCAGCGAAAGGCTTTGACGTAATAAATATGGACCTTATAGCGGGACTTAAATACGAGAAAGACGAGGACTTTCTATATTCTCTCGGAAAACTTCTTGAATTGGCCCCGGAAAATATAACCATACATACTCTTTATAAAAAAAGAAGAGCATCTATGGGAAAAGAAGAGGTGCTGGACAGGAACTTCACGCGCGGATCTGTAGACGACGCTCTTAAAACTGCTTACGAAATGCTGTTTGGGGCAGGCTACATTCCTTACTATCTGTACAGACAGAAAGATACAGGACACGGCCTTGAGAATACAGGCTTTGCACGCCCCGGAAAAGAATGTCGATATAATGTGGCGATGATGACTGACAAGAGAGATATTATCTCTGCAGGTGCCGGCGGAATGAGTAAGAGAATCTTCGAACATGGCAGGTACGAGAGATGTCCCTGTACCAAGGATCCTCACGAATATATCAGAGATCCTCTGAAGTATGCTGAGAAGAAAGTCCGGTTCTTTCACTGATGATGTATCTCGGACGGGCTTTGGTCTCGAGATAAATTTTACCGATATACTCTCCGATAACACCGAGGCTTAGTATCTGAACTCCGCAGAGAAAACAGATAATGGAACTTGTACTTGCCCAGCCCGGGATAGTATTGCCGCGGAAATATCCGATGATTGTGTAGATGATCATGATAAAGCTCAAAAGGGAGATGGCTGTACCTGCTCCCGTTATCATTCTTATGGGTTTGATTGACAGGCTGGTGATACCGTCAAATGCCAGAGCGAGCATTTTGGAAAGAGGGTAATGACTCTCTCCGGCGATTCTCTCGTGGCGTTCGTAGTAAACAGATGTACTCTTGAATCCAACGAGAGGAATCATACCGCGAAGGAAGATATTAACTTCCTTGAAGTTTGCAAATTCTTTAAGGACTTTTGAAGATACGAGTCTGTAGTCTGCGTGGTTAAAAACAACTTCTGCGCCCATAATCTTTAAAAGCTTATAGAAAGACTCTGCAGTAAACCTCTTCATAAAGGTATCTGTGTCTCGCTTGCTTCTTACACCGTATACTACTTCGCAGCCTTCGTGATACTGCTTTACCATCTCGGTCATGGCCTTGATGTCGTCCTGACCGTCACAGTCGATTGAAATCGTGATATCAGCTAATTCTTTTGCTTCCATAAGTCCGCCTAAGAGAGCATTCTGATGACCTCTGTTGCGACTGAGGCAGATTCCCGTATATGCTTCATTCTCAGCTGATAAATTCTTGATTATCTCCCAGGTTTTATCGCGGCTTCCGTCATTGACGAACATGATTTTGCTGTCAGAAGAAATAAGATTCTCATTCTTGAGCAGATCAAGCTCTTCCAAAAACTCCGGAGCAGTAATAGGAAGAACCTCTTCCTCGTTGTAGCAAGGGATAACAATGTATAAGACGGGAAGACTCATAAATACCTCACAATTAAGCATGTTTTCTACGTCACATTATAGCTTTACAAATTGAAAATACAAAGTTAATCACAATAATAAATATAAAATAAATATAGTTTGCTATATATCTAAAAACGTTATGCTATAATTGATACTGAATATATAGACGGAGGAGCGGTTCATGGCCACTTTAACACGATTGGCAAGCACATTGACAGCAAAATACTTCCCATCACAGACATTAACTGATGCATTTTATATAGACGGACGTTTATTTGGTAAGAGAGAAGCAAGACAGGCTGATATAACGATTGATAAAGAGGAGAGAGGATTTTTCTTCTCAGTATTTTCACATCCTACGATTCCCGAGTATGAGATTGGTACACTTCCTCCTTATGAGCCCCAGCTTAGAGCTACTTGTAATGACGTTAAGTTCGGACGTAAAGAGATAGATGGCATGATCGAAGGTTTCCTTGCTACGGCAGTAGACGTAACAGGCAAGATGAAGCTTAATGACAATAATGATCGTGCACCTTATTTTTCAGGAGTTATCGTAAGAGACGCTGAGGCTTTTGCAGTTACTATCGGTACAGGTCTCGCATTCCTTTATAGAGACGATACTCTTTTCCCTTTGACTGATGCAGGTATTCCCATGGAACCTATCGACAGTATGGGCAACAGAGTCGGTGACTTCATGTACTACTGCTCTTCCAAGACTGCCAATGCACTTTGGTCAAATTTCTTCACTTTGTCACCTGATGACTGCATTATCCTTTGCAACAAAGAGATTTACGATGCTTTGGGACAGAGAGAAATCCTTCGTATCCTTGCAGAGGCTGAGGATCAGTGCGATGCAGCAGGAGTAATTATTACACAGGCTTCTGCGAGAATGCCTAATGTTCCTATGCAGTTCTCCATCTCCTTCGTTGAGAGTGTTACAAACGAAGATAAGAAGGGACTGTTCGGCTTCAGAAAGAAGAATAAGGAAGAAGATTTGTCTTCTATGAGCATAGAGTCCACTACTGAAGGCGGTGTTGTAGGTGCTGCTTCGGCTGCTATTGCCGATGCGGGCTTTACAAGTGGCCTTAATGCTGCAGCAGCTGGTGCTGCAGGAGCTGCCGGTGCAACTGCGGGTGCGACAATAATGTTCGGTGATACAGCTGCAAGTCCTGTAGCTCCTTCAGAGAATCAGGTTGCTTCAGCTGATAAGGGAATCGAGCTTGATCTGAATCAGGGTTCAGCTCCCGAAGCAAGCGTAGAATTCCTTGATACTTCGGTCAGCAAGGAGCCTGCTGTGGAAGTTTCCGCAGAGGAGGCACTTAAGAATCTGTTTGAGGAATCTGTTAAGAAAGAAGAGAAGGAAGAAGCCGAGATAATCGAGGAAACACCTTTTGTAGCAGGTGGCTTCAATCCTTTCGAAGTTAATGAAGATGATTCTGCCGAGACTTCGAGCGAGATGGAGACTATAGCTGCCGTTCCCGTTATCCTTCCTGATGATGATGCAGATAAGACAAAGCCCGTTGAGAAGATTGATGCTGATTTCCTTAAGTCTTTGGAGAACAATGACAGCGACAGTGATAGTACGATTAAGACTGAGGATATTATTCAGGCTGCTCTCAAGGATCTTAACAATGGCAACGAGATAAAGTTCCAGGTTGAGGATGACACAAAGCCTGTTACCAATGGAGAAGAAATCGTATTCTCTCAGGGCAACGAAGCTATTACATTTGACAGCAATGAGACTGAAGACAAAGCTTCTGCTGCTTTTGATCCCTACGGCGTAGGTGACGGAAGCGAGATGCAGAATGCGGTACCTTTGGTATTCGGTGATGACGGAACAAGTAAGGCACCTTCTGAAGAAGATATGAAGGCTGAGGATGGTATCCCTGTTCCTGATTTTGAGATTGAGACAGCTAAGCCTGAACTTAAGGAAGACGACAAGCTTACAGTTGATTTCCCTGAGACTACAAAGGCTCCTGAGGAGAAGAAGGAAGAAGTTAAGGAAGAGAAGAAGGAAGAATCTTCTTCTGACGGATTCGAACTTCCTTTTGAGAATATCGTTGAGACCATTGACGATGAGCCCAAGATTCCGGATGCGAATAGTGATATTCCCGACATGCCTGTATTCGACGGTAATACATTCGATACTCCCGTTAATGCGGTAAGCTCTGAGCAGCCTATTAATGCTCAGACTGAGGATGTAATCTCTTATGGTCAGTATGTTGAGAATGAGAATATGGCTGCTCCTGAGGCATACGAAGCTCCTGTAGAGCAGACACCTCCTTATCAGTCTTTTGGTAATGAAGGAGACGGTTATTCTCAGTACGATAACGGATATCAGTATCAGCCCGGCCAGTATCAGTCTTATGACGATAATGCTGCTCCCTATGGTACTCAGGAAGCACCTGCACCTGAGCAGCAGAGCACGTCTGCAGATAATGACTGGATTAATTCAATTCTCGGAATTGATGATGAGGAAGATTATGCAAGCGCTCAGGTTGCAGCTCCGGTTGCTCCCGCAGCACCTGTCGCTACAGCAGCTGCTCCAGCAGCCGCTTCACAGAGAAGACCCGCTGCTTCTTCTCAAAGACCTCAGGGCACAAGACCTCAGGGTTCAGGTCCTGCAAAGAAGCCTGCTCAGCCTGCTTCAGGTAAGGGCGGCGGCAAAGGTCCCGGAGGTGGAAAGAAGTTCCCCAAGCTTAACCGTAATGGTTATATGTTCCTTGCATTTGTTGTAGTTTGTCTCATTATATTCATCGTCCTTATATCAGCAATCGTAAGATCCTGCGGCAAGAAGGAAGGCGGAGAAGAGACCGAAGCTACAACTACTACAGAGATTGAGGCTACAACAACAGAACTTCCTGTAGAGTCAACAGCTGCACCTGCAGCTAATGCACCTATCGGTGTATTCCACTTCTCTGATACATATACCGGTTTCAGAACTTGGTATGACCTTCTCTATCAGGTATATGGTATCGAGATTGAGAACGAGTCTGATCCTGCAATTGCACGTATCATCCAGTACAACGGATTCGATCCTGCAACTTTCCCGACTCCTTCTGAGGGAATGGAATTACTCCTTCCTCCCGCATCAATGCTCGATCCTAATGTTGAACTTGTACCTTATAATGTAGCAGCACCTGCTGAGACTGAAGCAGCTCCTGCCGGTGATGCTGAAGAGACTCCAGCTGATGGTGCAGAAGAAGCACCTGCAGAGGCAGAGAACTGATTATCAGATTATTGAGTTTGCTGAGGCGCTGATTATTATCGGCGCCTCTTTTTATTAACGACGCTAAGAACAAACGGGGGTTATAAGTGTTTTACCATTTTAAGAATCGTGAAGGCTGGATGAATGATCCTAACGGACTTGTACAGTTTAAGGGTGTCTACCACGCTTTCTTTCAGCACTATCCTTATGCTCCGAGATGGGGACAGATGCACTGGGGACATGCGATAAGCAGAGATCTTATACATTGGGAAGAACAGGATATAGCCCTGTTTCCGGATATGCCATATGAGAATTCCGGTGGATGTTTCTCAGGTTCTGCAATTGTAAAGGACGGCAGACTTTATCTTTTTTATACTTCAGTATCCGAGGAGCTCGGGCAGACTCAGTCTGTCGCGTTCTCAGATGACGGAGTGACATTTACCAAGTATGAGGGCAATCCGGTTATTGCCCAATCTCCGTTGGGAGATAATAAGGATTTCAGAGATCCCAAGGTTTTCAAATATAAAGATTCTTACAGGATGGTGGTTGGTGCCGGCAAGGATAATATCGCCAAGCTTTTGCTTTTTAAGTCGGATGACCTTCTTCACTGGGAATATGTATCCGAACTGATATCTGACGGAAAGTTCGGCTCCTGTATCGAATGCCCCGATCTTTTTCAGTTGGAAGATAAGTATGTTCTTATGTTTTCTTCCATGCGTTCTCTGCCTCACAGAGTATGCTTCGCTTTGGGAGATTTTGACGGGTCAAGATTCATTTTTGATAACGAGGAAGAGCCTTTCTTTGCTGTAGAAACGGGACCGGATTTTTATGCTCCTCAGACTTTCGAAGATGATGAAGGAAGAAGAATTCTTATCGCATGGATGTATAACTGGAACAGAAGTGCCGGTGCGGGACAGAAGCAGGTTGGAGCTTTTACCATACCAAGACAGCTCGAACTTAACTTGAACGATGAACTTACTATGTTTCCCGTAGAAGAAGCATGTGGCCTTTTGAAGAAAGAAAGCAGATTCGTAGCTTACGACAAAGGCCGTCTCAAGGTTATATTCGAGGGGAAGACCGTCCTGGATAAGGCATATGCAGTAGAACCCGATGTCATGACTTTGGAAGATGTCGGTGTTGTGGAGTTATTTATTAACGGAGGCAAGGAGACAATAACTGTTTATATCTGCTGATATGGGAAAGATTATCTGTGAAGACAAAGAGAAAATAGTATATCTTAAGACTCCCGGCGAAGACAGCGAGAAGCTGGCGGGCTTTCCCGTAGGAAGGCTTGATAAGCCTGTCGGAGGTCTTATGCTACTTGCCAAAGATTCCGGAAAGGTAAGCAGACTTCAGGAGAGTTTTTATAAGATCTATCTGGCAGTTTGTTCAGGCAGATTGGAAGATGAAGAAGGCGAGATGACAGATCTTTTGCTGCATGACAGAAGGAAGAATAAAAGTTTTCCTGTTAAGCGCAAAAGGCAGGGTGTACGAGACGCCAAACTCGTTTATAAGCTCTTGTCCTATAACGAAGAGCAGGATATGTCTTTGGTAGCAGTAAGGCCTGTTACGGGAAGAACTCATCAGATAAGAGTGCAGTTTGCCAGCAGGAAACATCCGCTTGCAGGAGATGGCAAATACGGCAGCAGAATAAAGTCTGATGTATCTTTGTTTGCTGCTGTGTTGGAATATAAGAATCCTTCAGACGGTAAAGTACAGCGATTCTTTGAAGATACTCCGGTTGGCTTCCCCTGGAATCTGTTTCCTGAAGAGGTCAAAAAATCTGTCAGAGATCTATCCTTATAATTGCGAGATCTCCTGATATAAATACAATCTCACCGAACTGCGCAATCATTCCGGTGTTGTCTCTGCGGAATCTGTTGCGTTCAAGATCGCCTACGACAACATATTCAACGCCATATCTAGTAAGAACGTCTTTTATATCATCGGAATCTTCTGAGGTATATACGGTTGCTATATCGTGGTATCTCGGAGTTAAGTAAAGTTCCCATACATCGTAGTCGGGATCTGAACCGAAGAGATTGGTCTCGGGATCTACGACGCCGTGAAATCTCCACAACCATTCATGAGTCTGCCAGCCGCATACAGTCTGAAGTCCCGTATAGGCAGATACTATGTTGTAATCGGTATAACTCTCACCATAGGATTCCATGATGACGTGAGGACCTTCAACGTTTGTGTTAAACCAGTTAATCGCATCCATATATTCCATGAGATTACCTGTCTGGAAATGTCCGGTATATGAGCTCGCATAATCAACTGCATATGCCGTGCCGTCCAATGTCTTGAATCTCTTTATATCCAAATCACCGTTTCTCTGCTTAAGTGCAAGAAGAGGGTAGTGACCGGGAATAAAGAGAAGAAGTGTCAGGACAATTGCTGTCACAAAGCAGATGTTGCTGAATTTTCCTGAGGAAGAGACAATAAAGTAAAGTCTTGCTATCGAATAGATCATGGCTACGGAAAGGATAATAAATCCGGCATATGTAAACTTGAACATGGTGTTCGCTCTTAAATAGCCTCCGACATAGATGTCTCTTACGTAGAAAATCTCAGGAGCGATAAGCATAAGTATTCCCGTTATGCCCATACCGCATACAAAGATATCCGTGATATTTCGCTCGCGAACAAAGCGTGATACGACATTTAAACTCTTCTCGTCCGGCATTGTCACGGGAGCGGACTCTTCAGAAGAGGAACCATTCTGAAGTCTGTTGTTTTTGAAGATTATTGTGACTACAGTGAAGACTATAACTACGATTACATGAACTCCCCAGAGTATAGAAAGCTGGAAGAAGGAAGAGTGATTGACACAAGCTGCAATGGAATTGGAGATCATGTCAAAGTTCATATTGAAAGGAAGTGCAGTTAAGGTCGCAAGCGTAAATACAAAACTCATTCCGAATGAAGTTCTGGATAAAGTGCAGGGGAAGAGCGTAGCCAGTGAAGCTGCAAGAATGAGAACTAACAGCTGCATAAGGAAATGAGGTGCGGGACTTTGTCCAAGCAGAAGATAGACGCCGAGTATGCCTGCGATAATAACTGCAAAAGATATGCCTCCCGCTATTGTGGAGAAATGGTTGGAACGCAGAGTCATAACGACAAGAAGCGTCATCGAAGTGAATACAAAATAAATCAGGAAATCCCAGTAGTTAGTCATCTGGGCGCAGCCGAGAAGTACTCCTATAAGCGCAAGCTCAGGAGTAATAACTCTTTTGATGTTGTAGATAACAAAATCCCTGCGGCGTTCAATACTTACTGCAGTAAGAGGGATAAGAACTTTACTTGAAGGAGGTATTACCTCTGTCATGGCAGTATCGGATATTCTGACGAGAAGTGCGATACAGACGCTCATAATAAGCAGAACCAGCATCGTGGATACTACATGAGCATGAAGGTCTCCAATAAGGTAAGAATAAAAAGGGAATTCTTCAATAGTTTTGTCTGCTCCTGATGCGATTCCTTCTAGCAAGGAAGAGTCCGGATTATATCCGATATATCTCGTGCTGTCAGGATAATAGAAAGTATCGATATGTCCTACGTCTATACCGAATAATTTGTGTTTCTGGATATAGGCGAGAAGGTTATGTCCGATAGAGTTAGGGTCGTAAAAGAATGAGTGAGAATTACCGAAAATCATTGCGGCAAATGCCGTAAGAACACCTGTGACGTAAGTAACCGCCTTCGGGCAGCTAAGCCCGTTTCGTCTTGAAGCATCTGTAAGATAGGTTCCTATTGAATAGCACATTCCAAAGGGAAGCGCTATTGAAGAACACATGGCGAGGTTATATCCGATTCCGGGCTTGATACCTGAAATCTTGATAAAAAGAGCATATATGAACTGACCGAAATAGTAGTAGTTGATACTGTAGCCTGAAAGCCACATATCTCCTGCGGGAAGAGAAGGGTTACGAAGCATCGACATTATAAAGCCGTAGTCCATAAACTTTTCCTGGCCGTTTATCTCGGGCTTCATTCCCTTGAAGAAGCAAAGAAGCACAAACATGACGGCAAATACCGTCTCTTCCAAAGTAAGCTTTTCGACAAAATACTTTTCCGTGATTTTTCCGGAAAGAGCATTTCGAAAGGCTTCCGGCGCATAAAAAGCCGCAAGGAGAATCACGGCTGAAAGACAGATGAAGACCTCATTAAAAGCGAAGACTTTCAGGTAAGTAAAAGTCCACACCAAAAGTGACGACAGAAGAAGCGTGATTATCTTTGAGAAGAAAAAGCCGCCTGTTCCGTGTCCTTTGAAAATATAGCAGGAGAAAGGAAAAGAGATGATACCGAAGAGAACCAGCATTAAGTACCATCTTAAAAGAAGGATGGCATTCTGGTTCCCCATAAGTATCGTTGAAAGAACGGTTATAGCTATAACCGGTAAGGCAAGCAGGATGATCTTTACCTGATTCCAACTGTTCTTGGCTTCGGTGGAATCGGACATATCAGATACCTTCTGCGAGAGGAGTTATGACGGAAGGAACTTCTTCTGAGTGAAGGTCGTTAATCATTGTCTCGCATATTCTGTTTGCAAGGCTGATAATGCCGTCCATTCTGTTCTCGGGAATCTCTTGGGTGCTGTACTTGCAAAGACCTGAAGCACAGATAAACATATTGGGAGCAGGAGAAGTAAGATCCTGCTCGGGGTATTTCTCTGCTTCTGCATATCTGTTTTTTGTAAGACGCCATGACTTAATGTCCGACTTCTTTATAACGGGATACATCTTATGGAAAGCCGAGAAATATTTGTCCATTATCTCTTCGTCGGAAGCAACCCAAAGAGCATCAGATACGGAACAGGTTCCTACCAGATACACGATATTGCCGCCGTAAGATCTGACTCCGAATACATTCGAATGATTTACGATTCTGTTATAAGGTGCGTTGGAGTCGAATCTTTGTAAGTAAACCTCCGAAGGACATCTTTTAAGAACCATCATTATGCTGATGCTGGCCTTGTAAGTTATATTCATAAGCTGGTCTCTGAAATTCATTGAAATGGGGAGACCGTGACTGCAGTTTACAAAGGATCTGCAGGAGCCTGTGAATATAACGTAATCGCTTACAATGGCAAGGCTTCCGGAGTTATTGAGGACACAGGAAGTCGTATAGGTGACTTTGCCATCCTCGTTCGTTCTGGAAGAAATCTCAGAAACTGTAGTTGAGTATGAGATTCTTCCTCCGTTATCGGTAATATCCTGAATAAGAATATTTATAAGACTTGCAAAGCCGCCCTGGAAATATCCTACTTTTCTTTTGGATGCTCGCGCATACCAAAGAGAATCAGCCCAGTCTGCGACGATACCCTCTTCTTTTGCAAGAGAGAGCAAAGCCTTATCTGTCTTACGCAGATGGTGAGGAAGAAGTTCCAGGTATTCTTTGCCTATACGGCTCGATGCAAGAAGCCCGCCGGGGTAGGTAAGCTCTTCGACTATGTTTACGTCAAAGTCGGCCTTTGCAAGGCGCATGCCGCAAACCAGTCCGGAAAGCCCCGCACCGACTATGCATACCGATTTTTTGTCAGACATTAATCTATCCTCTTAGCCTCGAAATAGAATCTCTTCTCAAAAGCTTCTCCCATTGAGAAAGTCTTACGAGGGAAAACGCCTTCAGCGCTTATTGTTGCAAAGAATGAATCCTTGGATACATCGGGAAGAAGAATACCCGTATTGTTGCCGGAAGCGAGCTTGCGAACGGAATCTTCACCGTGGATGTAGTCTACTTCGTAGCCCATCTTATCGATAAAGCCCTGAACTGAACCTACTGCAAGAGAATGAGGAGGATTAGAAAGAGTGATATAAGAATCAGCTGTATCACCTGTTACGATGAAGCTCTGACCTTCTGCAGGAGAAGAAGAAACGCTGATGCCGTTATCCTTAAAGTACTCTTCTGCCTTCTTAACGAATTCTTCGGGAGAAACGTTAAATACAACTCTGTGAATAGGTTCGAAGTCGAGACCCTTGTCGTGAATATTAACGACTTCGGCAAGAGCAAATCTTGCGGGATGGTTTTGCTTCTGATCTTCGCTGAGATTCTTCTTGATATTGTCCCAGTGAGCTTTTGCTGATGCAAGTGAGTGGTTGCCGTCACCTACTGCAAAGAGCATTCCGTCGGCACTGTTCTTAAGAAGAGCCGTGAAAGCAGAAGTTATCTTCTGGCAAACAGGAGAAGAAGAGGGAATAAAATATCCCTTGATTGAACCTGAACCGCCCATAAGCTCTGTGTCGTAGCAGGGAGCTTCACCGCTTGAAGCCATCTCGTTCCATGCCATTCCGATAACGGAATCCGTAGGATCGTCAATAAGAAGCATGATATGGGGAGCTTCAACCTTTGCGTTAGCTCTGATTCTTACTCTGGGAGGAATTCTGTCGAGAACAGTACCTTCGGTAGCACGAATCTTCTCCTTGTTGCCGGGTTCATAGCTGTACTGCTCGAGATCTACGGCAATCATGAGACCCTTACGAGAAGGGTGAAGTGAAGTAGCTCTGTCAAGAACGATAAAGCCTTCCTTGGGAGCCTGCCATACGCCCTGACTCATGTAGTTATCTATAGTTGAAGCAATATTATTAAGTCTTGTCTTAATTCCCTCTTCGTCTTCTCTGGGAAGATATACTTCGGGAAGGACGATGCGAAGAGTAGAAGGAGCATCTCCTACTTCTGCCTCTATCTTATTCCAGTAATCCGGTTCGGATGTGTACTGGTCGCAGGCGATAACTGCCCACTTCTTGAGATCTGTACCTTCCTTGGGAAGAAGGATATCGGGAATTGCGACTGCGATATTGTTGTCTATAAGCATGGTTATACCCTCACTATTAAATAAGTAGTAAGTATTTTAGCACGCTAAGGGAGGCATTTCGACAATTTGTCGCTTTTTGTCGATATTTTTGTCCCAAAAATATGTTTGCTTTTGTTAGCATCTTGTTACCGGTAATTATTTCGAAAGGAGACAATTTAACATGAGTGAAGACGTAAAGGAAAAAGAAGAAGAGCTTATCGACTCTTTGGCAGAACTTAACGAAGAGGCGAAGGAAGCAGGTGAGGAAGAGAAGAGAAAGGACCTTAATATCATCGCCACGGAGTTCACGATAGCGGTCTACGGATATGCTGCCCACATCAGAAGCCTCGGACATGCTTCCCTTGCCGAGATGATGTTTAAGGACGTAATGACAGTGAATCTTTGTGCCAACATGGCTTCCGATTCTATTGGCAAGGACAAGTTCATCAAGTTCCTTGAGGAAGGATTCTATTCTTCGGGAAGAATGATTGAATATCTGAAGTTTGCTTCTTTAATCGGTGTTGCCGTTGAAGAGAACGGAATTCTCTTTGAAGAAGCGGATAAGATCCACAGAATATTTGCAGCTTCATTAAGGACTGCTACGGGAAGTAAGAAGCAGATTTCAGCAGCCTCCAAGCCCATCCTGGTTTAAGCAATCCCGGCTCCCGGTAAACGGCCGTACCGGGAGAGCTTCTCTTCTTTTCTATTGCAAAAGACCTCCGTTTTTGGTGTACTATTAATAACCCGCTTTGTATCGGAGGTCTCTATGGCTAATAGTGAGAAATCCAAACTTAAGATATTACTGATATACGATTATTTCCTTCGTCACGTACATGCATATGACGATGACAGTGCCGTGCAGATGGGGCAGATACAGGATTACCTTCAGAAGGTCACGGGAAGTGAGTTCGAACGTAAATCCGTATACGCCGACATCAAGCGCCTTAATGAATTTGTTGAGGCAGCGGGACTTGTTGCTCCCGGTCATGAGTGGATTACTCTTAACGGTAGGAAATATACCAGAGAAGAACTGAATTATGAGCTTACATTGGATGAAGCCCGACTGATAGTTGATGCCATCAGGACTACTCCGTTCACGGATTCAGGTCTTTGCGAGAAGATAGAGAGAAGATATCCTGCATATTTTAAGAACGGGTATAAGTCTCTTGTATCTCACGATAATGTCCCCAAATCCAAGACTAAATTCCTTTTAACCATCATAAGAACCTGTATCGAATCCAGACAGGTATTTTGCTTTAAATACGGATACGACGTGGCCGGAGGTCTTAGAGCAGTTACAGACAAGACTGTATCTCCTCTTGAACTCGATTGGGAAAACGGCAACTACTACCTTATTGCCGTAGATAACGATATTTACGCTAAGTGCAACGACGTAATGAAATCCATAAGAAGATACAGAATCGACAGGATGAAGAATCAGCTTGTCGGACAGGGTATGACTTACTGCGGATTTGAAAGTGAGAAGTCCAGAAAGGAGATTCTGGATGCATACCTGAAGAACAGCATAGATGCTTATTCTTCCGAGAAGAGTATGCTAATAACGATAAGGCTTGAGGCAGATGACGAGAAGACATTGCTTAGGGCTTACAATGCTTTTGCCAGTGACGTTAATGTAAAGAACATTATTTTGGATCAGACCTCTAAGGGCATAATTGAATTCGTCTTTGAAGCAGGACTTGTTCCTACTCTTTTCACCCAGCTGTTTAAGCTTTATACCTTTGACGGAATAAAAGTAACGATAAAGGATGAAGTTGTAAGGTCCGAGTTCAAAAAGTATCTGAGGGCGGCCTTAGAAGAATAATAAGCTAATCCTTATATAGATTTTCTATGAATAATAATATAAAATTACAAGGCACGCGGATACTTTGCGCGTGCCTTGTTTTATGTAAAAAGGAGATAAAGCATAATGAGACAGTTTACCTCGAATGAATTGAGAAATGCCTGGAAGCAATTCTATATAGACAGAGGACACGTGGATGTCGGGGCGGTATCGCTCGTATCCGACGGCTCTACAGGAGTTATGTTCAATGTTGCGGGAATGCAGCCTCTGATGCCTTACCTTCTCGGTCAGAAGCACCCTTTGGGAACAAGACTTTGCAACGTTCAGGGTTGTGTTCGTACCAATGATATAGATTCAGTAGGAGACAAGAGCCACGGAACATTCTTCGAGATGATGGGTTCCTGGTCCCTTGGTGACTACTTTAAGAAGGAAAGATGCCAGTGGAGTTATGAACTCCTTACTGAACTCTTCGGATTCGATGCCGATCATCTGGCTGCAACTGTTTTTGCAGGTGATGAGAATGCTCCCAGAGATGAGGAGGGGGCTCAGTATCGTATCGCTTCAGGATTTAAGCCTGAGAATATTTTCTATCTTCCTGCAGAGGATAACTGGTGGGGTCTTGAGTATGGTCCCTGCGGTCCCGACAGTGAGATGTTCTATGTAAAGGATATTGCACCCTGTGGCCCCGACTGCGGTCCCGGCTGCCATTGCGGTAAGTATACTGAGATCGGTAACGACGTATTCATGCAGTATGAGAAGCATCATGATGGCACACTTACTCCTCTTGCTCAGAAGAATGTAGATACAGGATGGGGTCTTGAGAGAATCCTTGCATTCCTCAACGGTATTGACGATGTATACAAGATTGATCTTCACGCTCCTGCCATCGCTTATATTGAAGAAGCTTCTGGAATCAAGTACGACAGCGATGAGAAGCTTACAAGATCAATGCGTATTCTTGCCGATCATACAAGAACAAGCCTTATGCTTATCGGCGATCCCGCTAAGCTTCTTCCTTCAAATGCAGGTGCAGGCTATGTTTTGAGAAGACTTATCCGTCGTGCAGTAAGACACGCAAGAACACTTAACCTTAAGAAGGAGAATATTCTTAAGATTGCTTCAATCTATATTGATGTATATTCCGAGAGCTATCCTCTTCTTGTTAAGAACAAGGACTTTGTAATTAATGAGCTCACCAAGGAAATCGACAGATTCGAGAGTACTCTTGAGAACGGCATGAAGGAATTCAAGAAGATTCTTGATGCATCCGAGAAGACAATCGACGGTAAGAAGGCTTTCTATCTTTACGATACATTCGGATTCCCTATTGAGCTTACTGTAGAGCTTGCTCAGGAAGAGGGACTTACAGTAGATGAAGAAGGTTTCAAGGCTGCTATGGAAGAGCAGAAGCAGAAGGCAAGAGACAATCAGAATTTCTCTGCCAAGCTTTCTTCTTCCGATGCTGTATTTGATTCTCTTTCCGAAGATATCAAGACTGAATTCACAGGTTATACGGCTACCGACTGCAAGGCTAAGATCGTTGCCATTGCAGGTGAAGATGCTCTTACAGATACACTCGCTGAAGGACAGAACGGTACAATCGTTACCGACGTAACAACTTTTTACGGTACGATGGGTGGTCAGTTAGGCGATAAGGGTACTATCGTTACAAAGGACGGTGAGTTCACTGTAACAGATACAATCCACCTTCCTGAGTCAAGAATCGGTCATGTAGGTTTTGTATCCAAGGGTTCAATAAAGAACGGTGAAGAGGCTGACCTCAAGGTTGATCAGGCTAACAGACTTGATACATGTAAGAACCATTCAGCTACACACCTTCTTCAGAAGGCGCTTAAGACTGTTCTCGGCGATCACGTTGAGCAGAAGGGTTCACTTGTTACTCCCGACAGACTTCGTTTTGACTTTTCACATGACAAGGCAATGACTGCTGAGGAGATTGCTGAGGCAGAGAAGATTGTTAACAGCCAGATTTCCGCTGCTCTTAATGTAATAACAGAAGAGATGAGCATCGAAGAGTCCGCAAAGACAGGTGCCATGGCTCTGTTCGGAGAGAAGTATTCCGGTACAGTTCGCGTTGTATCCATGGGTAAGGGCGTAAGCGGCAATATGGAAGCTGACTACAAGGAAGCATTCTCTGTTGAGCTTTGCGGTGGTACTCACGTATCCAACACTTCCCAGATAAGAAACATCAAGATTCTTTCCGAGTCCGGTGTTGCTGCAGGTGTAAGAAGAATCGAGGCTCTTACAGGTGACAGCGTTATTGCTTACTATAATGAATTGGAAGCTACTCTTGATGAAGCTGCTAAGATTCTTAAGACGAATCCTTCTGATATTTTGAAGAAGATTGAGAACCTTCAGGCTGAACTTAAGGCAGCTAATTCTCAGATTGAGTCTTTGAAGTCCGCAGCTGCAAAGGAAGCACTCGGAGATCTTACTGACCGTGCTATTGACGTTAAGGGTGTTAAGCTCTTAAGTGCCAAGCTTGATAATGTAGATATGGGATCCTTGAGAGAGCTCGGAGATTCTCTGAAGGATAAAATCGGAGACGGTGTTGTAGCTCTTCTTTCTACTTCTGAAGGCAAGGTTAATATCGTAGTCATGGCAACTGACAGCGCAGTTAAGGCAGGCGCTCATGCTGGTAACCTTATTAAGGCTATTGCTCCCATCGTAGGCGGTGGCGGCGGTGGACGTCCCAATATGGCTCAGGCTGGCGGTAAGAATCCCGCAGGAGTTGACGATGCTCTTGCTGCTGTAAAGACAGAGCTCGAGAAGATGCTCTGATAAGGAGGAATTATTATGTGCTTGTTCTGTGACATTATTGAAGGCAAGATTCCTTCTACTAAGGTATATGAGAATGAATATGTGTACAGCTTCGACGATATCAATCCCGTAGCTCCCGTACATACTCTTGTTGTTCCCAAGAAGCATTTCGATGATATAAGAGATATGGCTTCTTCAGAAGAAGGCGCACTCTATATGGGCGAAGTTATTAAGGGAATCAGCGAAGTTGCCAAGATTAAGGGACTTGATACAGGATTCAGAGTTATTAACAACTGTGGTGAAGACGGCGGACAGACTGTAATGCATGTTCACTACCATGTAATCGGAGGCTTAAAGCTTACCGAGAAGATGATTTAACATAATCAGTAATTATAAATAGAAGAGGCACCTTGGATGGTGTCTCTTTTTGTCTAATGTAAATCTCCTTGTATATATTTGTCGGCGTCTGTTATTATTTATGAGTTAATTTGATGCATTATTATTGATTGCGAGGATACGAACGATGGCCAGAGGCAGAAAGAAAAAGCATATTCCTGAGAGAATGGATGCATGTCATGAGAGATGGTTTGATGCCCCCATGCTTAATAAGGGCAACTGGAGAAAGACCTGCGGTTTTCCGGAAGACTGCAAGGTGTTCCTGGAATTAGGATGCGGTAAGGGAAAATTTTGTACTCAGACTGCAACAGATAATCCGGACGTTCTTTATATTGCACTTGAGAGAGATTCATCTGTAATTCTTTCCGCGATTGAGAAGGCACATGAGCTTAATATTCCCAATCTGTTTTTTATTAATGCAGACGCTCAGCTTCTTGATAATTACTTTGCTGAGAATGAAGTTGACAGGATTTACATTAATTTCTGCGATCCATGGTCAAGAAGAAATAAACCCAAGAGAAGACTTACATACAGAGCTTTCCTGGAACAGTACAAGATTCTTCTTAAGGAGCATGGCCAGATCAGATTTAAGACTGATAATGATGATCTTTATGATTTTTCTTTGGAAGAATTCAAGGCATGCGGTTTTGAATTGTCAGAACTTACAAGAGACCTCCACAACTCAGAGTGGGATAAGGACAATGTTAGAACGGAGTTTGAGCAGAAGTTCGCAGATCAGGGAATAGGCATCAAGCGTGCTGTTGCAACGCTTTAAACAATCATGATAGGGGAATGTAGCTTATGAATGTTAAGAAAGACTCAGCCGGAAATATAAAATCTGATTTGAAAATGCTCTTTAAGGGATTACGTCCTTTGGATTTGGTGTTGTTTTTGTCAATTGCTCTTGGAAGTATCTTCCTTTATCAGTATTTCTATGATCAGTATATTCAAGTATTGCAGTCCAAAGATTTGATTTCAGTTACTTCACAAGGTAAGGTTTTACAATTTTATGATTACGTGCTTGAGAAAGCTGTTTCAGGTGGATATGGTTCGGAGCCATCTATTTATGATGCAGCGTACTATAACATATTCTTGTATGCAGCTTTAGCAATTATTATTCTTCCTTGGGTAATCTTTTCAAAAGTTACGGCAATAACTTATAACTACTTCGCTTTGAGTTTTTACATAAAGACAGTACTACTTTTGTTAGTGATATTCTCTTCCTATTTTGTTTACAGAACTTGCAAAGCTTTTACTCTGTCTGATGAGAAGTCAAAGACAGCTTCAATTCTGTTTCTGACCTCATCTATAGTTTTGTATGCTAGTGTAGGATTTAATCAACTTGATATCATTTATATCTTGTTTTTAATTCTTGCACTGGAGCAATACGGTAAGCGCCATCTTTTCCGATTTTCATTTTTGATTTCGTTTGCAATTATGCTCAAGACTTTTCCAGTGGCGATTTGTATCCCCATGATTCTTCTTATCGAAAAGCGTCCTTTGAAAATTTTGGAGTATGGTCTCGCGACTGCTATCGCTCCGATAGTATATAGTACCGTTTTTAGTTTTTCAGAAGGCTACGTTACGTCTCAAAAAGTTATTAATTCATCGTATAGTTTTTCTGACAGTTTATTTCAAAATGGTATAGAAGGCGGATTGTTCCCCATATCATTAATGATTATCGGAATGGTCTTTATTTGCAGTTGGGCTTATTCGATAAAAGTTACTGACAGTATTTCTTTATACAAAATGGTAATGTTATTCGGAACCGCAATATATGGAATGTTTTTCATTTTTGTATCGTGGCATTCACAGTGGGGGATTTTGCTTGCTCTGTTCACTTCGATGTTGCTTCCGGTTTTGCCGAATACCAAATTGATTATATATGTAGACACTGTTATGTCATTGTCTTATTTGATTTCGGTTTTTGCGCATAATCCTGCTAATATCTATATGTTGAACAACGGTCTTTTGACCGTTTTGACTCGAAAGACCATTCCACATGAAATCACCGGCGGAGATCCGATTCACAATATAGGAGTTTTTGTTTTCTCAGTTTTTGCCGCATGTATTCTTGAATTGATTTTCTTCGGATATAAGTCTTTAAAACTGAAAGATACAGAACAAGAATATTTGTCAATAAAAAGAGAAGATATTTATTTAAGGATGGCACCATTGCTGGCCTTCCAAACTATCTTGTTTGTATTCTTTTTTATTTTTGCTCGCTGAGAATTCGCAGAAGCAAAAATCGTTTTAAAAGAAATTTACGGCATAAGTTTGTTTTTTTGCAAATATGTTGAATATTTCAGTTATTTTACATTTACACATGTTGTAAACCTTAAAACTTCGTTGTAATATTTTAAAGGTGCATTTAGGCACAGAAAGAATAATAAAATCCCATTCGGGATATTTTAGGAGGAATTCAATATGGCAGTTAAAGTTGCGATTAACGGTTTTGGTCGTATCGGTCGTCTTGCTTTCAGACAGATGTTCGGTGCTGAGGGTTATGAGGTAGTTGCTATCAACGATCTTACAAAGCCTTCAATGCTTGCTCATCTTCTTAAGTACGATACAGCACAGGGCGGATACGCTGGTGTTATCGGTGAGAATAAGCACACTGTTTCATCTGACGATGAGGCTAACACAATTACTGTTGATGGTAAGACACTTCAGATCTACAAGGAAGCTGACGCTAATAACCTTCCTTGGGGCGAGATCGGTGTAGACGTTGTACTTGAGTGCACAGGTTTCTATACATCTAAGGATAAGGCACAGGCTCACATCAATGCTGGTGCTAAGAAGGTTGTTATTTCTGCTCCTGCAGGAAATGATCTTCCTACAATCGTTTTCAACGTTAACCACGAGACACTTACAAAGGATGACAAGATCATTTCTGCTGCTTCTTGCACAACAAACTGCCTTGCTCCTATGACAAAGGCTCTTAATGACTACGCTGCAATCCAGAGCGGTATCATGACAACAGTTCACGCTTACACAGGTGATCAGATGATCCTTGACGGCCCTCAGAGAAAGGGTGACCTTCAGAGAGCAAGAGCTGGTGCTGCTAACATCGTACCTAACTCAACAGGTGCTGCTAAGGCTATCGGTCTTGTAATTCCTGAGCTTAACGGTAAGCTTATCGGTGCTGCTCAGAGAGTTCCTACAACAACTGGTTCTACAACAATCCTTCACGCTGTTGTTAAGGGTGAGGCTACAGTTGATGGTATCAACGCTGCTATGAAGGCTGCTGTTACAGAGTCTTTCGGCTACACAGAAGAGAAGCTCGTTTCTGCTGATATCGTTGGTATGAGATATGGTTCCCTCTTCGATGCTAACCAGACAATGGTTTCTAAGATGGATGATGGTAACTCTCTTGTACAGGTTGTATCTTGGTACGACAACGAGAATTCTTACACATCTCAGATGGTAAGAACAATCAAG
>JAKSRK010000026.1 GCA_024403655.1 Saccharofermentans sp. | reverse complement strand
AGAAGTTGAAGGACAGAATAGAAGAATACAATAAGGTTGAGACTTATAAGCTGTCTATGGCAGTCGGAGAATCAAGACTTAATGAGCCCAATGGCAGCAGAGGTTCTATTAGTGACTGGAAGATGAATGCCGACATGGATATGTACCGAGAGAAGGACGGCTTCCATAAAGCGATGAGAATGTCCCTCGCGTCTCCCCGTCAGGAATAATAATAGAAACTATAAGAATAAGACGAGTTACGGCTAAGGCTGTAGCTCGTTTTTGTTGCCTTTCGCGATGCTGACAGGGCAGGCAGGTATAGGAAGAAAGCCTGTGCTTACGGTTAGGATAGAGCTTCATTAGTGTATAATGGCTTTGATTTGAATTATGTTTTCTGAGGTAAAAATGGCTGTTGATACACAAGAAATGAGCTTTAACGATTTTCTAAGACAGGGATATAAGGTAGGTAAGCTCAAGGATCTGACTTACGATAAGACTCCGGATACTTCTGAGAAGATATTTATACGAAGATTCAGGAAAGATTCCTTTATGGGTTCTATTGTGTTTTTGGCTGCTATGGTTTTATCGGTCATTGCAGCCATTATTGTAATGGTAGTGGTACCCGATTCTGATCCGCCTGAAGCAAAGTACATTACAGCAGGTTTTATTTTCTTTGTGTCTGTAATAACGATAATTGTGATTCTTACGAGGGTCCTGGGTCCGTGCCAAGTAACACATGGTACGGCTTCTTTTAAATCATCGAGAATGTCCAGAGGCAGAAGTCCGCGCCCTATGTTCTTCGTCTCTGCATATCAGTCTTATCCGAAGAAGGTCTACGTTAAGGGAATTCGGGTTAACAAAACACAGTATGAAGAAATCAGTGGTGGCGATAATGTTGTCATCATTAAGTCGCTTGTGGGCGGAACTGTGTATAAAGACAATTAACGGGCTACAGAAGAGCAGGGGTGTTTATGAGTAAGTTTGATGCATTATGGAAATATGTATCTGAGACAGGTACGGATTATCTTAAGCTGTCGTATGCAGAAATAGAGAATATAGCAGGAGTTCCGATCGACCACTCGTTCCTGTCGTACAAGAAAGAATTAACTTCTTACGGATATAAGGTAGGAAAAATATCCATGAAGGCACAAACTGTAGAGTTCATCAAAGAGCAGTGAATACATGGCGCTCACTGCCTGTTTTTTACAAAAATAGGGTATAATCCAGTGTATTTTCACAAAAATGACGTTACGTTATGTATTGTTTGTGACGTTAGGTAATGGGGTAAAGTGGCACCATAAGGAGGTAAGAGTCGTGTCGAAATACACAACCGGAGAAATCGCCAAGCTTTGTAATGTGACAGTAAGAACTGTTCAGTATTACGATACAAAAGGAATTTTAATTCCGAGCGAACTTACTGATGGTGGCAGAAGACTTTATTCTGAAGACGATCTTAAGAAGATGAAGATTATCTGCTTTTTAAGAGATCTGGATATTTCAATCAATAATATTCAGGATATCTTGAAGGAAGAAAATCCTAACAACGTAATTGAACTTCTTCTTAGAAAGCAGCAGGAAGATCTTAAGGCTGAGATTGATGAGAAGCAGGAGAAATTCGATAAGCTCGTCGAGCTTAATAAGATTATTTCCGACAGCAGTAAGAATGGCGATTTAGATTTAAGCTCCATTGGCGATGCGGCTAAGATTATGTCAAACAAGAAAGAATTATTTAAGGTAAGAAGAAACATGATTCTTGCATTGCTTCCATTTAATATTTTGGAATATGCAGCAATTGCACTTTGGATTGTTAAGGGAATCTGGTGGCCTTTTGTTGTGGCAATCCTGCTTTTAATTCCGGCATGCATTATCACAGTGAATTATTATATTAAGAGTGTTAAGTATATCTGCCCGGAGTGCCACACAACTTTTATGCCAAAGAAGACAGAGATGTTCTGGGCTAGCCACACACCTAATACAAGAAAGCTTACATGCCCATGCTGCAACAAGAAGCGTTGGTGCGTAGAAATTTATAACGATGATTTTTTAAAGGAGAAGGAGGCTTAATATGATCCCTTCATCAGTATTTGTAGCATTAGTAATAATGATTATAGGAGGTATAGCACTCCTTCTTATCCCGACAATCTGCTGGGTTAAGACACGTCATGAGAAACTAACGACAGTATTAGTCGGTGCTGCAACATGGTTCCTGTTTGCAATTGTTCTTGAGGCAATCCCCAAGGCAATCTTTCTTAATCCGGCAACATCTTTGGGTCAGACTGTAATGAACAGTGCAGTTCTTTTTACGGTCTTAGGCGCTGCTATGGCCGGTATCTTTGAAGAGACAGGACGCTTTGTTGCATATAAGACAATTCTTAAGAAGCGTACAAATAAAGAGACTGGTATTTCTCACGGAATCGGTCATGGTGGTTTTGAAGCATTCTTCCTGATGGTAGTTACCGGTATTCAGTATATAGCCTATGCATTGATGATCAATACAGGCAAGTTCCAGGAACTGATAGATCAGTCTTTGGAGCAGGGAATGCCTGAAAGCATGCTTGCACAGATTACATCAATTCCTGATGCTCTCATGAGCTTTAGTCTTGGTAATGCCGGGCTGGCACTTTTGGAAAGAGTATTTGCTATTGTTCTTCATGTCGGTTTGTCTGTCCTTGTATTCTATGCAGTCAGAGACAGGAAGGTATGGATGTATGGTCTTGCAATCATTATCCATGCATTATTCGACGTACCTGCAGCATTGTATCAGTTCGGTATAATCACGAACATTATAGCAGTAGAAATATTACTTGCAGTTTATGCAGTAGTATTCTTCGTAATTATCTATAACGTTTTGTATAAGAATGACGGGAAGAGCAAGCTCGCTTAATTGGCGGGTTCCGACATTGATAAGAGATATTCAAGAAAAAGGTAGTGAAAAACCTCACTCATTATGGATCGCGAGTTCCTAGAGTGAGGTAATCATTCTCATTGGCAACCGTCCAAGCGGACTGTGTTTTCTTGTGTTTGTATTACCACAATATGCAAAGACTATCTATATTGCATGGGCCTTGTTTTACAGTACGTTGAACTTTGTATTTGCTAATTTCTTTGAAGCAAGAATAACTCCGATGATCTCTATGAGTGCCAGAATCAGTATGATTACTAATAGTATTTCTTCGTAATACATTAGCACACCTAATCTCTCATAACTCTGTTCGAAGGTGAAGCCGGGGTTTGCCTCATATACCTCATAAACCTTTCGGTGTAAGTCGCTGGTGATATTTGCAATGACTATCAAGACTGAGTAGTACGCCATGAATTCGATTGCTGTGGCAATAATAAAATTGCGTAATGTCTTTGAAGGATCAAAACTTCTGCATAGCACGAATGCAAGAAGTATCAGGAATCCGATAGTGATCGATGTTATAAAACAGATAAATGAATCGTTCAATAACCAGAGCAATTCGTCGTGGATCAGTTCTTGCTTACTGTATTCCGATTCGTTTACACCTACGATGCATGCGTATAGATTCGATATTCTCTCAGCATTGGCAATAAGTGTTATGGCGATGCTTTGAATTACTATTGTAGGAATTGCTTTTGAGAATATTATTGTGGATTTCTTAAGCGGAAGCGAGTAGAACCTATAGGACTTTCCCAGAAGAAGGTCTGTGATAAAAGTCTTGTAGAGATTCATTACGATTGAAGCTATGCACAATACACCTGAAGCAATAAGAAGCATGTAAAAAATCGTATATGCATAAATATTAAGTGTACTTGTGTCAATAATCAGGAATAACAGTATGTAAGCAAGCAGCAAAGGTCCGGTGGTTTTAAGCTGCTGTCTGATTGTCTCAGAAGTTAGTTTTCCGTTCATTTGTTGTCACCTCCAAACCAATCGATTCTGAATGAATCCTTGAAAAAATCGTTTAATGATTTGCCTGTTTCTTCTCTGATCTCTTCAACTGACTTATGGCATAAGAGAGTGCTGTCTTTGAGCATTATTACTTCATCGAGAATCATCTCTACATCGTTCAAAAGATGAGTCGATATAATGATTGTTGAATCCTCTTTGAACTCTTTAAGAATCGTAGTTATTATCACTTCGCGATTAATGGGATCTACGCTTGCGAGGGGTTCGTCGAGAAGGAAAAGCTTCGCGTCGCGGCTTAAGGTCAAAATGAGAAAAAGTATCTCCGTCTGGCCTTTGGAGAGGGAAGTAAGCTTGGCATTCGTATCGAACTTAAAACGCTTAATGTAGTTCTGACATTTCTCTTCGTTAAAGTCCTTATAGTAACTGCCGTAAAACTTGATCGTATCAGATAGCTTGCAGTTCTTGGAGAAGATGTCGTGATCGGGAAGGTAGCTTGTTATGGCCTTCGTCTCAGGTCCGATCTTCTTGCCGGCAATAGTGAGAGTTCCTTCGTCGGCTGTAAGGAAATCCGCCATGAGCTTAATAAGTGTTGTCTTGCCTGAGCCGTTAGGGGAGACGAGGCCGACAATTCTTCCGGACTTAATCTTAAAACTGATCTTGTCTAATACGAGTTTGGAACCGTATTTCTTAACAAGATTGTCTGCTACTACGTTGTAACTCATTTGTTGTCTGCCTCCTTAAGTATTTCTATTGCTTCGTTAAGAGTGAGTCCCGCTGCTTTTGTAAATTCGAGATAGCTTTTTGCTGCTTCCTGTGCGGAATTTTTACGGAGCTTCGTAATCAGCTTTGTATCTTCTGTTACCATCCTTCCGCTGTTACGATGAGTGATAATAAGTCCGCTGTCTTCAAGTGAACTCAGTGCCTTTTGCATTGTGTTGGGATTAACACCTGCTTCTATGGCAAATTCTCTGACGGAAGGAAGCTTGTCGCCGGCTTTGTATTTACCGGATACGATGTCCATGGTGATTCGCTCTACTATCTGTTGGAAGATAGGACGTGTCTCATCAAAATTCCAGCTCATGGTAGTTCCTTTCTGCATAGAGGCCAGTATTTGTGTCCAACTGTATTACTACACTAATACAGTAACGCGACAGCTGACTGCTGTCAACAGGAAATTGCATTTCGCAAAAAACAAGGCGGTGTCTCATAAGAAACACCGTCATTACTATGTTTATATGTGATATAAGATTAACCCCAGACTTCGTCTGCAATCTCCTTAACAAGCTTGAGCTTTGCCCACTGCTCTTCTTCTGTGAGCTTGTTACCGATCTCGCAGGAAGCGAAGCCACACTGAGGGCTTAAGTAAATTCTGTCGAGAGGAATATTCTTTGCTGCTTCCCTGATACGGGAGATGACTTCAGCCTTGTCTTCAAGTTCGGGCTTCTTTGTTGTAATAAGGCCGAGAACAACCTTCTTATCGGGTGAGACCTTGGAGAGGGGCTCAAATCCGCCGGATCTTGCATCGTCGTACTCGAGGTAAAGTGTGTCAACATTCTCCTGTGCGAATACGTAGTCTGCAACAGAGTCGTAAGGGCCGCTTGTGAAGTAAGTTGAGTGATAGTTTCCGCGGCAGATGTGGGAATTGATAATAAGATCTTCGGGTGCGCCTTCTACTGCAAGGTTATTTACCTTAAGAAGTGTAGCCTTGATATCTTCAATATCCAGACCGAGATTGGCGTATCTCTGCTTGGCAGCATCACCAACGATGGCACCCCAGGTACAGTCATCAAGCTGGAGGTTACGGCAGCCTGCTTCGTAGAACTGTCTTATAACGTCCTGATATGCTGCCCCGATATCAGCGATAAGTTCATCGTCAGTGGGATAGAACTTACGTGTTGTATCGTAGTTTGCGGGAACGATAAGCTGCTGGTAAAGCTGGGCGGGAGCAGGAATTGTATACTTCGCGATTGTGTTCTCATCCTCGAACTGCTTAAGGAACTTGAAGTATTCTACAAAGGGGTGAGCCTTGGGTCTGATCTTACCTACGAGATATGTATCGTCAAGAACTGCGAGCTCGTCGTTGAACTTAACGCCGTTGCCTGTTGCTTCGTGCTCGATGCCCTCAAATCCCCACATAAAGTCGAGGTGCCAGAAAGTTCTTCTGAACTCACCATCTGTGATTACATGGTAGCCGAGTTCCTTCTGCTTGTTTACTACATCGACAATACATTCATTTATGATCTTGTCGTACTCAGCCTCTGTAATCTTGCCTTCTTTGAAGTCTGCCTTTGCTGCCTTAAGCTTGTCCGGTCTCAAAAAACTTCCTACATAGTCGTATCTGAAAGGTGTTCTTAATTTCATTTGGGTTTCCTCATTTCTTTTTGGTATAGCCTATGGTAGTCCCATTTTCTGTTATTGCAAAATACTTATAAACTACCTTTAGGCATAGATAAAAACTATGGCAGGATGTGTCGATAGTGACGAGTCTCATAAAACTAATATGGTAATTCCCGGCAGAAGTAAATTATACTTTCGATAGAAGGGAGCTGAAGGAAAATGGCAATAGAATACAGACGCTTAACTGAAAATGAGCTTGATATTTTCATCTCAATGCGAATAAAGCAGTTACGTGAAGAAGGTGCAAAAGAAGATATTGATTTATATCCGTTTCTAAAGGATTACTACAAAAGACATCTTGCTGACGGCACTTTTGTATCCTGGCTTGCTTTTGACGGCAAGAAGATAGTAGGCACAAGCGGTATGTCCTTTGTAGAGAAGCCCCCTTACTTTTCCTGCCCAAGCGGGAAGATAGGTTTACTGTCGAGCATGTTTACGGATCCCTCTTACAGAAGAAGGGGGATTGCAAAAGAATTACTTGATAAAGTTATAAGTGAAGCGCGGGCATACGGCTGCGGAACTGTTCAGATAACAGCTTCGGACATGGGTGTTAAGCTCTATTCCGCCTATGGCTTTGAGCGCAATGAGAACTTTATGCAGTATAAGTTATAAGGAGATCATGAGATCGCTTAATGAATACTCGCAGGAAGGTCCGTAAAGGAGTGCGCAGCCGAAGATGCTTCCGCCGATCATGAGAACTCCCAGTACTATCAGACATATATAAACGATAAGAAGAATCTTGGAGAAAGTAGTCTTCATATATCTGACTCTCGCGATAATAAGAAGAACCCAGGATGCGATAGTAAAAAGGGATGCGAAGATTCCTATAGGGATACTGATAAAAAATATCGGAGTGAAAGCTAAGCCAAAAAGGCCAATGCCCATTCCTACTACGTGAAGTCCGACAGATATCGCACAAAATAAATCCGAATAACTTTTATTCTTAGTCTCATCCATATCATAACCCTCTTTCTGCGGCATCTGCCGCTCTTATTCCAACTAGATTTTAACATTAGAAAATCTTCTAATAAATATACCCAACGATAACTTTCAGGCATTTTTTAGCAGAAGGGTTGACACAGCTACTAAGCAAGAGTAATATACCTACCAAGCAACTAGGTTATAGGTTGAATAACTACACAGGAGGATTTGATATGAAAAATATGTGTTTCATGTGCATGTGCAATAAGCAATGCTTCTCCTGTTCGATTGCTGATTCGAAGATTCGAATGTGACGTTCACAGATTTTTCCAACAAGCATAATTCAGGAGGGGCCAACGAAGAGCCTCTTATTTTGTAACGAATAAACATAATCCCAATTTATATAATCACTAAAGGAGAATAATAATATGAGTAACCATACATTTAAGTTCGAGACAATTCAGCTTCACAAGGGACAGGAGCAGGCAGATCCCGCTACAGATTCAAGAGCAGTACCGATCTACCAGACAACATCTTACGTATTCCATTCAGCTCAGCATGCTGCTGACAGATTCGGATTGAGAGACGCAGGTAACATCTACGGACGTCTTACAAATTCAACACAGGGCGTACTTGAAGACAGAATCGCAGCACTTGAGGGCGGTGTCGGAGCTCTTGCAGTTGCAGCAGGTGCAGCAGCAGTCACATATGCTTTCCTTGCAGTAGCAGGTCAGGGTGACAATATCGTAGCTCAGAATTCAATCTACGGCGGTTCTTATAACCTTCTTGCACATACACTTCCTACATACGGAATTACAGCTAACTTCGTAAATATCCATAACCACGAGGAAGTTGCAAACGCAGTAAATGAGAAGACAAAGGCTATCTACATTGAGACACTCGGCAACCCTAATTCTGATATCCCCGACATCGAGAAGATCGCCGAGATCGCACACAAGAACAACATTCCTCTTATTATCGACAATACATTCGGAACACCTTACCTTATCAGACCTCTCGAGCATGGTGCTGACATCGTAGTTCACTCCGCTACAAAGTTCATCGGCGGTCACGGAACAACACTCGGCGGTATCATCGTAGACGGCGGTAAGTTCGACTGGGAGAAGTCAGGCAAGTTCCCTCAGTTCACAGAGCCCAACCCCAGCTACCACGGAGTATCCTTCGTACAGGCAGCAGGTCCCGCAGCATTCGTTACTTATATCAGAGCAATTCTCTTAAGAGATACAGGCGCTGCAATCTCTCCTTTCAATGCATGGGCACTTATTCAGGGCGTTGAGACATTGTCATTGAGACTTGAAAGACATATCGAGAATACAAAGAAGGTAGTTGAATTCCTTCAGAATCACCCCCTTGTTGAGAAGGTTAACCATCCTTCGCTTCCCGATCATCCTCAGCACGATCTTTATGAGAAGTACTTCCCTAACGGTGCTGCTTCAATCTTCACTTTCGATATAAAGGGTGGTAAGGAAGAAGCATATAAGTTTATCGACGGTCTTACAATATTCTCTCTTCTTGCAAACGTTGCTGACGTAAAGAGCCTTGTAATACATCCTTACGACACAACACACGCAGAGATGACTCCCGAAGAGCTTGCTGAAGTCGGTATTAAGCAGTCTACTATCAGACTTTCGATTGGTACTGAGCATATCGACGATATCCTCTGGGATCTTGAGCAGGGCTTTGAGGCAGTAAAGAAGTAAGGACTATAATAAAAATAAATACGCTTTTGGGAGGAAATATATATGGCAGCAATTAAAGAAAATGCATTCGAGCTTATCGGGGGTACACCCTTGCTTCGTGCATCAAGATATAGTAAGGCAGCAGGAATTGAAGGTAAGGCACTTCTTACAAAGCTTGAGTACCTGAATCCCGCAGGATCAGTTAAGGACAGAGTAGCTCTTGCAATGATTGAAGACGCAGAGGAGAAGGGCATACTTAAGCCCGGCGCTACAATAATCGAGCCTACGAGCGGTAACACAGGTATCGGACTTGCAGCAGTAGCAGCAGCGAAAGGCTACAAGGCAATCTTCACTCTCCCCGAGACGATGAGCGTCGAGAGAAGAAAGCTCCTCGCAGCTTACGGCGCAAAGCTTGAGCTTACAGAGGGCGCAAAGGGAATGAAGGGTGCTATCGCAAAGGCTGAAGAGCTTAAGGCATCTATCGAAGGTTCCGTAATCCTCGGCCAGTTCGTAAATCCCGCTAACCCCAAGGTTCACTATCAGACAACAGGTCCCGAGATCTGGGCACAGACTGAGGGCAAGGTTGATATCTTCGTTGCAGGTGTAGGTACAGGCGGAACTGTATCCGGTACAGGTAAGTACCTTAAGGAGCAGAATCCCGATGTTAAGATCGTAGCTGTAGAGCCTGCAACTTCTCCCGTACTTTCCAAGGGTACAGCAGGAGCTCATAAGATTCAGGGAATCGGTGCAGGATTCGTTCCTGATACACTCGATACTTCCATCTACGATGAGATTATCACAATCGAGAATGAGGATGCTTTTGAAGAGGGCAGAAGATTCGCAGTATCCGAAGGTATACTCGTAGGAATCTCTTCAGGTGCTGCTCTTAAGGCAGGTCAGATTCTCTCCCAGAAGTATCCCGACAAGAATATCGTAGTTCTTCTTCCTGATTCAGGTGACAGATACCTGTCTACAGATCTTTTCAACGCATAATTGTCATAACATATATTATTATTCTTCAGTAGTGTAAAGCCCTTGAACAATGTGTTCAGGGGCTTTAACTGTGTCTGTTTTTATGATTGAGGCAGTTTTTTAGTTTTAATAATTATAAGTCTCCAAATTGGTCGCTAATTACTCAGATTTGGAGACCAAGTTGGAGACTTTGGGGCATTTGTCTCCAACACTGTCTCTACTAACAGCAATGTGGAGACCAATCCGGAGACTTTGGGGCATTTGTCGCTAATACAGTCGCCAAAATTACATTTTTGACGACCAAATTGGCGACTCTTTGCTTTTTAAATGCATAAGAAAGAGGCTGCCCATGCGGACAGCCTCCTCGTTTATCTGTTCTTATAGGAATCAGTCTTCCCACTTCCAGTTTGCAACCTCAGGGAGATCCAAACCAACTTCGTGGATGTACTGCTTGTGCTCAACGAGCTTGTCGCTCATCTTCTGATAGAGGTAAGCGCCGCGGTTGCCGAGCTGAGGCAGGAACTTGATAGCTTCTCTTACGAGGTGGAAACGGTCGATATCGTTCTGTACACGTACGTCGAACGGAGTTGTGATTGTACCTTCCTCACGATAGCCGCGAACGTGCATCAAACGGTTGTTGTGACGTCTGTATGTAAGCTCGTGGATGAGTGAAGCATAACCGTGGAAGTTGAAGAGTACGGGCTTATCCTTTGTGAAGAGGATGTCGTACTCAGCATCTGTAAGACCGTGAGGATGCTCAGATGCAGGCTGAAGCTTGAAGAGGTCAACAACGTTGATGAAACGGATCTTTACCTCAGGAAGCTCCTTTCTAAGGATAGAAACAGCTGCCAATGCCTCGAGTGTAGGAGTCTCACCTGCACAAGCGAAGACGATGTCAGGATCCTGACCCTGGTCGTTACTTGCCCAGTCCCAGATACCGATACCCTGTGTGCAGTGCTTTACTGCTTCGGGCATTGTAAGCCACTGGGGACGGGGATGCTTACTTGCAACGATTACGTTAACGTAGTTCTTGGACTTGATACAGTGATCAAATACAGAAAGAAGGCAGTTAGAATCCGGGGGAAGGTAAAGTCTTACGACGTCTGCCTTCTTGTTGGCAATATGATCCATAAAGCCGGGATCCTGGTGTGTGAAACCGTTGTGGTCCTGCTGCCATACTGTTGAAGCCATGATAAGGTTCAGAGAAGCAATCTCTTCTCTCCAGGGAAGCTGGTTGCAAACCTTGAGCCACTTAGCGTGCTGAGCAGCCATGGAGTCGATGATTCTTGCGAATGACTCGTATGTAGCGAAGAAGCCGTGACGACCTGTGAGGAGGTAACCTTCGAGCCAGCCTTCACACATATGCTCTGAAAGCATGGAATCCATTACTCTACCGTCGATAGCGAGGTGATCGTCATCGTCGTAGAACTCTGCGTTCCAGTCTCTGTTCTCTACTTCGAATACGGAATTAAGACGGTTGGAGTTTGTCTCGTCCGGTCCGAAGATTCTGAAGTTCTTGCTGTCTGCATTAAGCTTGAAGATATCTCTTACGAACTTACCGAGCTCAGTCATATCCTGACCGTCGTTAGCGCCGTGCTTTGTTACTTCAACTGCGTAATCGCGGAAGTCGGGCATACGAAGATCTCTTAAGAGCTTACCGCCGTTGCCGTGAGGATTTGCACCGATTCTTCTGTCGCCCTCGGGTGCGAGTGCCTTAAGTTCGGGGATAAGCTTTCCGTTCTCGTCAAAAAGCTCCTCTGCATGGTAGCTTCTGAGCCAAGCTTCAAGAATCTTAAGGTGCTCTTCGCCCTTCTCCATTGTGATGGGAACCTGGTGAGCAAGGTAGTTGTCCTCGATCTTCTTTCCGTCAACTTCCTTAGGTCCTGTCCATCCCTTGGGAGTTCTGAGGACGATAAGAGGCCATACGGGTCTTGTTGCATCGCCTGTTGATCTTGCATGCTCCTGGATAGCACGAATCTCTTCGATAACTGTATCCATTGTCTCGGCCATAGCCTTGTGCATTGTCATGGGGTCGGAACCTTCAACGAAGTAAGGCTTCCAGCCGCATCCTGTGAAGAATGCAACGATCTCTTCGCGGCTCATTCTTGCGAAGATTGTAGGGTTTGCAATCTTATATCCGTTAAGGTGAAGGATAGGAAGAACTGCACCGTCACCGATGGGATTAAGGAACTTATTGCACTGCCATGAAGTAGCGAGAGGGCCTGTCTCAGCCTCACCGTCACCTACTGTTACTGCTGCAATAAGATCAGGGTTATCAAATACTGCACCGAAGGCATGAGCGATACCATAACCTAACTCACCGCCCTCGTTGATTGAACCGGGAGTCTCGGGAGCACAGTGGCTGGGGATTCCGCCCGGGAATGAGAACTGCTTGAAGAGCTTTGCCATTCCGTCTTCATCCTCACTGATGTTCGGATAAATTTCGGAATAAGTTCCTTCAAGGTATGTGTTTGCAACGAAGAAGTTGCCTCCGTGACCGGGGCCGGATAAGAGAATCATGTCGAGATCATACTTCTTGATTGCACGATTCAGATGAACATAAACGAAGTTCTGTCCGGGAACTGTTCCCCAGTGTCCGACAATCTTCTTCTTGACGCTGTCCAATGTCAAAGGCTGCTTCAAAAGCGGATTATCAAGCAGGTAAAGCTGTCCTGCTGAAAGATAATTCGTTGCACGCCAATAGGCATCCATCTTCTTAAGGTAATCTTCGGTCAAAGGGCCCTTTTCAACGCATGTAGTGGGGTTTTCTTGCATATAAAGTCCTCTTTCTTTCTACCATCCGCTTAAATCGCCGGATGATTATTTTTGTAATCAGAAACATAAGACTTCCGATTTGCCCTAATTATATGTTATGAATTAAGGCGAACTTTATTGATAATTCGCCTAATATGAGCTGCTAAGGCCTCTTATTTTGTGATTATCTGTCCATATGTTTTGTGCCTTTCGAGGCAAATGTAAAATACAATTGTTATTGTTTGTTTTTGCTTAAAAAATATTGCCCCCCAAAACGGCTTTTGCGGTCTGAGTTTCCTGCCTTAAGCTGATGCGGACGGATTTACGCAGATAAAAGAAACATAAAAATCATTTTATAATAATTAAGAGCTTTGCTCATGTATGTGGAACTATATCAGCCTCACGAGACCTAAAGTGGGTCTGTCAAATCATCGCGAAAGATGGCACAATATGATGTATTGGAGAATTGTAACTATGGAGGCATTTATGAGCGATTGTTTTGATTACGGCTCTATTGATGAGATTCTTGCCAAGCATGGAACAGACCATGGCGCAATTATTGCGATCTTGCAGGAGATTCAGGAGAAGTACAACTACCTTCCCAAAGAGATCTTCCCATATCTTGCTGAAAAGATGAAGTTCGGCGAGGCACGCATCTACGGTGTTGCCACATTCTATGAGAATTTCTCTCTTGAGCCGAAGGGAAAATATATTATCAGATGTTGTGACGGTACAGCATGTCATGTTCGTGGTTCACAGCCGATTCTTAACCAGCTTTACGAGGAGCTCGGATTGTCGGAGAGTAAGCATACTACAGATGATCTTAATTTTACTGTTGAGACAGTATCCTGTCTCGGTGCATGCGGACTTGCACCCGTTATTACAGTAAACGGTACCGTATATCCTGCCATGACGCAGGCAAAGACATCGGAACTCATCAAGGAACTTAAGGAGGAACTTAAGAATGGTTAAACTTAAGAGCCGTGAGGATCTGATCAGATTCCGCGAAGAATGTTCAGCGGCACTTAAATACGAGTCTAAGAAGATTCTCGTATGCGGCGGTACAGGTTGTGTTGCCGGCGGTGCTTTACAGATAAGAGACAGACTTAAGGAACTCCTTGAGAAGGATAATATTCCCGTTGAGGTTGAACTTGCTGATGAGCCTCACGGAGATGTTGTCGGTCTCAAGACTTCCGGATGTCACGGTTTCTGTGAGATGGGTCCTCTCCTGAGAATCGAGCCTCAGGGCTGGCTTTACATCAAGGTAAAGATCGACGACTGCGAAGAGATCGTTGAGAAGACAATTAAGGGTGATGAGTGCATCGAGAGACTTTCTTACAAGCAGAACGGTGTTACTTATCAGAAGCAGGAAGATATTCCTTTTTATAAGAAGCAGACAAGACTTGTTCTTGAGCACTGCGGACATATCAATGCTACTTCAATCAAGGAGTACATTGCCATCGGAGGCTATACGGCACTCGAGAAGTGTCTCTGGGATATGACGGCTGACGAGATTATCGATGAGGTAATCGCTTCCAATCTTCGTGGACGCGGAGGCGGAGGATTCCCCATGGGTAAGAAGTGGAAGAGCTGCCAGCGCCAGAAGGATCCCGTGAAGTATATCGTTTGTAACGGTGACGAGGGTGACCCCGGAGCATTCATGGATCGTTCCATCATGGAGGGTGATCCCAACAGACTCCTCGAGGGTATGATCATCGCAGGTATTGCAATCGGAAGTTCCGAAGGTTATATCTACGTTCGTGCAGAGTATCCTCTTGCAGTAGAAAGACTTAGAAATGCAATTGCCCAGGCTGAAGAGATCGGTATCCTCGGTGACGATATCCTCGGAACAGGCAAGGCTTTCCATATTCATATCAACCGTGGTGCCGGTGCATTTGTCTGCGGTGAGGGTTCAGCTCTTACACAGTCAATCGAAGGTAAGCGCGGTATGCCCAGAGTTAAGCCTCCCCGTACGGTTGAGCAGGGCCTTTTTGAGAAGCCTACCAACCTTAATAACGTTGAGACTTATGCAAACGTACCCATGGTTATCCTTAACGGTGCTGACTGGTATCGCGGAATCGGACCTGAGAACAGCCCCGGAACAAAGGCTTTTGCCCTTACAGGTAATATCAACAACACAGGACTTATCGAAGTTCCCATGGGAACAACTCTTCGCGAGGTTATCTTTGATGTCGGCGGCGGCATGAGAGGTGACGGTAAGTTCAAGGCAGTTCAGATCGGCGGACCTTCAGGCGGATGCCTTACAGAGAAGGACCTCGACATCCCGCTCGACTTCGATTCACTTCAGAAGGTCGGTGCCATGATCGGTTCCGGCGGACTCGTAGTAATGGATGACCATACATGTATGGTTGAGGTTGCAAGATTCTTCATGAACTTCACTCAGAACGAGTCCTGCGGTAAGTGCGTACCCTGCCGTGAGGGAACAAAGCGTATGCTTGAGATTCTCGAAAGGATTGTTGCCGGCAATGGTCGTGACGGAGATATTGAGCTTCTTGAGGAGCTTGCAGACACCATCTCACATACTGCTCTTTGCGGTCTCGGTAAGTCTGCGCCTTCTCCTATCATCTCTACTATCGCTAACTTCCGCGAGGAGTATGAGGCTCACATTTACGACAAGAAGTGCCCTGCAGGTCAGTGTAAGAAGCTTGTAAGCTACACCATTGATCCTGAACTTTGTAAGGGATGTTCAAAGTGTGCGCGTAACTGTCCTGTCAGTGCTATCGAGGGTGTAATCAAGAGTCCTTACACAATCGACCAGGATAAGTGCATCAAGTGTGGTGCATGTGTTTCAAACTGCCCGTTCAAGGCAATTAAGGAGGTATGATAGTGAGCCAGGATTATATGATTATCGACGGAATGCCTGTTGCTCTTGAAGGGAATGAGAGAAATCTTATCGAGGTAATCCGTAAGAGTGGTATCGAAATGCCTACATTCTGTTACCACTCAGATCTTTCCATCTACGGCGCCTGCCGTATGTGTATGGTAGAGGATGAGAGAGGACGCTTAATGGCTTCCTGCTCAACACTTCCTTATCCCGGAATGAATATCAGAACAAATTCAGAGAGACTTCGTAAGTACAGAAGAAATATTCTTGAGCTTTTGCTTGCAGAGCACTGCCGCGACTGTACAACATGCAGCAATAACGGTACCTGCCATCTTCAGTCTCTTGCAATCAAGTTTAACGTTCAGACAGTTCGTTTTGCCAATACAAAGACAGAAGAAGAGCTTAAGGTTGACGATTCTTCACCCTGCATCATCAAGGATCCTTCAAAGTGTATCCTTTGCGGTGACTGCGTACGTGAGTGTAATGAGATTCAGGCTGTCGGAGCAATCGACTTCGCATTCAGAGGATCCAAGTGTACTATCGCTACATCCTTCAATAAGCCTCTTATCGAGTCACCCTGCGTAGGTTGCGGCCAGTGTGCAGTAGCTTGTCCTACAGGTGCCATCGTTGTAAGAGACAACCGTAAGAAGGTATGGGAGATGCTCGACGATCCCAATGCATATGTAACCTGTGAGATCGCTCCCGCAGTTCGTGTTGCCATCGGACGTGCTCTCGGTGTATCCGAGCAGGAGAACTCAATGGGTAAGATCGTTGCAGCTCTTCACAGAATGGGCTTCGATGAAGTATACGACACATGTACAGGTGCCGACATTACTGTTATCGAGGAAGCAAACGAGTTCGTAGATCGTCTTACAAAGGGCGAGAACCTTCCTCTCTTCACATCCTGCTGCCCTGCATGGGTACAGTTCCTTGAGAAGAAGTATCCCGAATTCCTTCCCAACCTCTCTTCATGTAAGTCTCCCATGAGCATGTTCGCTTCTGTTATCAAGACTTACCAGAAGGAGAACGATGTTGCTCCAGGTAAGAAGTATTACCATGTAGGAATTATGCCCTGTACTGCAAAGAAGTTCGAGGCACAGCGTGACGAACTTAAGACAGACGGTGTTCCCGATACAGATATCGTTATTACTACTCAGGAGCTTATCAAGATGATCAGAGAATCCGGTATTCTCTTCGATCAGCTCCTTTCCGAGTCAGTAGATATGCCTTTCGGTGAGATGTCAGGTGCTGCTGTCATCTTCGGTGTAACAGGTGGTGTTACAGAGGCGGTTCTTCGTAAGATTTCTTCCGATAACTCCAGAACAACAATGAACGCTCTTGCTTATGTCGGTGTTCGTGGTATGGAGGGTGTTAAGGAAGCTACTGTTATGCACGGTGACCGCGAGGTTAAGATTGCAGTTTGCAGTGGTCTTGCCAATGCAGAGAAGCTCTTAAATAAGATTAAGTCAGGAGAAGCTCATTACGACCTCGTTGAGGTTATGGCTTGTCCCGGCGGATGTATCAGTGGTGCAGGTCAGCCTTATCTTTCACGTGTCGACAGATTCGAGAGAGGCAAGGCACTCTACGAGACTGATCGTACAATGGCTATTAAGAGATCTCAGGATAATCCTCTTATTAAAAAGATTTACGAGAACGTATTAGACGGCAGAGAGCACGAGATGCTTCACGTTCATTACGGCAAGAAGTAATAGTAATAATTAAAACAATAGCGGGGCTGTCTCAATTCACTGAGGCAGCCCTGTTTGTTTACGAAAATAAAAGATATAATCATATCCATAACAGTAATTCGCGAAAGGCTGATACAACATGAATGAGATTATAAAAGAGATTACGATAAGAAATTCAGGCTGCATTAAGGGCAATATTTATATGCCGTCTGAAGTTAACGGCGCAGGTATCAGCTGGACCAGTTCCAATCCGGACATAATAAGCGATAAGGCAGAAGGCAAAGCTGCCGCAGGTGTCGTAAAAAGACCTGAAGAAGATACTAAGGTTACTCTCAGCGCGAAGATAACTCTCGGCGAAGAGACTAAGATTTACGAGCAGGAAGTAACGGTTATTAAGGCCCCCGCGGCAATAAGCGAAGATGATTTTGAAGGCTATCTCTTCGGTCACTTCATTGGAGAAGCCAAGGCTCACGAAGAGCAGATATATTTTGCCGTAAGTGATGACGGACTTAACTTCAGGGATATGAATAACGGCAAGGCTGTTCTTACTTCCGAAGTAGGTGAGAAGGGCGTCAGAGACCCTTATATCTGCAGATCCAAAGAAGGCGACAGGTTCTTTCTTATCGCGACTGACTTAAGCATCTATAATCGTGGCGGCTGGTTCCAGAATGAGCAGGGCTATTACGATGCAAGTACTACCGGCAGCCATAATCTCGTTCTATGGGAATCAGACGACCTTGTTAACTGGGGTGAACCCAGACTCCTTCCCGTAGCTCCCGCGAATGCCGGAATGGCATGGGCTCCGGAGATGGTATTCGACGATGAATCCGGCGAGTATATTATCTTCTTTGCATCGAGCATCATGAATCCCGAGACAAAATATAAGGCTAAGCCCAATGCCATCTACTATGTTGCCACAAGAGATTTTGTACACTTCAGCGATACTAAGATCTTTATTGACAACCAGTGTGATCCTGACGGCAAGCCCCGTGAGATTATCGATACTACGGTAATCAAGATCGGCGACTACTACTATGCCGCTTCCAAGGACGGTGATAATGCCGAAGCTAACGGCGGCATCAGAATTCATAAGAATAAGAATCTTCTGGATAAGGACGGCTGGGTAAAGGTTCTTGACCTTGATGAGCTTGGTCTTGATCTTAACGGTCTTAAGATTGACGTTCTCGATAACAGCTCTCTCGAAGGCCCCGAATTATTCCGCTATAACAGGAAAGACTGGACCGATAAGGATGTTCCCGAATACGGACTTATGGCTGATCAGTATAATGTCAGCGGCGGATATCTTCCTCTTAAGACTTCTGACATTGAAGATATAACCAATTCCAGGGGGAGCTGGAAAGTACTTGATAACAGCGAGTATTCCTTCGACCTTCTTAAGAAGCGTCACGGCACCATCTTAAGTATTACCTGCGAAGAAGTGGCAAGACTTAAGAAGGCTTTCTGATTTATTCGGAATCTGCGCTTCTCTTTGCCTGATATTCCTGAAGCATGCGTGTGTATTCGCGCGCCTTTGCCTCATATACGACTCTGTCTATTATTAGGGATGCGATGTAAGTTATAACGATCGTTCCTACGAATATGAACCACTGCAGGGGACTGCCGCTTCCGGAGAAGATACCTATCCAGTAAAAGCCCAGAACTTCAAGCGGGATAAATATCAGCAGGAATATAGTCAGTTTGTTCATGAAGCTTTTGCTTTTAAGAGGACCTTCACCGAATATGAAAGTAAATATGCTTCCTGCCAGCAGACAAAGCAGCATAAGCTTGTAGACAGCTGCTACGCTGATGCTGTCGCTGCCGCTTATAAGAGCGACCAATACCGCGATAATCATGAGCCAGGTAAATGACACACTTACGATATTACGTAAAAACAGGAGGAAGTTTTTGACTTTACTGTTCATTTGAAGTTCCTCCGCTTATCAGGTTCTTAAGCGCTCCCGCGTATCTTCTTGAGATAATGACCACTTCATTGTTGACCATTGTGGCTCTTACACTTCGGGTAATCTCAGGGCGGAGCATCTTTATCTTATTTACGTTTACGATTACCGACTTGCTGCATCTGATAAAATCCTTCGGATCCAGCGTGTCTTCAAGCTCGTAAAGCTTCATGTCCGTCTCGTAGACTTTATTAAAGGTATAAAGGAAAACCTTACCGTCTACTGCTTCTATATAAAGTATCTCGTGCGAATTAATATTAACGGTCTCTTCGCCGTTCCTGCCTCTTACAAGCTCATCGAAATGCTGCACATACCGCTGCAGCCTCTTTATCTTGTCTGTGACTTCGCGGCAGTGAATCTCTACTTTGATCTCATTATCTTTATTGTCTGTAGTGGCGTAGACCTTCATGGGGATATATTACCATCAAGCGAGTGCTTTGTGTCTTTGAAGGACGGAAGTTTCAGCAAAAAGAACTATCGTGAGAAGAAGTTCTGCCATGCAGGTAAAAAGTGCAACCACAAAGGATCCGAATCGAAGTCCCAGGAAGAGGGATGCAATCGGTATAAAAACTGCAGCCATCTTGTAGCCTGCTGATTTGTAAAGCCAGGAATAGGGAAGAAGGTGTGCTCCGAATACTATCGCGTAGAGCATGACCATCTGTCCGGGCGCACTGTTAAAGGCCCACATGACGATAATAAGATAGATTGTCTGATTGATGGTGAAGAGGAAGCCGAGCTTTGATAAGGGATTGGTCTTGTCAAAGATATTAACGCCGATTATTTTGCCTATTAGAGTTGCAAGAGGCATAAGCGGACATGAGCAGAAGAAGGTAATAAGATTACGTTCCTGTAAGGGCAGGTTCAATCGGCTCACGTAAGTTATAAGTCCCCATAAAATAACGGAGGCTATTATAAAGGGAAGGCCTTTCTTCTGGCTTAAGGCCAGTGCTGTTCTGCTGTTGTCTATTGCTTCGTAGTTCATGTGTTTAGCTCCTTGCTATTGATAAGCTGATTCTGCATCAAAGTCGCATTTTGGAGCAAAAATAAGAAGCCAAGCGGTACAGAAAAGACATGTAAGCGGTACATGTAATGATATTGACAAAGCCTTTCGAGATGTTAAAATGAAACAAGATTCATTTTTATTGAGGTGCTGTTCAAATGCCAAAGGTGTCGCAGGAATATATTGATAATAAGCGCAAGGCGATAACGGATGCCGCACACCGCGTTGCTCTTCGTAAGCCCATCATGATGATTACGATGACAGACATAATAGAAGAGACGGGGATGGCCCAGGGTGGTATCTACCGCTATTTCACGGATCTTGACGATATTCTTGTTTCTCTTATTAGGGATATGCGCACATCCTACTCTATTTATGATGAGACGGATGAGATTTTTGCTGATGCTGAGAACATGGGTTTTGAAGAGATGGTAGAAGCTGTCTTCGATCTTCTGGCGGATAGAATGAGCAGGACGATAGACGACATCATGAAGATTGATTTTGACCTCACGGTAATGGCCATGAATGATCCCGACAGAGTTAAGAGGATATTAGGAAACATCAATTCAGAAGGTAATATCGAGCATCTTGTAAGACTGTCTTTTGAGCAGATAGGAAAGAAGCTCAGAGACAGCGCTTATACTCCTCTGCTGCCGGCCGAAGATGTCATTAAGTACGTGTCGGCATCCTATTCGGGAATTCAGATGAGCTGTATTTTGAGCCACTGTTACGGGTATGGCAAGCAGGGTATCAGCTATGAAGTAAAGCCCCTTATGGACGCGCTTGCAAAGACTATGATTATGCTTATGGGAGGAAAAGTATGAGTAACGTAGTTAATACACCGAAGCCTACGGGAGAATATAAGGTAGGAACTTCGACTTTTGTAATAACTTCCAATCGCGAGGAGAAGTTAGGTCCCAAGGCGGGAAAAGAGAAGCGAATCGTAGCTGCAAGGGTATACTATCCCGTAAGAGAAGAACAGATAGAAGGCATGGAAAAATCTGTTGTTGTAAGCGAAGGTGTAATAGAGAATCTGGTGAAGGCTTTTCACGTCCCGGATAAGGGCTTCAGAGAGAATAAAGAGGGGGAGTTCTATAAGGATGTAAAGCCTTCTTCTGAGCAGAAATTCCCTCTTGTTGTATTCAGTCACGGCTATCAGTCTTATATAGAATCCAATAACTTCAGCTGCATAGATTTATGTTCGCACGGCTATGTCGTTTTATCCGTAGGTCATACTTACGAAGCGGCGGGAATTGATATAGGGGGCGGCAGCATAATAGGAACGGACATGACGGCCTTTAAGAAGATGATGACACCGGGTTATATATTCGGAGCTTTATGGCTTACCTTTCTTAAGGGCGATGCGCAGAAGCGTGAGGATGCTTTCAGGAAGTGGCAGACGAAGTATGTCTCATATTTCTCGGACAGACTTCCCGAGTGGCAGGCAGATACCCTGGAGGCGATAGAGGAGCTGAAGAAGCGCTATGCCGACATTGTCGACTTCGATAATATCGGAGCCATGGGTCACTCATTCGGAGGCAATACCGCTTACTATATGTGTCATAAGAATCCTGAGATTAAGTGCTGCCTTAATCTTGACGGAGGTCTCTTCGGAAACTACGACAACATGACTATGCATAAGCCCGTTATGCAGATTACAAGCGGGATGAACAAAAACATAATGGCGAAGGTGGAGCTTGATACGGATGCTCCCGTTTATATAGCTGAGATAGGCAAAGTGCGCCATATGGGTCTTTGCGATACTGTCTTTCTGGTTCCGATGAAGTCCGTGGTAGGAAGCGTGCCTGCTAAGGAACTGCATTCGATTCTTTGTGAGAATCAGCTTAAGTTCTTCGATAAGTATCTTAAGGGCGCTGCAGGCGAATTAAGCTTCAGCGATACGGAATATGTAAAGTACAGACAGGTTATGCCGTAAAAACTGCTTTTGTAATGAGGCTCAGATACTGTATTATTAGACCTAAGGTAAAACTACGGAGGGCTTCAATGGATAAGGTATTTGAATTTGTAAATATGTATAACAAGCCGATAAAAGCGGTGATTCTTATACTGTTTGGATTCGTTACGGTTAAGTTAATAGGAATTATCTTCAGGAAGATGAAGGCAAAGAAGGGCAACAGTATCCAGATGTCCTTCATAAGAAGCCTCCTTCAGGCGCTGGTAATTATTTTTGTAGTAATCGGCGTAGGCTCCATGTCAGAGGTGATGCAGTCCTTTGCCAATACGATTCTCATGTCGAGTTCTCTTATAGTAGTCGTAATGGGATTTGTTTTCCAGGAAGGTTTATCCAACTTAATTCACGGCTTTATTATTACTTTGTTTAAGCCCTTTAACGTAGGTGACAGAATTGAAGTAACAATCGACGGCGAGAAGCTTACGGGCTATGTCGAGTCACTTTCGCTCAGACATACCATAGTAAGAAATATTATCGACAACGCCGAGTGCATCATACCTAACTCGGTTATGGACAAGGCTACGGTAAGAAATCTTACTACAGAGAATAAAATCAACAGATACCCTCTTAAGGTTTCTATCCCCTATGCTGTTGCAAAGGATGCTCAGAAGTATGCTCTTGCAAAGCAGATTGTAGCTGATGCGATCTCATCCAATAAGCACACCGTAAATGCTCGAAAGGATAAGAAAGAGCCTCTCTTTATTAAAGTGGATCTTGCCGAGAGTTCTGTCCTTCTTTCCTGCTTTGTACAGACAAATACCGCCGAGGAGAACTTCATTGCCTGCAGTGAGATAAGCGAAGACATTATCCGTAAGTTCAGCGAGAACGATATAGACTTCGCATTTAACCATATGGAACTTAGCGGTGCGGTAAGTATGCTGCCTGCTTCAATGCCTGTGGAGACTGTAAATACGGTAAAAGCTCCCAGCAAGGCTCCCGTTGCCGAGAAGCCTTCTTCTCCTTCTGATAAGAAGCGCAAATAACGGTTGAAGCACAATTCATGCCAGTAAGATTCGGGGATCAGAATCAATGATTCCCGAATTTTTTATCGCTCAAAAAAGTTCTTGTTTCCGCTCTGGGGCTGTAAGAACCTTCGATTTGATATGAATACCTGCATGTAGTACATTATTATGCGGAATTGGGACGATTCGTCAAAGCTATATAAGGAGTAGAACTCATGATCTTCAGAGAAAAAGAAAATGGAAATAACGGTTGGTGCAGCATACTTTATACTGCAACCTGGGGCTACGGCTGGGACTTCATGCTCGATGCCGGCCAGGCTCTTATCGATATCGACTGGAAGACGGGACTTGATGAAGTTGCCTGGTCCCAGATTGCTCAGACCGCGCCCATCGATATAACCGACGAGGTTAAGAAGTGCGGCGGCAGACTTCGTGATGTCGAAGATCTTAAGACTGAACATGGTGTCCTTACTCTGGCGGGCAGAAGCAGCATAATGGGCGTTAATTTCCAGATTGATTTCTATAGCCAGACTCAGCTTGTAAGAGTATTTATTCCCGAAGACTATATCAAGGAGCACGGCTCTCATGTTCTTGATAACTACATGAACAGTATTGAGATCAAGGCTTATTGTACAAGTACGGAAAGACGAGTAAGGGAAGAGATTAAGGGCTAATACCATAGGGGTTTCTCAGAGGTAGTATATGCAGTTTGTTATCAGTCACCTTGCCAAGAACTACGGTTCTAAGCAGGTACTTAAGGATGTTGATTTTGTATTTGAAGAAGGTAAGATTTACGGCCTTCTCGGAAGAAACGGAGCAGGTAAAACCACCTTCTTCAATTGTATTAACAGCGATACGGAGATTAGTTCCGGCGAGTTCTATTTGAGGGAGAATGAGGGGGATAAGAAGATTAGTATCCTGCCCGAAGATATAGGTTATGTCGTATCTACTCCCACGGTCCCCGAATTCATGACCGGAAGAGAACTTATCAAGTTCTTCATCGAAGTACACGACATAAGTGATGCTAAGCCGATAGACGAGTATTTTGATTATATGATGATCGCGGAAGATGACCGTGACCGTCTTCTTAAGGATTATTCTCACGGTAGCAAGAATAAGATTCAGATGCTGCTTAATATCATTGCAAAGCCGCGTCTGATGCTTCTGGACGAGCCGCTTACATCACTTGATGTAGTAGTTGCTGAAGAGATGAAGAATGTCTTCAGAAGCCAGAAGGAGGGAAGAATAACAATCTTCTCCACTCATCTTCTGGATATCGCCGTCGATCTTTGTGATGAGATCGTTCTTCTCCATAACGGACGACTTGAGCCGATCGATAAGAATAATCTGGCAAGTGCCGACTTTAAGACCAAGATCTTCGAAGCTCTCAAGGAGCAGAAGGATGATTAAGGGTTTTATTAAAGAGATAACTGATATCTTAAAACTCAGATTCATAATCGGTTACAACGGACTTGTCTTCAAACTTAAGAATCTGCCGCTTATCGGTAAGAGCCTGCCTGATTCGCTATATGCGAGCAGGGGACTTAAGATTATCTATATGCTTTGGCGCTTCTTGCGTGAACTGGCAGTTATGTTCCTGATCCCGCTTGTCGGAATGTGGATTGTTATCGGCAGTGCATGGGGCTTCCGTGAGGCGCTTGAGAGTTCTCCCGAAGTTCTTGCCACTCTGCCTTATTCGATTAATACCGCTCACGGTATAACACTTATGTGTTATTTCCTCATGTGGTCTGTCCTTCTTGTGCTTACGAGCAGCAATATATTTAAGTATTCGACCGAGAAGGAATATTCCATCTTTATGCTCAGGATGAATGCGAAGCGTCTCAGTATAACCCTCTTCGTATATAGTCTTGTGAGGCTCTTTGTGGGATACAGTGCTACCGCCCTTCTATGGGGTCCTGTTACAAGGGCACCTTTCTGGTCCTGGTTCTTCCTGCCTTTATTGGGTGTCATATGCGAGATTGCAGGAGCCGGATTGCAGATTACTTCATATAATATTCGAAGGAAGCTTGCTCGCGATAAGCAGAGCGTCAGTCCCCGCGCCGCAGGTGCAGCTTTATTCGTTCGTACAATATTCGTCTTCTGCCTGCCGCTAACGGCTTTTCTGATGTTTGCCAATGCATATGTCGTGAATCCACTTGTGGTTGTCGCAGTATATGTTCTCGTAGCCGTATTCGGACTTCTGGGTGCAAAAGCCGTTCGTGACTGTGATTCCCGCGTTTACAGAAGAGCCATAGCCGATTCCAAGCTTACGGATGAGATACTTAAGGCTTCGTCCAAGGGGCCGGATAAGAAGACAAGGCTCTCACGCATCAATTCCGTGTCCGCAGTAAAGGTACAGTCTGACAAAGGACTTAAGGGATTTAAATACTTTAATGACCTTTTCATAAGAAGATTTCGCATGTCGCTTTATCTGAAAAGTATTCTTGGTGCCGCGGTGTTTCTTTTTATCCCTGCCATGATTATACTTGCAAACTATATTGAATATAAAGATTCTCTCGGAGCAGCCGGAGCCGGAACGCTGCTTGTGAATAATATAGGGAATTTCTTCCTCGGCAGGGGCTATAGCGAGAGCGATGCAGTCGGTATGAACTTCATCCTTGGGAGCTATCTTACTGTATGCCCTCTGGTGATGTATCTTATGCATTCGGGCCTTCATATTACGCAGTCGATGTATATTAACTGCGACAGAAGCCTCATGACATATAACTTCTTTAAGATGCCGTCCAAGATAATGGAACTTTTTAAGGTGAGACTTATTTCCATTATTAAGATAAATCTTCTTCCTGCATTTACCCTGTCTGTCTTCATTAACTTCCTGCTCTTCTTGTTCGGAGGCCCGACATACTTCGGAGAGTATCTGGTGACGACAATTGTTGTGCTTCTTATAAGCGTGATACAGTCCGTAAGTGCGATGCTGATTTACTATCTGCTTCAGCCCTATACCGAAGACAAAACAATACGTACATTTACTTATAATCTGGTTACAATCGGTCCCGTTATCGGAAGAATTATCTTCTGTTTTATTCCGATTCCTTCATGGCTTTTTGCTGTCATCCTTGTAGCTTTGACGGCATGGTATATCCCTTTTGCGATAAAGCTTGTTAATAAGCACGCAGCAAGAACCTGGCGTGTCAGAAGCTGACCTTACAAAAGATTTGTCAGAATACCAGCTGTACCATCAGCATATAGATAACAGTGCCGGCAACGATGCTTAAGAATGTGTTTTTCTTCCATAGATGAAGAAGCGCAGTCACTATAAGTCCAACGAGCGTCGGGACGAAGTTATCAGGCGAATCAAAACGCACACCCTTTACACAGTAAACGACCAGGATAGTCATTACCGACATAGGAAGTACTTTGCCAAGATATGTAATCGACTTAGGTACTTCGCGGCC
>JAKSRK010000025.1 GCA_024403655.1 Saccharofermentans sp. | reverse complement strand
AGAAAGGCAAAAAGCTTTATAACAAGGGCTCTTGTCCTAATGATTTCTGCCCTCTTATATATTCAAAGAATCATATATGGTAATATCTCAGAAGTTCTTTTATTTTGGGGAGGAATTATTCCGCTTATAGAAACGATCATCATTACTGTCGCATATTTAAGTAAAACAAAATCTGAAAGCATTTACGTTTTATCTTCCTGGCACCTCTTATAAGCCTGATTACTACTTTGATACTGGTGGGGACAATTATTTACGCGACAGTCTATCCTGATCCTAAGGCATATAGCCTGCTAGTTGAAAAAATCAGATACTATATTAATATATTCAACTGTTATGAGATGGCTGCATTTGCAATCTATATACTTGCAAAAGGCGCCGCTAAAAGAAGTTAAATATTAAAGAATATAAGGAGAACTTATATATGATTATCCGTAAATTCGAAGATAAAGACCTTAATTCCATGATTGATATTTGGAATGAGATTGTTGAGGAAGGAATCGCTTTTCCGCAGGAAGATGCACTTGATATCAGTTCCGGCAAGGAGTTTTTTGAATCACAAAGCTACACTGCAGTGGCAGAACTTGACGGTGAAGTAGTAGGACTTTATATCCTCCATCCCAACAATGTCGGAAGATGCGGACACATCTGTAACGCCAGCTACGCGGTAAGTTCAAAACTCAGAGGCCGTCATATAGGCGAGAAGCTTGTTCTTGACTGTCTTGACCAGGGTAAGAAGCACGGATTCAAAGTTTTGCAGTTCAATGCGGTTGTCGAGAGCAATACTCATGCACGTCATCTCTATGAGAGACTTGGCTTCGTCCAGCTGGGAACCATACCCGGCGGCTTCAGAATGAAGGACGGCCACTACGAGAATATCTGCCCTTATTACCATACTCTGTAACAGCTGATACACTAGATTACAGTATTTTCTGATATAATCTCCTTGTTAAAAATAACTAAGGAGAACGTTATGGACAGAATTATTGCTTTCATACTCTATTTCGTCGTTGTCCTTGCTATTGGAATATTTTTCTTCTTTAAGAGCAAGGGTGGTAACGAGAAAGAGTATTTCTTAGGCGGCCGTCACATGGGTCCTTTTGTTACTGCGATGAGTGCGCAGGCTTCGGACATGAGCGGTTGGCTCCTCATGGGATTCCCCGGTTCGATTTTTGCATTTGGAATGGGCCAGGTCTGGATTGGTATTGGTCTTGCTCTTGGTACAGCTGCCAACTGGGTCTTTGTTGCAACAAGACTTCGCCGATTCTCAAAAGCTTCAGATGACTCTATTACACTTCCTCAGTATCTGACAAACAGATTTGCAAGTAAGAGTTCGGTTCTTAAGGTTGTATGTGCGATCATCTTCCTTATCAGTTTCACAGTATATGTTGCTTCTGCATTCGTTGCAGGAACAACAGTTTTCTCATCAGTCATGCCTTTCTTTGTTGGCCGTGAGCACCTCGCGATGATTATCTTCGCAGTACTTATCCTTGTGTATACATTCATGGGCGGCTACAAGGCTGTATGCTGGACAGACTTCTTCCAGGGTATCATGATGCTTATCGCTCTTCTTGCAGTGCCGATTATTATGAATACTGCAGGTCACTTCGATGTAGCTAACTACGGTGCCATTAAGGAAGGAGTATCAGCTTTTGGAACAAATCCTTTCGCTGCTCCCTGGCAGGAGATTGTTACAGGTTTAAGCTGGGGCTTGGGTTACTTCGGTATGCCTCACATTCTTGTAAGATTCATGTCTATCAATAAGCCTTCTCAGATTAAGAAGTCTGCTGCAGTAGCTATCATCTGGGTTATCCTTACTCTCGGCGCTGCCATGATTATCGGTTATCTCGGAAGAACTTACATCATGTCTGACGGAAGTTCTCTTGCAGACCTTCTTCTTCCCGACGGAAGAAAGAGAATCTTCATTGAGATTGTATGCGATATCTTCCCCGGCTTCATCGCAGGTATCCTTCTCTCAGCTATCATCGCGGCTGCAATGTCTACAGCTGACTCTCAGCTTCTCGTTGCTTCTTCCGCATTTACAAGTGATATCTATAAGCCTTTGATTCGTAAGGAAAAGGCTACAGACAAGGAAATGCTCTGGATCGGCCGTATCATCGTATTGATCGTTGCCATCGTTGCTTTCTTCATCGCTCGTCAGGGTCTTGATAATGAGAAGAGCTGGGCTGCCGATATCATGAACATGGTTGAGAATGCATGGGGTCTGTTCGGTGCATCCTTCGGTCCCGTTATCATCCTCTCCCTCTTCTGGAAGAGATTCAATTATTCCGGTGCAGTTGCCGGAATCATCGGTGGTGCAGTTGTCGATATCACCTGGCTCCTCCTCTTCACTTCTACTATCAGTGAGCCTGTAATCACTGACACAGGAATCTACGAGATTCTCCCCGGATTCGTAGCAGGCTTTATCATTGCAGTTGTAGTGACACTTGCTACAAAGGCTCCCGGTAAGGAAGTTGATGCAATCTTTGCAAAAGCAACAGATAAGTCAATAGACGACTAATATCCGATTCTTATACGGAATACTTCAAGGGCATCTCAACATAACGAGATGCCCTTTTTATATGAAACCTAATTTACTGTTATAATTAGTTAGAATGAATCAACAGATTAAGGAGCAGGATATGGAAAGTTTAAAAAAGACAAGTCTTATCATGATGATTGAATCAATCGTAGCTGCCGTTGCAAGTCTGGCAGTCGCACTCTTTGTTATCTGCATAGCATTCATATCTATGTTTGCAGATAATTCATTTGGTTTTGGCGAATTCTTCTTCTATTCCGGTGTTGTGAATTCAGGTGTTGTGATTAATATTATCCTAAGCATTCTCGCCGGCTGCAGCTTAAAATATTGGAAGAACATTATCGCAGGCACATCAACCATAGGTCGTTATGAGAAACGCCTTAAGACCTTCTCCATTGCTCAGATTGTTATTGACGGCATAATTATGCTTATCTTTTTCATCGTTTTTATCAGCGGCCTTGTCAAGTTATTGGGCGGTGACGGATACCAGTATGTGCTTGTAACGTGCCTTCTGGGTGGATTTGAAGCCGTTTTCTCTGTTGTCCACTTACTTCAGAGCATCATGACACTCACTAAGCTTAAGAGCCTTTATCAGTAAACATGGATATCGTATACAAAGAAGCAACAAGAGAAGATATAGATGCGTTGGTCAGACTTAGAATAGATTATCTTATGTCTGACCATCCGGACATGACTGACGAAGAGATCAGAAAAATCATGGAAGTTCTGCCCGGCTACTTCGAGAAGCATCTTGGCGTCGATCTTGACGCATTTATCGCAGTAGACATGATGTACCACGGCGAAGCGGTTGCTTCTGCATTTTTGCTTACGATAGAAAAGCCCGCTAACCCCACTTTCATTAACGGCAAAGTGGGCGAAGTTTTAAATGTATTTACCAAGGAAGATTATCGCGGCGAAGGTATCGCTCACAGCTTAATTAGTATGCTCCTTCAAAAGGGGCATGATCTCGGCCTTGACTACATAAAGTTATTATCAACGGATGCCGGCTACAATCTTTATAAAAGCTTAGGCTTTGAAGACAGTATCTCCGATTATCACGAGATGAAGTATAAGTACTGATTCTTCGAGCACTTCTGATCAATAAGATACAACAAGCTGCATCTTGAACTGCTCTTCACCGTATACCGCATGAGGAATATCCTTGGGCATAATAAGTGTCTGTCCCGCTTCAAGATAGAAGACTTCATCAGCTACAGTAAATCTGCCCTTACCTTCGAGGACTGTTACCATCGCATCACCTGCTGCGGCGTGAGTTGAGATCTCTTCACCCTTATCAAAAGAAAAGATAGTCATGCTCACATAATCGTTCTGCACCAAGGTCTTGCTGACTACTTGCCCCGGCTGATAAGCAACCTGATCCTTTAAGCTAAGCTTTGTCTTCTTCTCAATATTCTTATACATATCGTCTCTCCTCAGTTATTATTCTAATTATACTTCTTGATATTCCAATTAAGTTTATTTATATCTTTACGTATTGTCTCAAGCTCTTTATTAATTGCATCTCTTTCTTCGAAATGCTTTGCCAGCAGCTCATCAGTCTTTTTTATGCGAACAGCCTTCACTGCTACTACTGCAATAGATATCAGCATTGCTATATCGCCAAAAAGCACAGGAAAACTTACAAGACAGGCCTGAAATATCCTATCACTGTCTATAGTCTGTCCGTGAAGCATTAGCCACATGAATATAATCGTAAGCATAAGAAACATCCCAAAGGCAATCGCCAAACCTATTATGCTTCTGACAGGATTATAATCCAAAGCGGCTCTTAACCTTCTTCTGCCTCTCACAGCGAAAGGTCCTTGTGAAGGGCCGTCTTTTATCTTCTGAAGTTCATCACGAGTCTTCCTGATTTCTTTTTCTTTCTCATCCAGCTTTTTACTGACATCCTTATAATCAGCGGCCAGAGAAAACATCTTCTCAGCAGTATCAAAATAATCTTTGTCATCTGCTTTGCACTTCCACTTATAAGAAGAAAGATCCGTATTTGCTGCGACAAATGTACCTTCCTTTAGTGCCCTGGATAAATCTGACAATTCGCCTAATTTATTCTCACAGAGCATGAGCCCTTTAAGAGCGGAAAAGTTATTCGACTCATTCTTCAGCATGATGTTATAAAACTCAGCCGCCTTATCAAAAGCGCCTTGCTTACGTAAAGAATCCGCCATATCACCCATCTTATCGTCAGATATAACTTCAGCATCAAAACTCTTATCGCACTTCTGACAAATTCCGACCTTACGATCTACATCATCTTGAAGCTTAGCACCGCAATCAGGGCAAAAATCTCTAAAAAAGTACATATCTACCTCCGAACAAGTATGCATGATTAATTTAAAATCAGCTATCCATTCTCTGTTCAGTTATATTTTACATTGTACTTGTTAACGATCCAATTAAGCTTATTCATTTCTGTACGGATTCTCTCAAGCTCTTTGCTCATTGCATCTTTTTCTTTACTGTCCTCTTCCAAAGACTTTCGAAGCTTAGAAATCCTAAGAAGTGTTCTCAATCTAATAATAAGAATACCCAGGAAGCAGACATCGCATACGAGCAGATGCATGCTTGCTTTACAAGCTAGCATCAGCACTTCCTTGCTTACGCCATATCGTCCGAAGACCGCCATAAAGAAGGAAAAAGTCATACCAGCAGTCACACAGAAAGCAGACGCCGTAGTAATTACACTTACAATAGGATGACTTCCGAAGAAGAATCTGAAAATAATTCGATAGGGACTGCGGGTATAACCAAGAGTTTCTTGTTCTTCATTCTTTTCAATTAGGCGGAAGCGCTTCTTACTTACCTCATCGGATTTTGCATCCAGCTTTTGGCTAAGATCAATATAATCGGCAGCCATAGAAAACAGCTTCTCCGCAGTATTAAAATACTCTTTGTCTTCTGTCTTACATTTTCTCTTTAAACGCGCAAAATCGGTACCTGCTATCTCTAATGTACCCTTCTTAAGCGCCATAGATATTTCCGACAAATCTCTTAATTTATTCTCACAGAGCATGACTCCGTTAAGACCGCGGAAGTTATCGGGTTCTTTATCAAGTATAGCCGAATACATCTTCGACGCTTTCTCATAAGAACCCTTCTTACGTAAGTCATCTGCCAGAACAGCAAGATTCTCTTCAGATACTTCTTCTCCCTCAAATCTCTTACCGCACTTTCGGCAAATCGCGACCTTATGGCATTCAACAACAGTAAGTTTTGTGCCACAGGCAGGGCAAAGATCTTTATATATAATCATATCTACCTCCAAGCAACCATTTGATACAACAATAAATACCAATTGATTATATCAAACATCTCGAAAGGCAACTTACATTGTTTTTCCTAACTCAAATGCTTTCTGTGTACTTCCCAAGTTTAACATGAGTGCTTTTTAAGCTTAAATATCAACGATCAAATATGCAAAAGGAATACGGACTTTGGACCCGTCATCCTTCCTTATAAAGTATGTATAAGAAATCTTTTTATAGTTCATTCCTAACTCCTCAAGATAATAAGAAGGATATTTAACTGAATTAGATCCCTTGTAGACCGGCTCAGCGTCATCTCCTATGGAGTTATCCATACTGAAGTAAACAACAAACTTACGAGCAGTCTTAAGTAGCCTATCAAAGACTAATGGAGAATAAGTAGACGGATTAAGGCAAGCCAGGACACCGTCGTATGACTTATCCGGGCTGCTGTTTCTTATGTCTTCCTGAAGATAGAAGACATTATTAAGTCCCTCCTTCAAGCATCTGTCTTCGCACTGCTTCAGCATATTAGCTGAATAGTCCATGGCAGTCACACTTTTGCAGATTTTTGCAAAGCGAAGAGTATAATCTCCAAGACCGCAGCCCGCGTCCAGGAGAGTGGTATTCTCATCGATATAGTTATTACGAATCAGATATTCTTCGAGTATTTCAATATGCCCGAGACCGTCAAGGCCGCTGCTGCCGGAATCTGCAACAGTATCCCAGTATTCTTTACTATTCTTATCAGACCTGAAGAACGACGCCTGCTTATATGCCTCGTCCCACTTATTGAACCAGGCACTTACCATTATTTACTCATCCCTTTATATAACATCCTGGCAGGTAAAGATAACCGGCATACTTTAACTAAAATCAGCGTATACTTACAGCTGCTCTTTATACTTACGCTTAGCCTCATACATCAGTCTGTCTGCCATCTGGAGATGCTCAAAGGCTCTGTCCATGAGACCAATGGCAACAGTATGAATACCGACGCTGGCATGAAGCGTATATTCCTTATTAATTTCCTTATTCTTCTCTTCGAGCAATTCGTAGAAGCGCTTACGTATCTCTTCCTTCTGATCCGAACCTTCAGAACAGACAATCGCATAGAACTCATCTCCGCCTACTCTTGCGCAGGTATTATTCTCTGTAACTACTTCGGAAAGGACCTGGGCAACCGATACAATAGCAACATCACCTTCGGCATGACCATATGTATCGTTAATCGTCTTAAGATTATCAAGATCCACACTGAGGAAAGAGATATATGTATCGGAACTATATTCCTTAAGCATAAGGTCACTGATGCTCTGCTCGAATCCGCGTCTGTTGCTGATACCGGTCAGAGGATCAATAAGATTCTGCTTCTTGATATCAACCAGCTCACTGAACTGAGCCTGAAGAGCCAGGTCATTATATGCATAAGCTATACCTTCGCCGTAAGGTGCGATGAAGATAGTAATATCCTTGTCGCTCCATTCAGACACAAGATAGCCGAATGTCGTATTCTTATAGTGAACCGGGAATACAACATGGCACAAAGGTTTACTGCTGTCGTAATAACCTTCCGGAAGAATATCCTTCCTGGGGAACGGATGATCGATAATAGGATTTCTCATGCGCTCTTCGTCAAAAGGAAAGATCGTCTTCAGAAGCATTGTGTCACTATATGGCTTGTCGTCTTCGCGGTCATCCATACAAAGGCACAGATACATTCTCTTAAGCTGGAAAGGATCGTTATATCCGTTAATAAACTTAAGCTTGTCTATCTCAGTAATCTGATTCTGAATATCAGTCATGAACTGAGTAGATCTTCGAACGCTTACATACTCTTCAGTCCAGCGATTAATAATGGCGGTAAAGTCTGTCTTTGTTGTTTCCGAGCAACATCCGCAGCTGCACTTGGGAATAATGGTTCCCTTAAGTTCAATATCGGATGTAATAACTGCTCCGCCTATAAGTTCCTCAATCGTATCAACGGCCTTGGTCGCCATCTGTACGATGGGAATTGCAACAGTGGTAAGAGCAACACTTGAAGCAGCTCCTTCGACAGTCTCATCAAAACCAGAAATAGCAATATCTTCCGGAATTCTTACCCCTCTGGATTCAAGTTCTTCCATAAGACCGAGTGCCATATAGTCATTGGCACATATAATCGCCTCTGTCTTACCGTCATAAGCCTTAAGGAATTTATCTGCTGCAGCCTTACTTACATACTTCCAGAAATCACCTTCAATAATGATATCGTCGGTAACTTCAAGACCTGCATCCTTCATGGCATCTTCAAAGCCCTTAAGTCTGCGAACGGAATCTTCTACATTCAGCGGACCGGACATAAAGCAGATATTCTTAAAACCATGCTCATCAATGAAATGCTTTGTCATCTCATAAAGTGTACCGTGGTTATCAAATACGATTCTGTTGGTCCTGGATGAACCGTTTCTGATGGAAACTATCGGACAGTCAGATTCTTTTCTGATCTTGTCTATGAGCATCTGCTCCATACCGTCGATATCAAAAGTATCAGGTAAAGAAATAATGCCGGCAAATTCTGAGAACACGGGGATATTTATAACATCACGTTCGCCAATATCAAAAAGCTCCGTGGCATTATAAGCACCGAAATTATTAAACACAAAAATATCGTAGTCTCTTGAACCGGCTACCTTCGCCACTTCTCTTATGAAGTTCTTCTGATAGTCTCGGCCAATCTCACCGAGAAATACAGCTATTCTTTTACGTGTTCTCATACTATTTCCCTCATGTGGATATTATAAAACATACTGCTCAATAATGTCCGTCATAAGTTAGTTAAAATGAAAACAAACTGTTACAATACGTTTTCAGTAAAAGAAACTTCTATTAGTATTCCTGTCTGTACTTTTTTCTGATATAAAAAACCGTTATTACAAGAACAAGCGGAAAACCCATTCCGGCAAGAACACCAGCCTGGAGATTATTACCGAATAACTGGGATACATTACCGACTATTGAAGGTCCCAATGCACCTCCGAGGTCTCCTGCCAGGGCAAGAAGTGCGAACATGGCAGTACCGCCCGTAGGAAGTATCTTGGATGAGATGCTGATTGATCCGGGCCACATAATGCCTACCGCGAATCCGCATAAAGCGCAGCCTATTAAGCCGAGAATCGGAATAGAAGCAAGTCCTGCTATCAGATAGCAGGCAAGGCACATAATGCCTGAACCCATCATGAAGATTGTAAGGTCTACCTTCTCACCGAACTTACCGTAAAGGGAACGGCTGATTCCCATACAGACGGCAAAGCCGCAGGGACCAGCCAGATCTCCCACAACCTTAGATACATGAAGTGCCGACTCGGCGAATGCGGATGCCCACTGTGACATGGCTATCTCAGAAGAACCGGCGCATATCATCAGGATAATGAACACCCAGAAGCGCTTTGTTCTGAACAGTTCTGCCATGGTCATGCTCTTACCTTCTTCTACCAGCGGCTCAATGGGACAGGTGACAAAATTATAGATATTTAAAAGAGGAATAATCGCCCAGATAAGCGCGAGTATCTTCCAGTTCTCTATTCCGAATACAGTAAAGAATAAAGTAGATCCTAATATAACCGCGACAGAGCCCCAGCAGTAGAAGGAATGAAGAAGGCTCATGCTAGCTTCCTTATTATCAAAAGGACAGGCCTCAATGATAGGACTTACAAGCACTTCGGCAAGGCCGCTTCCTATCGCATAAAGAATTACACATACGATGATTCCGGCATAAGCTGAAGGCATCAGATCAGGAAAAACTGCTAGTCCTGCGAGTCCAAGACCCGATGTCACTTCCGCCGCGATAATGCATGCCCTATAACCCAGTCTGTCTACTATCCCCGCACAAAGGAAATCGACAATCAGCTGAGTTACGAAGAAACAGGTCGACAGCATAGCCAGCATAGCGAAGGATACGCTATAGCTGTTATGGAAAGTCAGGAACAAAAGAGGCAGAAAATTAGCACATATAGCCTGCGTTACAAAGCCAAGATAGCAGGCAAGCTGCGTTCTTTTGTAGTTCTTCTTTTCCATACAATACTCCATAGACTGATAGTACTGTTAGTTTACTATCACACCGCCTTTATCATCAATGACTTCTTCATAAAACTTCTCTATAACCTCCAGAAGTTCATCATCCAGATATTCATTTGCCGCTGTGATAAAGTTCATGGGAATCCCCCAGAATGCGTCTGCAATCGATCCTGCAATAGCTCCGAGAGTATCCGTGTCGCCTCCGATATACATAACATTTCTTATGCATTCCTCGTAGGATTCAGCTTCAAGGAAACATTCAAATGCCTCCGGAATAGTCTTCATGCAGTCTTCCACATGGTGATAAAAGGGGCGAATCTCATCCAGAGTTCTGCTCAGATCATAGCCGAATTCAGTTACGATGTAGCTTCTGATAGCTTCCTTTGAGGCTCCGCTTCTTGCCATGAAGATAGCAGCTGCTACCGACTCAGCTCCCTTAATACCTTCAGGGTGGTTATGGGTAACTTCCGCCGTCCATCTTGCGACTTCGCGTGTGCGCTCAATAGTATCGTATGCCCATCCGACTGCAGATACTCTCATACCCGAACCGTTGCCGTAGCTTCCATAAGGCTTTGGATCATCGCTTAATACCCAGTCGATAAATCTTCCACCGTAGCCCGCATAAGGATACTTCCGTCCCCACTTCTTCATGGACTTAATAAGATTAGCCTTAACTGTCTTCTCGTCCGCCTCTTTACCTGCATCCATAATAGCCTGCGCCACTGCAACAGACATTACCGTATCATCGGTAAACATATCCAGCTTTGTAAAGAGCTCAAACTCTCTGCTCTTATTACCTCTGTCAAATTCAAACTTACTTCCGATAATATCTCCGATTATTGCTCCGTACATATCAGTTACCTCCTTGCTTTTATGGCTTTATTCTATCCGGTAAGCAGCTGCAAAAGGTAAATCACAGATTGACCTTTTTGTTTCTATAATAGCGAAAAGCACCCGCATTACTGCAAGGCGCTTTCCGATAGTTTGCAATTCTTCTTTAAGCTTATGCTACTTCAAACTGGCTGTTATAAAGCTGAGCATAGAAGCCGTTTAATGCAAGAAGCTCATCATGTGTTCCGGATTCTACGATATCACCTTCGCGCATAACAAGAATCTTATCCGAATTCTTAATCGTAGACAGACGATGTGCGATAACGAAGGATGTTCTTCCGACAGTAAGAGCCTCCATAGCTCTTTGTATCTGAAGCTCCGTTCTGGTATCTACCGAAGATGTAGCCTCGTCGAGAATCAGCATGGGAGCATTCTCGATCATTGCTCTTGCGATAGTCATAAGCTGCTTCTGACCTGCAGAGAGATTAACTGAATCGTCAAGGACTGTATCAAGACCTTCAGGCAAAGAATGAATGAAGTGTCCGAGTCCGACTTCCTTACATGCCTTAAGAAGATCTTCATCGCTGATACCGGTCTTGCCGTAAGCAAGATTATCGCGAATAGTTCCTTCGAAGAGCCATGTATCCTGAAGAACCATTCCGAAGAGATCATGAACCTCTTCTCTTGTCATCTCAGATGTATTAACACCATCGATTTTAATTGCACCGCTGTTAATCTCATAGAATCTCATAAGAAGGTTAACCATTGTCGTCTTACCTGCACCGGTAGGACCTACGATAGCGACCTTCTGACCGGGAAGGATATGCTCGCTGAAGTCGTGGATAATCTCCTTATCCTCAGTATAGCCGAAGCGAACATGCTCGAACTCGACCTCACCTCTGACATTGGTAAGCACGTGAGACTTGCCGCTCTCATCTTCCATCTCATCTGCCTCGAGGAATTCAAATACTCTCTCTGAAGCGGCAGCGGTTGACTGCAATGTTGTAGCAGCCTGAGCAAGCTGGGAAAGAGGAGCCGTGAACTGACGGATATATACCATAAAGGCAACGATAACACCGAAGTCAGTCTTGCCCTTCATGGTAAGAAGTGCACCTGTAACGCATACGGCAACATAACCGAAGTTACCGACAAATCCCATCAGGGGCTGCATAAGACCTGAGAGGAACTGAGACTTCCAGTTATTCTCACGCATCTTGTCGTTGATGAAGTCGAACTTAGCCTTTTCCTTATCTTCGGCATTAAAGAGCTTAACGATCTTCTGACCTGTATAAATCTCTTCAACATGGCCGTTCATCTCACCGAGCCACTTCTGTCTTGCAGCGAAGAACTTCTGTGTTCTCGACATAATCTGTCCCATAAAGACAAAGCCGATAATGGAACTTAAGATAGCTACAATGGACATAATCCAGTTGGTATATGTCATCATGATTATGGATCCGATGAACATTGTAATTGCACTTATGAGGGAACTAATACTCTGGTGCAGTGTCTGTCCGATCATATCGACATCGTTCGTTACACGAGAAAGGACATCACCTGTACTTGTCTTATGGAAATAAGATACAGGAAGTCTGTTAATCTTCTTGGAGATAGAATCACGAAGACCTCTGTTGACCTTCTGAGTTACTATCGTCATTATGATTCCCGTTACGAAGCTTAAGACGGATCCTGCTACATAAAGGATAATGAGAAGCTTAATTACGGACATAATGCCGTCCATATCAATCGATCCCATAAGACCTTCTGTAAGAATATTTGTAATCTTTCTTAACTGGTCGGGGCCCATCAGACGGAATACTACGCCAAGCATATCGCACACGAGCGCGATTATTATTACTACTGCAAAAGGCTTACAGTATCCGACAAGTTTTGCCATTGCAGACTTAAAGTTCTTAGGCTTCTCGGCAACTCTGCCGCCGTGTCCCATACCTCCCATACGAGGTCTTGGTCTTCTGTTCTCGTTATTTGCACTCATACACCAAGTTCCTCCTTTGAAAGCTGAGAATAAGCAATTTCCTGATAAGTATTGCAGGACTTCATAAGTTCTTTGTGAGTTCCGTTACCGACTATCTCACCGTCTTCTATAACCAGGATACGGTCAGCATCCATAATCGTTCCGATACGCTGTGCAACGATAATCTTGGTTACGTCTTTAATCTCTTTATTAAGTTCGCTTCTAAGGACTCTGTCCGTTCTGTAGTCCAAAGCTGAGAAGGAGTCATCAAAGATAAGTATCTCCGCATTCTTGGCAATCGCTCTTGCAATTGACAGTCTCTGTCTCTGGCCACCTGAGAAGTTACTTCCGTTTTGTGCTACATGGCCCTCGTAGCCGACTTCTTCCGTCTCTACGAATTCTGCCGCCTGTGCAATCTTAGTAGACTTCTTAATGTCTTCTTCGGCGGGATTCTCTTCACCGTATCCTATGTTCTCTGCTACTGTTCCGGAGAAGAGGAATGCCTTCTGAGGGACAAAACCAATCCTTTCGCGCAGTGCCTTAAAAGAATACTCTTTTACGTTAACGCCGTTTACGAGCACCTCACCTGAAGTAACGTCATAAAGTCTGGGTATGAGGTTGATAATTGTACTCTTACCCGAACCGGTAGCACCTATCAAAGCTACCGTCTCGCCTCTGTGCGCACTGAAGCTGATGTTGTGAATTACGTCCTCTGCATCATCGTGATAGCGAAATGATACATCCTTAAACTCAACCTCACCCTTCATGTCGGCATTGCCGGCAGCCTTAGTGCCATTCTTCATTCTGACTGTGGTAGATAATACTTCGTTAAGACGCTTGGCTGATACGGATACTCTGGGAAGCATAATGAATATCATTACAAGCATAAGGAAGGACATTACTACCTGCATAGCGTAGTTAATGAATACAACCATGTCGGAGAAGATTGTTACTCTCTCCATCATCGATGCGGGGTCTACAACCGTGATGTTGCTTATAAGAACCGCACCTATCCAGTATATTCCGAGTGTCAGTCCGTTCATGGCCAGATTAAGTCCCGGATTCATGACCGTCATTGCAGTCTGTGCCTGCAGCTGTGTTTTTGTAAGCTCATCGTTTGCATCGTCAAACTTGCCTTCCTGGAAGGGTTCGGCGTTATATGCTCTTACTACAAGCAAGCCCGTAAGATTCTCTCTTGTTACTCTGTTAAGATTATCTGTAAGTACCTGCATCTTCTTGAAGCGGGGAATCGCATAAATCATTACAAAGCCGAGAATCAGGCAGATAAATCCGATGACACCGCCTGTAAGGGCAGTCCACTGCCAGTTCTTTGTACTGATCTTCTGCATGGCAATTACGGCAGTAATAGGAGCCTTAATAAGGATTACCATACCGAATACAACGAACATCTGAATCTGAGTGATATCGTTTGTTGAACGTGTAATCAAACTTGCCGTAGAGAACTTATTCATCTCTTCATCAGAGAAAGACATTACCTTATTGTAAACGCCTTCTCTTAATCTGTATGAGAATCTGGCTGCTATCTGCGAGGATAAGAATCCCATAATTATCGCCAGCACCAGAGAGCCCAGTGCGCAGATCATCATCTTGCCGCCTGCTGCCCATACATCAGACATCGCGTTACCCTCTGTCTGTACCAAAGTCGTGATCTCCGACATATACTCGGGGAACTTAAGATCAAGCTTTACCTGAAGGACGATGCAGACAATCGCAATGACAATCATGCACCACTCCTTCCCTCGGAAGTACCTCATTATTCTTACCATTTATAAAACCTCTTTTCTTTATTCTCCAACTTAATCAAGTGCTTCGATAATGTTCTCATTTACCTTAAGCATTACCTTTTTGACGACTTCTATATCTTCCCTGTCGACTCCGCGCGTCATAATCTCAATGCACTCTTCATATACTTCCCTGGCCATACTGATAACTTCATCGGATTTGTCAGTTAAGCTGATATGCATAATCCTGTGATCGTCCTCATCTTCCACAAGACTGATAAAACCCTTTGATTTTAAGTTATCGATGGATTTGGAAACATGTGCCTTGGACAGATGCTTGCACTGAATAATATCCCTGGCAGTATCACTGTCGGTCTTCTTCAAAAACACAAGAATATCTATCTCTACAGGTCGTAAATCATATTCAGCCAGGATCGGTTCATACTTTTGAGCAATCAGCTTCTTCAGATGAATCCCCGGCATTACAATCTCGTTTGTATCCATATTCCCTCTTCTAATAGTTCGCTAAGAAACTATTACATTATAGTCATAGGGGCATGGGAATTCAATCATTAATATCCCTCTATAAAAACGATAGGCTTGTATTACCAACGGAGAGTTTAATCGAACTGATTGGTGATTACTTTATAGTCTTCTGTCTTAGCGATTCGGCTGTCGACCAGATTAATGATACCTTCTGTTAATGCTTCTTTTATCTCATTGAAGAGCTTATTACGCTCTTTGCTGTCGCTGCACATTAAGATAATGCCTAGTGAAGCGTTATCGGCAAATATCCATTTGTTACGAGGATAATTACCGCTGTTATCCAAGATATCAGAGTCGTTACCATATTTCTCAAGGATATCCGCTCTGTCACTCTCCCTGCCGGCGGTAGCATAGTAGCTTACGGCTTCGCCATCGTAGAAGCTGTCAAAGATAAGTCTCATGACCGGTTCATCAGACTCTAAGATTCTGTCTGCTATCATCTGTACATTCTGTGCGACATACTGCTTAATAACAGAATCCTTATAGTCAGAACTGAGATTAATATACAAATATCGAGTCTGGCCATAGTTATCGTATGTAATCTCTTGTAAATTCTCATGCTCGTCATATCTTGCTTCGAGCGTATCCATAAGATTATCAGGAAGTGAATATACTCTGATATGACTGTTAGTAGCAGGCAAATCACATTCAGCAATACCGTATTTATCAATAGTAAATCTGAGAGCATTAGTATCTGCTGCCAGATCCATTATTCCGTAACTTCCTTCTTTATGCTTAAGTGCAACTGTTATTTCATTTATTTCCATTTATTTCCCCCTATTCCACACTTATGTGCTAATGGCAAAAGCGAGGAGCAGATCTCTCTACTCCTCGCGTTAATGCATTCTAACCGAGACGTTAATTACTTGAAGTATCTGTCGAGAAGACCCTTAAGAGCCTTACCGTGTCTTGCCTCATCTCTTGCCATCTCATGGACTGTATCATGGATTGCATCAAGATTATTCTTCTTGGCACAAAGAGCCAGGTCGAACTTACCCTGTGTAGCACCGAACTCACAGTCAACTCTCCACTTGAGATTATCCTTTGTAGTAGCCTTCATGTTTGCTTCAAGGTCTTCGCCAAGAAGTTCTGCAAACTTAGCAGCATGCTCAGCTTCTTCAAAGGCAGCCTTCTCCCAGTAAAGACCAATCTCAGGATAACCTTCGCGATGAGCAATACGAGCCATGCAAAGATACATACCAACTTCTGAGCACTCACCCTGGAAGTTAGCCATAAGCTGATCAAAAATATACTTCTTATCCTCTTCGCTGATATCAGGATTGTTCTTTACCGTCTTAGCGTATACACCATATTCGTGCTCAGCCGCGAGCTTCATGTTCTCATCCATCTTGTTCCAGGAAGCTCCCTTAACATGACATACAGGACACTCCTCAGGTGCCTCAGGTCCTTCATGTACATAACCGCATACGGGACATACCCACTTTGTCATTTTCTTTTCCTCCGTTATTTTAATATTTTTATTTGTAGTTACTTTCTCAAAATCCGAAGCCGGATGTTTGCAGGTAGGACAGATAAAATCATCAGGTAATTCCTCACCTACATATTCATATCCGCAGATTGTACAGCGCCAGATAGTCTTGCCATCTTCGGTCTTACCTATTTCCTGTGGCTTAGGCTTAATATTGCTCATATAGTAATCGTAAGTCACCGATGGTGAATCACTTAATACTTCCATATCAGTAATCTCACCTACAAACATTGTATGAGATCCAAGATCTTCAGTCTTATCGACCTTGACGGAAATAAAAGCATTAGTCCCTTCCGTTATATAAAAGAGGCCGTTATTCCCGCGTTCGCACATATCAAAGTCGGCAAACTTGTCAGTATCTTTACCACTTTGAAAACCAAAATGCTTAATCAGGTCAAACTTAACCTGTCTGCTTAATACAGATACCGTAAATACGCCTGTGCGCATAACCATGTCATGTGTGTAGTTAGCTTTATTGACACAAATACTGATCTGATTAGGTGCAGAAGCCGCCTGGATGGCAGTATTAATAATACAGGCATTGTCCTTATTGCCTTCCCTGGCAGTAAGCACGAATAATCCGTAGCTAAGCTTATACATTGCCTTTTTATCCATTTACAGTTACAACTCCTTTCTCTATCCTCATCTGTTAACAGCAAACAAAATAAATATCCTTAATCAGTTCGACATCTTCTGCTGAATAATTCCTTGTTTTGTTTCTATCGAGATCAGCAAGAATCCCCTTCATGCCCTTAATTCTGGCTTCATCTGAAAGGGACAGATAGAAGTCTTTTGACACACCGTACTTACCGTACAGATAATCGATTCCGGATAATATCTCTTCTGTATCTTCTATATTCATGTAACCTCTTAGATATCGATATTCTTTACATAAAGGAATAAGGTCTGATTCTCGTCAGAATAATCGTCAGCAGGAATCATGTCCATTGCGGCCTGCTTGAATCCGTCAGAGTACATCCTTCTGTACTGAATACTTATTGAAGTCTTTCCTTCCTTAAAGTATTCACTTAAGTAATTAAGGTCTGTCTTCTTAAGATAATTATCAAGATCGTCCTTATGTACCTGACCAGATTTAGCAAAACCTGTAAGCCATTCGGAAATTGTATGCGCGAAGCCCTTGGCACTGGTCTTCTCTGCATCGTCCATGCTTACAATCGAATATGTATCGTCAGTAATATTAATCTTAAGTATCTTGGTGTAAAGATTACAAAGAGCCGTATTGGCGGCTGCCTGACCTCTGCGGTCAACGCCCTTCTTGGAATAGTAAGCGCTCTTAGCCTTATACATTCTCTGATCTGCTATCTTTGCTATATCAAGAATCGTCTCTTCTGCAAATTCACGTCTGGTAACATAGCCGACGGATATGGACAGAGTCGATACAAGGTTGCCTGACCACTTATCGGTAATTGATTCCAGATCAGCTGTGATAGCCTTCAACTGTTCTTCACCCGCATAGAAGATGCTTACGAATTCATCTCCGCCTGTTCGATAGACCTTACCGTAGCTTCCGAAGGCATTCTTCATGCAGTCGGCTGCGCCCTTAATAAGTTCATCACCCGCGGCATGACCAATCTCATCGTTAACAACCTTCAGACCATTAACGTCTATGGATGCATAGACAAAGTCTTCTGCTATAGTTCCGCTGCCTAATTCCTGGATGTCTTCCTCGTAGGCTCTTCTGTTATAAAGACCTGTAAGTTCATCAAGGATAGTCTTCTTAACAAGAATCTCCTCATTCTTCTTCTCTTCTTCAATTACTCTGGTAGTAAAGATGACCTTGGTAGGCTTATCGTAGGGATCAGTCTCAATAGCCACGAACATAGTCTGTATCCAGCCGGTATTTACACCGACAAACTGCTGTGAGAGTGTCTTCTTGCCTCGCATTCTTTCCGGCAGTGTAGCAAGATCCGTAAATTCCAGCGCCGCATCGGAGTATTCTTCAGTAATCAGAGTCTTCATGACTTTATGCATCAGCTCACGGGCACCTGTCTTGTCGTCATTAACGAGTGCCTTTACATCAACGCCTGCCGAGAACTCTTCCAGAGTATCCTTGGCAAGATCAACCACGTGCATGCTGTAATGAATATCAGCCATCGACTGAAGGACCATGAACTGGTCTTCCTTCTCACCCTCATTAACGAATGTATGGATAATACCGTTACCGATAAGAAGACCGATAGAGTATATGGGAAGAAGCGGATAAAGAACCTGGAACAAAATAGCGACCGACATGGTCAGACAGAACAGGAGAATCGTGAAGCACTTCTTCCTCATGGCACCCGTTGACTTAATCATGGCAACACCGGATTCTGCTAACAGTAATACACAGAGGACTACCTGCATGAGGAGTGCTATATATCTGTAACTATATGCCTCATATGTGCCATCGGGACGTATCCAGAAGAAGATGTGAATAAAGTGATTTACGACAAGAAGGACCATCTCAAGGCATGCGAATGCCTGTCCGAATAATCTTATGAACTGTCCGAATCCGGTCTGAAGATTCAGATACAGGGTAACATAACTACATAAGTAAGCTATGGTAAGTGCCATCGATATATAGTAGATAATTGTATCCGCGTACAAGAATTCCGGTACCCTCAATGTATCGAACACACCCCAGAAAGCATCAGTAATAAAATACATCAGCGACGCCAATACGAACTGCTCATGAGCTCTTTTTACTTGATCGGTACTTACACGAATCTTGATACACTCATGATTCATTATCAGGTGAAGTACTATGGCAATCAATCCAATTACTGTGTAATACATATATCGAATCCCCGTATAAGTCTACAGATTATATCCACCTATTCCATTTATTCTTCTATTTTACTCCCTAATGACTGTTTTGCTATAAATCGGCTCACTATTAACAATCTGTTTACGAGCCACTAACGGAATCAAAGGCAGTATCGTTGCCACCCCGGTTCAATTAGTCCTCTTAGCGTCCCATCTTCTTTGCAAATCTTGCGAGTTCTTCAGAAATCTTTAATCCCTGAGGACATACCTTCTCACAGCTATGGCAGGAGATACAGCACTCGGGTCCCTTATCCGCGTCGATTGAAGCAAGAGCCATGGGAGCAATAAAGTCACCTGCACCTGCAACCATAGCCTCGTTATAAAGCTTAAGAAGGAATGGAATATCAAGCTGCCTGGGACACTTGCTTACACAGTAATGACAACCTGTACAGGGTACTGTTGTCTTACTGATCATGTCATCTGCGATACCGAGAATAAGAGCCATCTCTTCTTCGCTTAAGGTCTTGTTCTCTTCATAAGTTCCGATATTGGCAACAAGCTGATCCATGTTGGACATACCGGAAAGTGTTACTACTACACTCGGAATAGACTGCAGGAATCTGAAGGACCATGCAGGTACCTCTTCATCAGGTCTTGCTTCCTTAAGTCTGGCAGTCGCTTCATCGGAAAGAGTAGCCAGCTGTCCTCCTCTTACAGGCTCCATAACCCATACGGGGATATTCCACTTATCAAGAAGTTCGACCTTGCCCTTGGCATCCTGGAACTTGTAATCGAAGTAATTAAGCTCTATCTGGCAGAACTCCATATCCTTGCCGTAAGCGTCAAGGAACTTGGTCATACATTCAATATCACCATGAGCAGAGAAGCCGAGGTGCTTAATGCGTCCGTTTCTCTTCTGCTCCATGAGGTAATCGTAGATGCCGTACTTAGGATCCAGATACATATCCACATTGAGCTCACATACATTATGGAACATGTAAAAATCGAAGTAGTCAACCTGACATCTTACAAGCTGATCCTCAAAAATCTCCTTAACCTTAGGCATGTTGGAGAGGTCATATCCCGGGAACTTGGAAGCTAAGTAGAAGCTGTCTCTGTCGTAGTCCTTAAGGAGCTGACCGACTACTATCTCAGACTGACCGCCATGGTAGCCGTAAGCTGTATCGTAGTAATTGACGCCTGCCTTCATTGAATATGCGAACATCTTCTTAGAAGCTTCAACATCAATCTTACTGTCGTCTCCGCCTATGACAGGAAGTCTCATCGTTCCAAGTCCGAGAGCAGAAAGCTTAATTCCGTTATAATCGTTATAAATCATGTTAATTGTCTCCTCTATATAACAAGTTCCGTTCTTACTTACCGTTCTGAGCCATTACTCCGGCAAGAGCATGCGGGACATATAATTCTTCAAGGTAAGCTATCTCATCTGAAGTCAGTTCAAGCTCCACTGCCTTTACCGCACCGTCTACATGCTTCATCTTGGTAGCACCTACTACAGGTGAAGTTACTTTACTTAAAAGCCATGCAAGTGATACTTCGGTCATGGATACACCGCGCTTCTCGGCAATCTCCATAACTCTTGTAATGATGAGGCCGTCGGCCTCGGCTGTCTGATCGTACTTAAACTTCGCGAATGCATCCTTCTCAAGGCGGGCAGATGTCTCACCCGGCTTTCTTGAGAGTCTGCCGCTTGCCAGCGCACTATAAGGAGTCATGGCAATATTCTGGTCATAGCAGAAAGGTGCCATCTCGCGCTCTTCTTCTCTTGCAATCAGATTATAGTGTCCCTGTATTGAAACAAATTCACTAAGTCCGTTCTCTCTGGCATAGAAGTTCGCCTTGGCAAGCTGCCATGCATAGCAGTTGGAGATTCCGATATATCTGGCCTTACCTGCCTTAACAACAGCATCAAGACCTTCCATTATCTCTTCAATGGGAGTCTTATAATCCCACATATGGCAGATATAAAGATCGACATAGTCCATACCGAGATTCGTAAGACTTTGGTTCAGTGAATTCTCAATATGCTGCCTGCCGCTTACCTTATTATCGATCTCGTCCTGACTTCTGGGTAAGAACTTTGTGGCTACGACTACGTCTTCTCTCCTGGCGAAGTCGCGTAATGCCTTACCGACATAACGCTCACTGCTTCCGCCCTGGTAAGCAATCGCCGTATCGTAGAAGTTAATTCCGTTATCAAGGCCGTACTTTATGATTTCTCTTGATGCATCTTCATCAAGGGTCCAGGCATGCTGGCCCGCTGCCGCATCACCGAATCCCATGCAGCCCATGCAGATACGTGATACATTCAAATCTGATTTACCTAATTTTGTGTATTTCATAGCACACTCCAAATAGAATTATCCGAATATTTTCTTAATATCAGCGTCAGTAATATCGCTGTTAATAATCTGTGTTTCTATGAATTCAGCGCCGGGTGCTGAAGGCATAAGTTCCTTTATGGTATTACCCCATGAGCTTCCGCCTGACGTAGCAAATACAAGTATCTTCTTTCCGGTGAAGTCAAACCTTTCGAGGAAAGTATTAACGATAGTAGGAGCTACGTACCACCATATGGGGAAGCCGAGTACTATCCTGTCGTATTCCTCTACTTTGGCGTCGTTGTCTGCCATTTCCGGTCTGAACTTTTTGTCGTTCATTTCGATGCTGCTTCTGGAGTTCTTGTCCATCCAGTTAAGATCAGCCTCTGTGTACAAAACCTTAGGCGTTATCTCATAAAGGTCAGCCCCGATTCCTTCTGCAATCTGCTCTGCCTTCTTCTTTGTGATTCCGCTTGCACTGAAATAAGCTACTAATGTCTTTCCCATAATTACACTCTGCTCCTTCTGTTCTCTTTATAGAAATTATCCTTGGCACGGTACATCTCCATGTCAGCGTTCATTTTCCAGTCGCTTATAGAACCCTTACTGCCGTCGCTGTCATTAAGTCTTGCCTTTCCGACAGCCATGGATAAAGCATAAGTTTCCTTACTATTATATTCCTCAATGCGGCTTTTGAGTTCTTCTTCAAGCTTTTCCATCTGCTCCGGATTCGAATCGAGTATTACTACGAATTCATCTCCGCCTATTCTGCTGAAGATTGTAGGAGACAAGGATCTTAAACCTCGAAGAAGCCTTCTCGAAGACAGTAATGGTAACTGACAGATCGGCAGTAATCTCATAGTCTGCCACATTACCTGCAGTAGAATGACCGAACCAGGGCTTACCGGGGAATATATTCTCTATTCCTTCCCAGACGGGTCTTACACTCTTCTCATCAAGTTCGGTGGAAAATATCTGAAAATACATGGACAGCTCATCGTACTTATACTACTCCAGTAATCTTTGCTTATATAAATCCAGGCTATTCTCGAACTGCTTCTGATTAACATATTCAATAGTCTTCCTAATCATACTTACTCCTTCAATTCACCTGTATATTTGTCAGTGCACACATATCTCCTGTGAAATAGTAATAAACGTTATTTACATCCTTGGGTATTATGGAACGATTCTCGATAATAAGTCCGCTGTCTTCGATGCGAAAATCGATGATATTCCCCTTACGAGAGATTGTTAAGCTGCAGTCAACGCCGTTCTTGTTCTTCTGCTTCCATACGCTCCAGTTCTCGAAGGAGTCGGTCTTGGTTACCGTTGTCGTATTATCGGTACAGCCACTCTTACACCAGACTTCACCATCGAATCTTACAAAAGCCAGTTCCCTGTAGTTAGGACCGTCAACCTTACCGTCATCTGAAGTAAAGAAGAAAACTATCGGGCAGTGCCAGATTCTTCTTGAGGAAGGAAGACTCATCGAATGGAAGTTAATATCGGCGGCTTCTCCTAATTCAAGGACTTCAGAACGGGCCGTTACCCATCCGTCCACCTGAATGTTGGGAATAGTACCCGCAGGTACATCAATATAACTGATCTTGGGAGCGATACGAGGAATGAAGCCTTCTTCTGCCGCTTCGGAAGCAATATCCACATCAAGAATATCAAGGCTGCAGTTCTCTCCGGTGAAGGCAAGGTAGACATATCTTGAAGCATCGTACAGGGCAAATACCAAAGATTGCTCCGAGTCTCCCTGCGTAATCTTAATCATCAAATGATCATCCTGCTTAACCATATACAAAGTTGCCGTATCAGACTGCGCGGAAGTCTCTGTGCTAATCTCGGACTTATAATCTCTGACATAATCCGGATAAACTGAGCCGTCCATATCAATGGCAGCAAACTCTATAAAATCCATCTCGCCAGCCAAATAATTATCTTCCAGATAGTATCTTGCATCGGCTGAATCGTAGAGGATAAGAGTCGGCTGGCCGCCCTGCTTATTAGCCTTATACTTAACCTTGATAGTTATAGGACAATCGGTAATCTGAATACCTACGGAGATATTACTCTTATACTCCTCGAACTTATAAGACAAGTTGGATCCGAATGCTTCTTCAACCGGTGCTTCCTTAAGCTTATATTCATCGTCATTATCAAGTAAGGTCAGCATGATCTTTGCAAATTCCGGATCAAACTGAGTTCCCATACCCTTAATCAATTCTTCACGAACATACGTCTGAGGAATAATGTCTCTGTAGCTTCTCTTTGAAGTCATTGCATCGTAAGCATCCGCCACGGCAATGATTCTTGCAAACTTAGGTATATCTTCCCCCTTAAGATTATCAGGATAACCCGTACCGTCATATCTCTCGTGATGGTAACGCGCACCGACACTTAAGTAAGGAGAGATAACAATCTTGGATAAGATCTGTCCGCCAAGAGTCGAATGGAGCTTAATGTTGGCGAACTCCTCATCCGTTAACTTACCCTTCTTGTTAATGATGCTGTCATCTATACCGATCTTACCTACATCATGCAAAAGTCCCGCCAAGTATATATCATCGCATTCCTTATTGGACATACCCGATATCTCTGCAATCTTTCTTGAGTACTGAGCAACTCTATAAGAATGACCATGCGTATATGTATCCTTGGCATCTACTGCGGACGCCAAAGCCTCTACCGTCTGCTGCAGCAAATCGCTGGACTTTCTCTTTATCTCAAGTGCGGCATTCATTTCCTTCTCGGCAACGCTTGCAAGCACGCTGTTCTGGTCGGACAAAGCGAAGAAATATGCAACAATAGCGGAAACCGCGATGCTTATGGAAGTAAGAGAAGCACCGTAAACATATATCTGCATAATGCCTGCTACTACCGGCAGTGTCACGAATATTAAAAGAGAAATATAGATCTTCTTCGAAAAGCAGTTTCTGTTTGTTGCTATAAAAGCAAACTGCCCAAGAATCATTAAGATTGGAATAACATAGCAAATAACAAAGCCGGGCGAACGCTCATAGGTATTAGTACTGCTGAAGGAATAGTACAGACCGGTAAACTGCGATACAATGAGCAGACCTAAGCCCAACAGCACCAGTATCCTGCTAAAGGACAAAGCAGCCTTATTCCGACACTCCGCCTCCCCCGGACGAGCAAACAAAAGAAGATAGTTGTTAAAGCCGTTTAAAACCAGCAAAATAGAGGCATATACAAGGAAATTACTTATCCTGACCATCCAGTATCCGACAGTAGAGACATCACCTTCATAAAAGTGAGCGGTCCTGTCTGCCAGAAGCAAAAGCATAGCAAAGAAAGAAATCTGCAGGAAGGCATACTTCTTGTACTTACTATCCATCTTCATGAATGCCAAAAAGAAAAAGACAGATATACTTATGCCACTGAGGACCATCATTATATTAAGCTGATGTTCAATAAAAAAAGACATTACAAATCCTCATTCCCCGCAAGGAATCTCTGGTCATAGTTTCAATTATTATAATATTTTGATAGATTGATTTCTATTTTGCCGCTCATAATTCATTCATTATTCACATATGGGAACTGAAGGAAAAACTGCCATCTCATTAATTAACACTGAATTCATAGTAATCAGAGATGTTTACAGGGATTTCACATGAGTATTATTAGAATAATTATGTAAAATCCGGCACGCGGGAGGAAAGACTCATGGAGGCAGAAACAAAAAGACGAAGTATATTTGCAACGCTCATCGCTATCGCGGGCATATTAGTTAATGCCTTGATTGCTAACGAATGCAAAAGAGACGCCGTTGGTCAATATGGCGAATACCTCGAGAACCTGGAGATTTACGCAAAAGATTCTTCCAGTCACATGATCGAATACAGATACGGCTTATATAAACTGGATAGAATGTCAGTTATCTTCGCCATAGCGTGCATCGTTATTTATGTACTTATCGCCATCTTCCAGAGAATACGTCCGCTCTACCTCATAATCCCTGCAGGCGGCATCGCCTTCTCTATTTATTCAGCAACGATTGCAGAAAGCTACAAAGACGTCAGCTCCATCCACTACGTAGCAATTGCTCTCTTTGTAGCAGCATTTGCTCTCACTATTCCGGGAGTAATAAAAGGCAAAGCAAGATTTGCCTTTATAGCATCCGTTCTTGCAGCTATCGGAATCGCTGCTTTACTATTCTCCGGCAACATGAGCAGGAGTGCTTTACTTGAGAACGCTTCTATATGTAACGTGCTTGGCTCCGAAGTTATCTTCTTCTTCGCACTCAACGCATTACGTCAGCCTAAGGCAAAGCCGGCAAAACAACCCACACAAACACCAACACAAGCAACCACACCAACCGCCCCTGTAGCAGAGATCCCGACACCGGCAGTAAGCGGCAACTCACAGATTCTGAGTGCAAATACTCTGATTATCGATGAGAAAATCTCCATGGGCAAAAAGTCATTCAAAATCCTTAACGAACAAGGAGCTGAGATTGGCTTTATAAGTGAATCCATCTCAGGAGGAGCCAATGCTTCACGTGTTCTTCTCGGCAAAGGAACAGCAATCTTCCAGGCAGCACAGCTGCAGGTATGCGAGATAGACGGAACAGTAGTATTAGGCACATCAAAGCAGGGTCTTTACGGCTCCGTTACAGATGCCAACGGCAACATAATCTGCACCCTTAAGAAAAGCAATCTTCTGGACAAAGAAGGCAACTCCATAATGCACTTCAGATCCACATTAAAAGACGGCTCATTCATCGAGACACCAAGCGGAGAAGTAGTAGCTAACTTCAAGAAGAAATATCTCTCTGCCAAAGCAGCTTTCACATCAGCAGATACCTACACAGTAACCATCACACCGGGCACTCCCGCAGATCAGCGAATAATCGCCATCGGTACAGTTCTCATCTGGGAGATGATTACGGGGAATAA
>JAKSRK010000024.1 GCA_024403655.1 Saccharofermentans sp. | reverse complement strand
AAGTATGCGACTTTTACGGCAGATTCAGACTAACAGGAAATCAATAGACCTTAAGCACGATTTGTTGTCAGGTCTTATCGTAGCGCTTGTATCGATTCCTATCTCAATGGGATATGCAACTATTGCGGGACTGCCTCCGGTTTATGGTTTGTATGGATCTTTGTTTCCAATATTGATATTTGGTTTGTTGACGACTTCGCCTCAGTTTGTTGTAGGCGTAGATGCAATGCCTGCCGTTATGGTCGGAAGCCTGATGGCTGAATTAGGATTTTTGTCTGAATCAAATGAAGCGAGGAGTCTGGCGGCAATAGTGGCGATTGCTGTCAGTATATGGTTCTTGCTCTTCTACATGGCTAAGGCGGGAAGAATAGTTAAATATATTTCTACTCCGGTTATGGGCGGATTCATATCAGGCATAGGTATGACAATTATTCTTATGCAAATACCTAAGCTTTTTGGAGGTAATGCGGGTACGGGTGAACTGGTGCCGTTAATTATCAATATTGTTGATGAGATTTCCAAGTTTAATCTTTTATCTTTTGTTCTGGGTATAGGTACTGTAACGATAATCTTGGTTTGTAAGAAGTTTATTCCCAAGATTCCCATGACAATCGTTATGCTTGTTGTTGGTGTTGTTCTGCAGGTGAGTATAGGCCTTGATCGTTATGGAGTTAAGCTTTTGCCTGATACAACAAGTGGTTTGCCGAAGCTTTTTATCCCCGATTGGGGCGTCGTTAAAGGCAATATGAATTCAATTGTCATATCTTCACTGGGTATAGCTGCCGTTATCATGGCACAGACTTTGCTTGCTTCTGAGAGCTATGCCATGAAGTATCACTATTCGATAGATAAGAATAAGGAACTTCTCGCATATGGAGCGATGAATCTTGTTGCAGGATTTACCGGAGTATGTCCTATTAACGGAAGTGTATCAAGAAGCGGTATCGCTGACTCAAACGGCGTTAAGTCCCAGCTTATGTCCATAACGGCAAGTGCTGTTATGCTGTTGGTATTACTTTTTGGAGCGCCTTATCTTAAGTATATGCCGGTACCTGTATTAACAGGTATTGTAATGACTGCATTAATAGGAATTGTAGATTCAAAAATGGCATTAAGACTATGGAAGTCGAATCGTAATGAGTTCATTGTATTTATGATTTCCTTACTTGCAGTTTTATTATTCGGAACCGTTAACGGCGTATTAATCGGAGTAGTACTCTCATTCGGTGAAGTTGCAGTTCGTGCCGTTAATCCTCAGGCTACATTTTTAGGAAGAATTCCCGGACACGGTAATTACCATTCTTTGAATCGTAACTCTAATGCACATCCTATTAAGGGTGCTGTTATATACAGATTCAACGGCAACTTGTTCTTCGCAAATATTGATAAGTTTGTGGATAATATCGAGCGTTCCATAGCACTTGATACTAAGTGTATAGTGGTAGATGCCAGAGCTATAGGAACTATTGATATTACGGCTGCCGACAAGCTGGTTCTCCTTCATAAAGAGCTTGTTCAGAAGGGGATTAAGTTCTATCTTACTGAGCACGACGGGTATTTGAACGACCAGCTTCGTATTTGCGGAGCTGGAGCATTAATTGATCTTGGTGCCGTTCGTCAGACGATTACATTGGCGCTTCGAGACGCAGGATTTGAAAAGCCTTATCCGCTAGAAGACCACGATGGATCAGAACTTCTGGCAGCTGCTGATGAGACTATTCACGATATAAAAGAATTGACTGAATTTGAGTGGCTATATGGTGATCAGGCAGCAAGCATGATTGAGCAGATGGCAGACAGTGCTGCGGAGGAGTTTGTTAAGACAACAGATATAGAAGCTACAGAACATGAGATCTTAGACGGTCATGGTGTTCATACAAACTGGGGGGTGATTGGGCTTTACGATGAGGAATCTTTCCTTAATCGTTTAGATAAGCGTCTTAATTATCTTCTTGAGAAGGGAAGACTGTCAGCTGAGGCTGCTGCTGAGATCAGAACCCATATAATTGCCCGTCGTAAGGTTGGTGAAGAGCACCGACGTAAGATGGAAGAAGACCTTAGAATGTTAATAGAGAAGCATAAGAAAAGCCCCTCAAGCAAATAAGCTTAAGGGGCCTTGTAGTTACTCTCGTATGTTTATCAGAGAAGGTGAGCTCTGATCTCTTCACCGGAGAGGGGAGAAAGGAGCGCAGGAGCGATATCAAATACTGTCTTGCATCCGAAGTCACCCTTCTGCTCGAGTCTGTAAGCTGCTCTTGCGTAGCAGATAAGTACTGAAGCAGTGAACTCAGGGTTGGAATCAAGCTTCAAAGAATACTCGATAACGTGATTGTTCTCGTTGTTGAAGCCTGTCTTGCCGCTTCTGAATACGAAGCCGCCGTGGTTAAGACGAGCATGGTTCTGATTGAACTCTTCCTCAGAGATGAAGTTTACTGTTGTATCGTAGTCGGAGAAGTAGTTAGGCATCTCCTTGATTGTCTTCTCGATAAGAGCCTTGTCAGCGCCTTCCTCAGCAACGATAAAGCACTCTCTTGTGTGCTTCTGACGTGTTGTAAGCTCAGGGTTCTTGCCGGATCTTACAGCATCGAGTGCAGCATCAACGGGAATTGTGTACTGCTTACCGTTCTTTACGCCGGGAACTCTTCTGATAGCATCGGAGTGACCCTGGGATACACCCTTACCCCAGAAAGTATAGTCGCTTCCCTCGGGAAGGATAGCGTTGGAGTAAAGTCTTGTAAGAGAGAACATTCCGGGATCCCAACCTGCAGAAATAACTGCAACCTTGTTAGCTGCCTTTGCAGAAGCATCTACATTAGCGAAATGCTCGGGGATTCTTGCGTGTGTATCGAAAGAATCGATTACGTTAAAGTACTTAGCGTATTCCTTTGTCTGCTCAGGAAGGTCTGTAGCGGAACCACCGCAGATGAACATTACGTCAAAATCGTCCTTCTTGGAAACAAGGTCGTTTACTGAGTAAACAGGAACGCCTTCTGTATTAATCTTGAGGGAGGAGGGATCTCTTCTTGTGAATACACCCTTGAGCTCCATATCAGGATTCTTTCTAAGCTCGCTCTCGACACCTCTTGCAAGGTTGCCGTAGCCGATTATACCTACTCTAATGGCCATGAGTATGTACCTCCATTGTATATTTCTTTTTTATTTCGTTATGAATTATACTCAAATGCCTATTTGAGGTAAATAATAAATAATAAACTTATTTGATTCATTTTTAATCTAAATTAATCTTACTGATGTAGTAAAATAGATTTATACAGTAAAAATCCCCTTACAGGAGGTTAGGTGCATGTCGATAAAGATAATCACCGTAAGCAGACAGTTCGGAAGCGGAGGCAGATCCATAGCAAAGCAGCTTGCTGATAAGCTCGGCTTCGACTATTACGACAAAGAGATTATTGAGAATGTCGCTCTTGAGACAGGTTTCTCTAAGGAATATATCGAGCGCAAGGGAGAAGAAGCTCCCGGTAAGACAGTCTTCTCATATGGCTTTGAGTCACAGACTATTCCCGGAATAATGAATGGAATGACCACTCACGATTACCTCTGGACAGCTCAGAGGAAGATAATCTGCAATATCGCGGATTCAGGCAATCCCTGCGTAATTGTAGGAAGAAGTTCCGACTACATCTTAAGAGACAGAGACGATGTCTTAAATGTATTCATACATGCGGATATGCCTTTCAGAACAGACAGAATCGTAAGACTTTACGGAGAGTCCGAGAAGAAGCCTGAGAAGAGACTTATGGACAAGGATAAGAAGAGAGCAGCCAACCACAAGCATTTCACTGATCTTCAGTGGGGTTATGCTCCTAATTACGACATGTCTCTTAACAGCGGCAGGATAGGTATCGACAAGTGTGTAGAGATTCTTTATGAAGTTGTCAAGAATTCGTGACACGATTGTTGTTATTAGTTTTTTACTGTGATAAAGTGAACGAGGATTTCCTTTTTATATGGAAGTCCTCAATTCTTTTATAAGCAGGTGAGACTATGTTAATTAAGATCCTGATGCTTGTTGTATTCTTCGCCGTAATGCTCGCAGTCGGCATTAAGTGCAGAAAGAGTGCAACTGATGTTAACGGTTTTGTGTTGGGCGGCAGATCGGTAGGTCCCTGGCTTACTGCTTTTGCTTACGGAACGAGCTATTTCTCAGCGGTTATCTTCGTAGGATACGCAGGACAGTTCGGATGGAAGTTCGGTCTGGCTTCTACCTGGATCGGTCTTGGTAATGCAGTTATAGGTTCGCTTCTTGCATGGGTTATCCTCGGCAGAAGAACAAGACTTATGACTCACAGACTCGATTCAAAGACTATGCCTGAGTTCTTCGCAGGAAGATTCGATTCCAAGGGCCTTCGTATCGGTGCTTCACTGATAATATTCGTATTCCTTATCCCTTATACAGCTTCTCTTTATAACGGCCTTTCGAGGCTCTTTGAGATGGCTTTCCACATCGATTACATTGTCTGCATTATCGTAATGGCGGTTCTTACAGGTATTTACGTTATCGCAGGCGGCTACATGGCTACAGCCATTAACGACTTTATTCAGGGCATCGTAATGCTCGTAGGTATCGTAGCGGTTATTCTCGCAGTACTTAATCTTCACGGCGGCCTTATGGGTTCCGTTGTAGAGCTCTCAAAGATTGAAGGTGATTTCCCCGGAGCTTACGCTTCCTTCTTCGGACCTTTGCCTCTTGATCTTCTCGGCGTAGTTATCCTTACTTCCTTAGGTACATGGGGACTTCCTCAGATGGTAGGTAAGTTCTATGCAATTAAGAGTGAAGATGCTATCCGCAAGGGTACAATTATCTCCACATTCTTCGCAGTTGTCGTTGCCGGCGGATGCTATTTCTTAGGTGGCTTCGGAAGATTGTTCCTTACAGCCGATGAAGTAGCAGAGCAGGGCTTTGATGGTATCATTCCTTCAATGCTTCTTAATCTTCCCGACTTCCTTATTGCAGTTGTAGTTATCCTAGTTCTCTCAGCTTCAATGTCCACATTATCATCACTTGTACTTACATCAAGTTCAACACTTACTCTTGACTTCGTAAGCGGCACTGTTGTTAAGGACATGAAGGATAAGACAAAGGTAATCACAATGCGTGCCTTTATCGTAGTGTTCATCCTTATCTCCGCTACAATCGCAGTTGTTCAGTATAAGAGCGCCGTTACATTCATCGCACAGCTCATGGGTGTATCCTGGGGTGCTCTCGCAGGTGCTTTCCTTGCACCGTTCCTCTACAGCCTTTACTGGAAGGGAACAACAAAGATCTCCTGCTGGGTATGCTTCATCTTCGGTTCCGGCATAATGATTGCGAACATGCTTGCAAGAGCTTCTTTCCCTACGCTTTTGCAGTCTCCCATCAACTGCGGTGCATTCGCAATGCTTGCAGGCTTCATCATTGTTCCTCTTGTAAGTTTTATTACTCCCAAGCCTGATGCTAAGCTCGTAGCAAATGCCTTCGCTTCATACGACAAGGCAGTAACAACTACCGCAAAGGAAAACCTTCAGGACTAATTCAGGAATCTGATAAGTATATGGTTATATGGCGGCGGAATCTCACGGTTCCGCCGTTTTTATATGCTCTGTTTGTACTATCTTGGGGTTCATGGACAAATCCACGGCCAAATTTTGAGGAAAATGTCCGTCTGTTTGGCTATATGAGCACTCATGGACAAATATGCAGCCAAATCTTCGCAAATATGTCCATGGATTTGGCTATGAGTAAAGTAACAAAGATAATTGACTGAGATTTACTTCGTATATTAAAATATGAGGCACATGGGGCATTAGCGCAGTTGGGAGCGCATCACACTGGCAGTGTGGGGGTCACGGGTTCAAGTCCCGTATGCTCCACCAAATATTAGAGGAATGGATCAGATTAGTGATTCATTCCTTTATTTTTTGATTTTTTGGGGGAACCGATGCAACCTCTGTATTTGGGTTCCGTCTTTATAGGTGTTAGATAAATGCTCTTAACATGGAAGATGGATGATAAAGGTAGCTGAAGCCTGAGTTTTGAACTTAGGTTTTGCAGCTCCTTTATTCTTTATATAATAAATGGTTGAATCAGATTAGTGATTCAACCATTTGTTGTTTGTTATCTTAATTCGTAGCTGAAGTTAGGATTAGATGCTGAACTGTCTTCCATGACCTTCTGAAGCTTGGGAAGATATTCGCTAATGCATCTGTAGGTGTCGTCTGTTCCGTACAGAATCAGATGAAGGGAAGATGTTGATGTTAGAACATCGTGAAGGGCATCTAAGTTGCCGCCGTAATACTCGGGAAGACCGAGCTTATATCTTAATAGTTCGTGGATATCCGCTACAGTCTCAAGCTGACTTAAATCAATCATTACAGTGTTCTTGTCCATAGTATCTCCTGCTTTAAGCTTCTTCTCCGTAAAGGAGAGTAAAGCTCTCGTAGTGGTCTTCAGTACAATAGATAAGGCCGTCGTTGGAATAGATTATCCTGTGAGCTCCTCTTGAGGATGCTTCAAGGGTATCGACATCGCACTCGTGATATTCACGGCCTGAAGCTTCCGGTAAAAGATGCTCGTAGTTGCCGAAGTAATCACCGCCAATGCACATGCCGGGTGCGTAAGGCTCAAGTGAACCGCCTTCCCAGCCGAGTGCTCTGGCATCGACCTTGGTTATAAAGTTATCGGGGAGATGTCTGTATGTGTAGATATAAAGAGATACGTCTTCGCATGAAGTGTAGATTCCGTCTTCGTCGATGACATATACGTCAGATTCTTCGGATACTTCAGTATCCTCTGTGTCATCAGTGATATCAGGAACTTCAATTACTTCGATTTCTTCGGAAACTGACGCTGATTCTTCTTCGACAGTTGTGATGGCTGTCTCATTTTCTGTCTCGATTTCTACGATACTGCATGAGCAAAACATGCAGAAAGACAAGATCAGCATAAGTAAGATGCAGATCGTACGCTTCTTCATATACCCCTCCCAAACTAAATATATTTTAACATATAGATGAACTATTGATTTTTATTTGAAGTTGCAAATGTGTCGTGTTTGTAAACTTGCACAAAAAGACCTCTTGATTTATTGATTCTTTTGTATTTTTGGTTGGTAAACATGACACAATACTATATAATTAGTTTGAATTAGAGACAATTTTGTCCCTTTAATATTGGAGGAAGAAGATGGATCACGCATATCTGTTTAATCAGGGCGAAGATTATATGGTCTACAATTTCCTGGGTGCACATCCCTATACGGATGGTGATAATTCAGGATTTGTATTCAGAGTATGGGCTCCTAATGCATCTCAGGTGAGTGTAATTGGAGACTTCAATGAATGGGAACCCACAGCGTCGGTAATGAGCAAATTAGGAAACTCCGGCATATGGGAGACTAAGATTCCCGGAGCGTCTCAGTGGGACCGCTACAAGTACAGAGTAGTAGGTGCCGACAACAGAATCTACGATAAGGGTGACCCTTACGCAAGACATTTTGAGACAAGACCTAATAACGCGTCCATACTTTACGATCCGGATGATTATACCTGGGGTGATTCGGGTTATATGGCTAACAGACCCGATGCGGTCAAGGATGCTCAGCCGATCAATATTTATGAGCTCCATCTGGGTTCATGGAGAAGACATCCTGATGATAATTTCTTCACTTACAAAGAGTCGGCAATTGACCTTGCAGACTATTGTAAGAAGATGAGCTATACCCATGTAGAGCTTATGCCTATTCTTGAGCATCCTCTTGATGCTTCCTGGGGTTATCAGGTTACAGGTTATTATGCTGTTACTTCAAGATTCGGTACACCTGCCGACTTTAAGTATTTTGTAGATGTTCTGCATCAGAACGGAATCTCAGTTATTCTCGACTGGGTTCCTGCTCATTTCCCTAAGAATCTTGAGGGACTTGTAAGATTCGACGGTACTCCTTGTTATGAGTATGCAGACCCGAGAATTGGTGAGCACAGAGAGTGGGGTACTTATGTATTCGATTATTCCAAGAACGAAGTTATTTCATTCTTGATCTCTAACGCGGTCTTCTGGATCGACGAATTCCATATCGACGGTCTTCGTGTTGATGCCGTAAGCAGCATGCTCTACAGAGACTATGGAAGACAGTCCTATATTCCGAATAAGTACGGAAGCAATGAGAATCTTGAAGCAATTGAATTCTTCAAGAAGCTTAACGGAATAGTCAGATCAAGATATCCGAGCGTAATGATGATCGCTGAGGAGTCTACTGCATGGCCAAAGGTATCTCATCCCGTAGAGGATGGAGGACTCGGCTTTACCCATAAGTGGAACATGGGCTGGATGCACGACACACTTGATTATTTTGCAACTGATTCTTATGCGAGAGGATGGCATCACGACCAGTTCTGCTTCTCGATGATGTATGCATTCTCTGAGAATTACGTGCTTAGCTTATCTCACGATGAAGTTGTTCACGGTAAGTATTCGATGATAGATAAGATGCCCGGAGACGTATGGCGTAAGTTCGCTTCTCTTCGTACCTTGTTCCTCTATCAGATGAGCCATCCCGGAGCAAAGCTTAACTTCATGGGAGCTGAGTTCGGACAGTTTATCGAGTGGAGATTCTACGAAGAACTTCAGTGGTTCATGCTTGATTTTGAATCTCACAGACTCTTACAGGAATTCTGTGCACAGCTTAACAGGTTCTATATTGACCATCCCCAGTTCTGGAGAGATGACAAGACCTGGTCAGGCTTCGAGTGGATTGATGCATCGGATACGGTTAATAACGTATTCATCTATGCAAGAAAGAGTCCCGAGCCTGAGGAGAAAGATATCTATGTTGCACTTAATATGGTTCCCCAGCCTCTTGAAGATTATAAGATTCCCGTATATGAGCCGGGTGTTTATAAGATAGTCATGAATACCGATGATATGGCATACGGCGGAAGCGGTTATCCTGTTAGTCTGACAGGAGAGACGGTGTTTGAAGCTGTAGAGGAAGGATATAACGGTAAGCCTTACCACATTAAGCTTAATCTTCCTCCTTTGGCAGGTATCTACTTCATGAAGGTTAAAGATGCCGAGCCCAAGAAGAAAGCAGTCAAGGCTTCTAAGCCCGCTAAGGCTACTAAGACAACAAAGGCGTCAAAGACTACTAAGGAAGCAAAGTCTACGAAGACAACTAAGGCAGCAAAAGCAGCAGCTCCTGCCAAGGCTTCTTCAAAGTCCAATAAGACAGCAAAAACAGCAGATACTACGAAGCAGAAATCTTCTGCCAAAAGTAAGAATAAAACAGTTAATAATTAACAAACGGAGGTGTTTATATGGCAAAGGCTGAAGTCGTTGCAATGATACTTGCAGGAGGCCAGGGTTCAAGGCTTGGTGTTTTAACCAAGAAGATAGCTAAGCCGGCGGTTCCTTTCGGAAGCCGTTACAGAATAATAGATTTCCCTTTATCGAATTGTGTTAATTCGGGAATCGAGACAGTAGGTGTACTTTCACAGTACCAGCCTCTCGCACTTAATACTTACGTAGGTAACGGTCATCCCTGGGATCTCGACCGTAATAACGCAGGTGCTTATATTCTTCCTCCTTACCAGCGAAGCGGTAAGAGTGACTGGTATAAGGGTACTGCAAATGCTATCTACCAGAATAAGGATTTCCTTGATGACTGTAATCCCAAGTATGTTGTTATCCTTTCGGGTGACCATATTTACAAGATGGACTACTCTCTTATGCTTAAGAGCCATATCGAGAGAGGCGCAGATGCAACTGTAGCAGTATACGAAGTACCTTGGGAGGAAGCACCCAGATTCGGTATCCTCAATACTGAGGGAGACGATGCTATCGTAGAGTTCGAAGAGAAGCCCAAGGAGCCTAAGAGCAATCTCGCATCAATGGGTGTTTATGTATTCACATGGGATGTATTAAGAGAAGCTCTTATAAGAGATGAGGCTGATGAGCAGTCTAATAACGATTTCGGTAAGAACATCATCCCGATGCTCTTGAACGGTGGCAAGAAGCTTTACGCTTACCGCTTCTCAGGTTACTGGAAGGATGTTGGAACAATCTCTTCCTTGTGGGAGACCAACATGGATATTCTTGATAAGCCCGAAGAGATTAACCTCGTTGACCGTTCATGGAAGATCTTCTCAAGAAACCCCGTTAAGCCTTCACAGTTCATCGGAACTGATGCAAGTGTTCGTAATTCCGCTCTTACAGACGGATGCAGAATCTACGGTAATGTTATCCATTCCGTTCTTTCTGATTCAGTTGTAATCGAGAAGGGTGCTACCGTTAAGGATTGTGTTCTTCTTCCCGGAGTTGTTGTTAAGGAAGGCGCACATCTTGAGAGATGTATCGTAGACTTCGGCACCATTATCGGTAAGGACGTTGTTGCCGGACCTAAGATTGAAGGAGAAGGCCCTTATACAAACCATAAGATCTGCTCCGATGGAATATGTGTATTTGAGAGAGGTCTGAAGATCAAGGACGGTGCCAAGATCGCAGGCAACAGCATGATCGACACGGATGTTGAAGTGTCCGATGAAGAGAATGTTATCGAGAGTACATTCAGGGTATAAGAAAAGGAGAGATTGATATGTTTTATAACGCAATGGGTCTGATACTTGCAGACAATAAGAAAATTTCACTTGGGGAACTTACAGTACCCAGAGCTCTCTCGGCGATTCCCTTCGCAGGAAGATTCAGAATCATCGACTTCATGTTGTCTAACATGGTTAACTCAGGTATTAAGAATGTCGGTGTTCTTACTTTGAATAAGTACAAGTCCCTTATGGACCACTTGGGAACAGGTGCTGCATGGAGCTTGGACAGAAAGAATGACGGTCTTCATATTCTTCCTCCTTATGTTAACTCTGAGGCTACAGGAATTAACGGTGATGAGGAGCTTGCAGGTGTACTTGATTTCCTTCGTACATCAAGAGCTACATACGTTATCGTTGCTAACAGCAATATCGTTCTTAATACAACTTTTGATGATATGATTTCAGCTCACGAGAAGAGCGGTGCGGATCTTACAATCATGTATAACAGAGATTCTACAAAGTACGGTAATCCCTGCTATATCCTTGATACAGATAACGACGGATTCGTAAAGGATATGCTCTTTAATCCTCAGAAGGCTTCTTCCAATAAGTCATCACTCGGAATTATCTGCCTCAGAAGAGATATGCTCGTAGATATTATCTCAAAGCAGATGAGCCACGGTCTTACTCACTTCGGAATTCATTCCATGGTTAAGATGTTCGATGAGCTTAAGGTATATGCTTACGAGTATCAGGGAACTGTTCTTCGTATTAACAGTGTTCAGGGATACTTCAACTCATCCATGTCACTTCTTGACGAGACAGTAAGAAACGATCTCTTCTGGAGCGGTGATCCAATCTACACAAAGGTTAAGGATGAGGCTCCCACACTTTACTTTGATAATGCGGATGCAAAGAATTCCATCATCTCCGATGGTTGCAGAATCTACGGTAATGTAGAAGATTCCATTATCTTCAGAAGTGTAACAATCTCCAAGAATACGACAATCAAGAACTGCATCGTAATGCAGGACGTACATATTTCCGAGAATTGCCATCTTGAGAATGTAATTTTGGATAAGAATTCCTTCGTAAGGCCCGGTGTGCGCCTCGTAGGACATCGTGATTATCCGGTAGTAATTGGAAAGGGTGCAGGTATCTGATATGAAAGACATCAAAGTATTATTTGTTTCTTCGGAGGTAAGTCCCTTCGTTAAGGTCGGCGGTCTCGCTGACGTTGTCGGAGCTTTACCTGTCGAGCTTAATAAAGAGAATATTGATGCTAGAGTAATTCTTCCTTTGTACAGAAAGATTAAGATCAAGTATCAGCAGGAACTCGAGTTTCTTGGCTGGAAGATGGTACATATGGGCTGGAGATCTCTCTATGCAGGTCTTTTTAAGCTTGAGAAGAACGGAACGGTATTCTATTTTGTAGATAATGAGTACTACTTCAATTTTGATCAGGTTTATGTTGAGTATGTATTCGATATCGAGAGATATTGTTTCTACCAGAGAGCAGTACTCGACTTCATGGGTGATTTCATGAACTTCGAGCCCAATGTTCTTCACTGTAATGACTGGCAGACAGGTATGATGCCCATGCTTCTTGATGCACACTTCAAGAAGAACGGCTACCATACTGATGTTCAGACTGTATTTACTATCCATAACCTTAAGTATCAGGGCGTTCATTCTATCGACGTTGTAAGAGAGATGCTTGATCTTCCTGACGAGTACTTAAGAGATGATTTCTGTATCAAGGATCGTGCCATCAACTTCATGAAGGCCGGTATTGTTTACTCTAATTCAGTAACTACAGTATCTCCCACATATGCTTATGAGATCATGACCGACTATTACGGTGAAGGTCTTAACTACACGCTTCAGAGATATGCTTATAAGGTATCCGGTATCTTAAACGGTATTAACGACCTTGAGTACGATCCTGCTACTGATGACAGAATCCCCATGAAGTACGACATTAAGAACTACAAGAAGGGTAAGGAAGTCTGCAAGAAGTCTTTGCAGGAGCAGCTCGGACTTGAAGTAAATGCAGGTGCTCCTCTTTGCGTAATGATCTCACGCCTTGTAGACCAGAAGGGACTTGACCTTCTCCTTTATGTCCTTGACGAAATGCTCTTCGACGGAATGCAGATCGTTGTTCTTGGTACAGGCGACAGCTACTATGAGAACGCACTTGTTGAGACTGCTTCAAGAAATCCCGGCAAGATGTGTGCATGTATCGATTTCGATAACGGCCTTGCACATACTCTTTATGCTGCTGCAGATATCTTCCTTATGCCGTCACTGTTTGAGCCCTGTGGTCTGTCACAGCTCGTTTCCATGGCTTACGGTACAGTACCTGTAGTAAGAGAGACAGGCGGCCTTAAGGATACGGTTACTCCTTATAACGAATTTACCGGCGAAGGAAACGGATTCTCTTTCGCGAATATAAATGCGCATGAGTTCCTTTTCACAACAAAGTATGCATGCGATCTCTACAGAAACCATAAGGATGTATGGGATAACATCATAAAGGCAGGCATGAGCGGAGACTATTCCTGGAAGAAGAGTGCAGGCGAGTATGCCGGTCTTTATTCTCTTATCACAGGCATTCCTCTTCCTAATGTCGATAAGGCTCCTTCCAGTGTAAAGCTTGAAGAAGACGAACCCGCTGAGGAGAAGAAGGCTGAGGTTAAGAAGGAAGCTCCTAAGAAAGCTGCTCCCAAGAAGACAGTCAAGAAGGCTGCTCCCAAGAAGCCGGCTTCTAAGGCAAAGACAACAAAATCCAAGGCTGCCCCTAAGGCCAAGGAGGATAAAAAGTAATTCATGTTCTTCCACGCATCCAGGTCAGAAGAATACAGAAAGCCCTTTGGTGCATGTCCTGCTGACAGCACTGTGCTCTTGCATTTCGATACGGATTTAGATGCTGCGAACGTCACATTGTGTTATACATACGGTCTTTATGAGTTCTCATACCATGAAGAGCCTATGACTTTAACTTCAAAAGAAGCAGACCGCAACAGGTTCAGAGTGAGCATTATGCTCCCTCATGAGCCGGGTCTGCTCTTTTATTGGTTTAAGTACAAAGACTGCGACGGGCAGATTCTCTTTTACGTAGCGGAAGGCGATACGGCAGACGGAAGCGGCAGGGTATTTACGCAGCCGCCAAGGGTAGGCGCCGATGAGGATAAGTATCCTTATGCATGGCAGATTACTGTCTACGATAAGGATTTTGTCACTCCTGATAAGATGAAGGGCGCATCCATATACCAGATTTTCCCCGACAGGTTCAGAAGGAGCAAAGACTTCAACTATGCTTCGGTAGTAAAGAACTGCAAAAGGGAAGAGAGAATCTATCACGAAGACTGGTACGAAGACGTTGACATAGAGGGCAAGCCTTCTACAGGTTATCTTGCATGTGACTTCTTCTGCGGTTCCCTTAACGGAATAAGCGAAAAGCTCGATTATATTAAGTCACTGGGAATAAATATCATTTACTTGAATCCCATCTTTGAAGCAAGATCCTCGCACAGATACGACACTGCAGATTACCTTAATGTCGACCCTATCTTAGGCGGCAACGAGGCTTTTACCAAGCTTGTAAAAGAGGCGCAATCCAAAGGGATTACGCTGATTCTTGACGGCGTATTCAGCCATACAGGCGCAGACAGCAGATACTTTAATAAGTTTGACCGCTACGAAGGAACGGGCGCATATAAGTCTTACCTTACGGGAGAAGAGAGCGACTACCGTTCCTGGTACAACTTTTACCGCGACGAAGAGAACGGGGTCAGCTACGATTCCTGGTGGGGTTTCCCGGATCTTCCCAACGTAAATGAGAACAGCCTGTCTTACAGAAGGTTCGTCTTCGGTGAGGGAGGTATCGTTGATACATGGACTTCACGTGGCGCAGGCGGCATAAGACTTGACGTATCCGATGAGCTTCCCGACAGCTTTATAAGACAGATGAGATCTGCTTTGAAGTCTTATACAAACGGCGAAGGAATACTTGTCGGTGAAGTATGGGAAGATGCCAGCAATAAGTGCTCTTACGGTTCTTACAGAGACTTTATGTTAGGCAGAACTCACGACAGCGTAATGGGCTACACCTTCCGTAAGTGTGTGCTCGACTTCCTTAACGACTACATCAGCGCGGAAGTCTTTGACAGCAGAATGGAAGGCTACCGTGAGAGATATCCGGCGCAGGCCTACTACTGCATAATGAACCTCATTTCTTCACACGATGTCCCCAGAGCTTATACTCTTTTCTCTAAGCCTGCAGACGTTGAGGGAAGACAGGAGCAGCTTAAGATTAAGGTCTCCGAAGAAGATTCCAAGCATTGCGAAATGCTGATGCGTATGGCTTTTGCCATCCAGACAGCTTACGTCGGAGCTTCCTGTATCTACTACGGCGATGAGATATTAATGGACGGCTATAAGGATCCTTTTAACAGAAGGACTTATCCCTGGGATAAGCTTTCCAAGAGGCAAGAGGAGGAGCTTGAAGCAGTACGTAAGATAGCTTCTCTTCGTAATGAGAATCCCGTCTTAAAGACCGGATACTATGAGACTTTATTAGCCGAAGGCGGAAGCCTGGTATTCAGAAGATACCTGGATTCTGAGCGTAAGGATTACTTCGGTAATCTTATTGCTGACGGAGCTGAGGAGATCATTCTTATTCTTAACAGAGAAAGCGATTCCTGCTGCTACAGAATAGAAGGAGATAAGGTTAAGAAGCTTGATTCTTCAGATGCGTTATCCTCTGATATGGTTATCAGTAAATCCTTGAATGAGTCTTTTGATATCAAAGTAGATGCTGATTCTTTTGTATTTGTAGTAAGGAAATGATTTAATAATTGTAGCTTAATAATGGAGGGATGATTATGGCTGATAATGAAGCATTTGAAGCTGAGGAGCAGGTAGTAACCGAGACAACGATGGACTTAACCGATAAGAAGTGTCCTAACTGCGGTGCAACGGTAACTTACGATCCTGCTACTTTGAAGATGAACTGCGAATACTGCGGTTATACAAGGGAACTTCCCAAGCCTGATACCAATACTGCTTTGGAGGAACTTGACTTTGAGAGTGCCAAGATAAGAAGCAGTAAGGACTGGGGAACAAAGAAGAAGAGCATCGTTTGTAAGATGTGCGGTGCAGAGTCTTTATACGATGAGTCTTTGACAGCTTCAACCTGTCCCTTCTGCGGTTCTACCAGCGTTATGCCTGTTGACTCCGAAGAGGATGTTATGGCTCCCGGTGGTGTAGTTCCTTTTGAGATATCCAAGGATAAGGCTTCCGATTTGTTCAAGCAGTGGCTCGGACATAAGCTCTTTACACCCAGTGCTGCAAAGAAGAGCTGTAAGGCTGAGAACTTCTCTGGTATATATCTTCCTTACTGGACATACGATTCAGAGACAACATCTTCTTACGATGCTCAGCTCGGATATGAGTATAGAGTCAAGAAGGGCGATCACTACGAGACTAAGGTAAGGTGGAGAAGATTTACCGGTGTCTACGAGGAGTTCATTGACGATCAGGTTGTATATGCAAGTAAGAAGACTGTAAATCCTGCTATCAACGCTGTATCTCAGTTCGACTTTAGTAAGCTTAAGCCTTATTCACCTGAGTATGTATCCGGTTTTGTTGCTGAGCGTTATACACTGGGACTTGATGACGGCTGGACACAGGCTAAGACCTTTATACAGAGAACTCTTAAGAGTCACCTCGGATCCAAGCTTAAGTCTCAGCACAAGGCTGACCGCGTAGGAACAATTAATCTGTCTACTGCTTACGATAAGATCACATTCAAGTATCTATTGGCTCCCATCTGGATGGCAAACTTCAAGTTCAACGGAAAAGTATATAATTTTGTCATTAACGGCCAGACAGGTAAGGTAGCAGGTAAGGCTCCTATATCCTGGCTCAGAGTTGCAATTGCAATTATTATCGGTATTATCGTTGTCGGATTCCTTCTTTATGCGATGAATAACTGATAGTTAAAAAGCGTTAATCATTTGTTAAAAAATCTGATACTACACGGCAAAAAATAAACATTTTTTGGCCGTGTAGTATTATTTTGTTTGAGGATTTTTACAGTTGTGAATAAAATATGTCGAAAATATTAAAGAAGAACACAAATTCGGTTGAATTTATGTACTTGGCGGTCACATAATGATGCGGTAATGGGGAAATAAGTATTAATTAATAAAAGGCGAGAAGCCTAATTGTAGTAAGAAGGGGATTTATATGGGTAAAGTCTTTGGACGCAAGCATTTTATCACTAAGGCAGTAAGTGCAATTTCTGCGGCGGCGATTGTCACCGGAGGAATTGCTTTTTATTTGTCAAAAGATACCAGGGTAATGGCCAGTGCCGTTGATGAAGGTAAGGCTGTTCCTGCAAGTATTGATGCCGTAAGTGCAATCAACTATGCGACTATCCTTGGTCGTGCTACTGATTACGGTATCGTTGCTAATGATTTTGAGCAGAAAACACACATGGAGACGACATTTGCAGTTAATACCTTCTCCAATACAACAGGACAGGTTAACGAAGTTGACTTCATTACAAATACAGCTCAGTTCATCGTTGGTGATATCAATGAAGGTAAGATTAAATTCGGTCAGAATCAGACTGCTTCTTCTTATGTAATCGAATCTACCGGAGACGTATTCAACGGTTTTAACTCCGAGTGGAATTCAGGCGATATCTTCCAGGATAACGACGGAATCAACAGCAGCAACTTCTACTTCGATAATGCAAGAAATATCTGGACAGGCGACAGTGCAACACCTGTTTATACAGTTGCCAAGAGCCACGACACTATCGTAAGCAGTGTTAACGGCGTTATCTCAAATGCCCAGGCTTCATCCAACTATATCTCCTCAAGAGCAAATGACCCCGCATATGCTCTCGACTATACTCAGTACCTTACTATTAATAATATAAATAATAATCCTTATAACCCCCAGGATCCCAGTACAGGTAATATCGACTCAGACTGCAGATTTTTTATCGATATCGATAAGTCAGAGTTCGTAAACAGAGTTGTATACATCAACGTAGACGAGAACCTTGCAAGAGCTATGGCTAACTCTGAAGGTCTTTGCATCATCAAGGATCCTTCAACAGTTGTTGTATTCAATATTGAAGATGGTATTACAAGCGGTTACAACGGCGGACTTGTTATCGACAGAATGTGCGTATCCGAAGATGGCGGACGTAATTTCTGTAACAGCGTAACTGCAAGCCAGGGAAGAGCTGACGAGTCTCACAGCAACAGCTCTTCACTCGGAACTGAGAATACACGTAATTTCTATAACGCTGATGTAGACAGCATGATTAACCAGAAGATCATCTTCAACATCAGATCTTCTTCAGATAAGATCGAGCTTAATGCCGTAGGTGGTACTGTTCTCGTTTCTAACGCAAACTCCGTAGCTGATGTTACAGGTTCAAGCTCAGGCTGGATTGTAGCTGCAGGTCAGCTTAAGAATTCAGGCGGTGAGTGGCACTACATCTACCAGGGTGGAAGCCAGGGCCTTACAAATATCACAGACGGACAGCAGATCAACTTTGTCCTTCATAAGGACTTTACTTCTGATAACGGACTTACAACTGACAATACAGTATATATGGAGCCCGATCAGTACACATTTAATCTTTACTACCTTGGAGATAAGTTATCCTTTACTTCTATCAATAGAAGCTACATTGAAGGACTTGCTCCCATTAATACATCTTCCAACGAGGCAACAGGTAATGTTATATTCCCCAACATTTCTCTTGCTGACAGCTACGATTACTTCTTCATGATTACTGAGCAGAATCCCGGATATTCCGACGGTCAGGTTACAAACAGTGACGGTTATATCAAGATTCATGTATCAGTTACTCCCGCATCTCCCGCAAACATCTACACAGTAGACTATGCTTACTACATGCATGCTAACGATACTCGTCCTACACGTTCTGCTACTAACTATCAGATGACAGGTGTTCAGTTCGATCTCGGAAGCTTCTTTAATGAGATTGAGACAACAGGTACTCTTACTCTTAATAAGACAGTACTTGGACTTCCTGCAGAAGATGCAAACGATTCTTATACATTCTATGTAAACAGCGGTGACACATACTACGGTATGAATGCAGCAGGTGAGCTTATCGTCTCATCTAATCCTATCGAGTGTAATGTACATCCCGGTGTGCCTTTCGTTCTCAGAAATCTTCCTCTCGACAGAACTTACTCTGTAACAGAGTCCAGAAGCAGTGCAGAAGTAGAGCATTACGATGTACGTGTTTCAGGTGAAGGTTCAGTACTTCTCTCTTCTACCGGTTCTCACCGCGGAGAGGTTACAATAACAAACTCCTACACAGGATTGTTCGAGACAGGTTCCATCTCTCTTGCCAAGTTCGGCAGCGATACTAACGGAACTCTTCTTGCTGATGCTACATTTACTCTTACATCTGACGCAGATATGTCCGATGTAACTGTATCCGGTGCCAGTGGCGTAGCTCGCGGCAACGGCAGTATCGAATTCACAACTGTAAGCACAGAGGCAGTTTACTTCGAAGGCCTTACAGCAGGTACTTATACTATTACAGAGGTATCCGCTCCTGATAATTATCTTCCTATTACTGATTCTGTAGAGTTCACAGTAAACAGATACGGTCAGGTTACATACAACAGCGATGTTGAGAATGTAAGCTACGATTCAGTATCTAATGTAATTAGGGTTACAGATGAAAGGGAAGAGATTATTCCCGTTACAGCAACAGTTGATATCAGCAAGAAGGATACAGTTGCCGGAAATGAGATTGAAGGTGCAAGCATCACAATTACTTCTAACGAGGGTCTTGATCTTAGTTCCTGCGTTGTAACAGGAAATGATTCTGCAGTTATCTCCAATAGCACAATCAGCTTCGTATCTACAGGTTCAGTAACAACTGTTGAAGGTCTTCCTGTAGGAACATATACAATGCACGAGGTTGCTGCTCCCGCAGGATACATCGTTGCTACAGATATTACTTTCGAGATCGATGAGGAAGGAAATGTAACAGGCAGTGCAGTAACTTCTGCTACTGATACGACAAATGCTGTTGTTACCATGTACGATGCTCCTTCTGAGGTAGATATCAGCAAGGTAGCAGTAGGTGGTGGTCAGGAGCTTCCCGGAGCTGAACTTACTATCACATGCAGTGATTCTTCAACAGATCTTTCACATGCCCGTGTTACAGGCGCTCAGAGATCTAACGTTACTGCTGACCAGATCGTATTTATAAGCGGTCAGTCAAATGCTACTATCACAGGTCTTCCTGACGGTACTTATACTCTTCATGAGAATGCAGCTCCTGAAGTAGACGGTGTTCAGTACGACGTTGCAACAGATATCAGCTTTACTATCGCTAACGGCCAGGTTCTTTCCGGTCCCAGCATAACTGTTGCTACATCTACTTCAAATGCCGTAGTAACAATGGAGGACGATGTTCTTGCTGCTCCTACAGGAACAGTTGACATCAGCAAGCAGAGTACTGTTGGTGGCAGTGAGCTTCCCGGTGCTCAGATTACAGTTACATCCAATGACGGTCTTGACCTTTCCGAGTGTCTTGTATCCGGCGGTGCTACAGGCATTGATATCAGAAGCAGCGTAATCACTTTCACAAGCGGTAATACTCCTGCTACAATCTCCAAGCTTCCTGCAGGTACATATACAATGCACGAAGTAACTGCTCCTGTCGGATTCCAGACAGCAACAGACATTACATTCACAGTTGGTACTGACGGTACAATTACAGGCAGTGAAGTAACAGCAGCTACTGCTACAGACAATGCTCGTGTCACAATGTACGATGCTCCTACTGTAGTAGATATCAACAAGGCTGATGCAGTTTCCGGCGATGAGCTTCCCGGAGCTACAATCACAATCACAGCTCTTTCAGGTGTTAACCTTGAGAACTGTTCAGTAACAGGCGGTGCTTCAAGCGTAAGCAAGTCCGGTAACGTTATAAGCTTTGTAAGCGGAGATTCACGTACTACAATTACAGGTCTTCCTACAGGAACATATACAATGCACGAGGTAGCTGCTCCTAACGGCTACCAGGTTGCTACAGATATCAGATTCACTGTTGATACAACAGGAAGAATCACAGGTAGTGCAGTTACAGCTGCAACTGCTGATTCCAATGCAGTAGTTACAATGCTCGACGGACCTTCTGTTGTAGATATCAGCAAGGTTGCAACAGGTGCTACAAGCGAGCTTCCCGGAGCAGAGCTTGAGATTACAGCAGCTAATGCTTCTACAGACCTTTCCGCTGTAAGCGTATCCGGCGGTGCAGAAGAAGTAGAGGTTACAGCTTCCAAGATCAGCTTCGTAAGCGGTAATTCTCCTGCTACAATCACAGGTCTTCCTGACGGAACTTATACACTTCACGAAGTAGCAGCTCCCGAAGTAGAAGGTATTACTTACGATGTTGCTACAGATATCACTTTCGTAATTACAAATGGTGTTGTACAGCCCGGTACAAGCATCACAACAGCTACATCTTCTGCTCATGCTAAGGTAACAATGGAGGACGATATCCTTGTTGTTCCCGATATCACAGGTACAGTTGATATTAGCAAGCAGAGTACAGTTGGAGGCAGTGAGCTTCCCGGTGCATCCATTACGGTTACATCCAACTCAGGTGCAGACCTTGAGAACTGTGTAATCTCCGGTGGTGCAATGAACCCTGACATTCACGGCAGTGTTATCTCATTTACAAGCGGCAACACTCCAGCTACTATCAGCGGTCTTCCTGCAGGTACATATACAATGCACGAAGTAACTGCTCCCGTAGGATATCAGACAACTACAGACATCGAGTTTACAGTAGGTACTGACGGAACAATCTCAGGCAGCACAGTAACTGAAGCAACTGCTACAAATAATGCTGTTGTTACAATGATCGATGCTCCTACAGTAGTAGATATCAGTAAGGTAGATACAGTTGCAGGTGAGGAGCTTCCCGGAGCTACAATCACAGTAACAGCAGCTGCTGCCAGCGCTAACCTTGAGAACTGCGTAGTATCAGGCGGCGCTTCAAACATCAGCCAGTCCGGCAATGTTATCAGATTCACAAGCGGAACATCCCGCACAACAATCACAGGACTTCCTACAGGTACATATACAATGCACGAAGAGGCTGCTCCTGCAGGATATCAGGTTGCTACAGATATCAGATTCACTGTTGATACAACAGGAAGAATCACAGGTAGTGCAGTTACTGCTGCAACAGCTGATTCCAATGCTGTAGTTACAATGAGTGATGCTCCTTCAGTAGTTGATATCAGTAAGGTAGCTGTTGGTGGAGGTAATGAGCTTCCCGGTGCTTCTCTTGAGATCACAGCAGCAAATACTTCTACAAACCTTTCCGGTGTAAGAGTAACCGGTGGTGCAGAAGACGTATCTGTTACAGCTTCCAAGATCAGCTTCACAAGCGGTAATGCTCCTGCTACTATCACTGCACTTCCTGACGGAACATATACACTTCATGAAGTAGCTGCTCCCAATATCGACGGAGTACAGTATGCAGTTGCTACAGATATAGAGTTCACAATCACAAACGGTGTTGTTCAGGAAGGTGCAAATATTACTTCCGCAACAGCTAATGCAAATGCAAGAGTAACAATGGAAGATGATATCGTTGTAGAAGAAATCCCCGGTGCAACAGTTGACATCAGCAAGGTAGCTGCCGGCGGTATCGATGAACTTCCCGGAGCTTCTCTTGAGATTACAGCTTCTGATTCTTCTACAGATCTTTCAGCTGTAGTAGTATCCGGCGGTGCAGGAGATGTAGAGGTTACAGCTTCCAAGATCAGCTTCGTAAGTGGTGAAACTTCAGCTACTATCAGCGGACTTCCTGACGGTGTATATACTCTCCACGAGGTTGCAGCTCCCGAAGGATATAACGTAACTACAGATATCACCTTCACAGTTGCTAACGGTGTTGTACTTGACGGTGCTAATATCACAGTCGCTACAGATGTTGCAAACGCAAAGGTAACAATGGAAGATACAGTATATGTTGAACCCGAGACTGTTACCGGAACAGTTGATATCAGTAAGGTAGATGCAAGTTCTCTTGAGGAACTTCCCGGTGCAGTTCTCCAGATTACATGCACTGATGCTACAGTTGATCTTTCCGATGTAGTAGTATCCGGCGGAGCAGCAGATGTATCAGTTACTGCTTCCGAGATTAACTACACAAGCACAGCAAATGCTGCTACAATCAGCGGTCTTCCTGATGGAACATACACACTTCACGAAGTAACAGCTCCCACTATCGACGGTCGTACTTACGATCTTGCAACAGACATCAGCTTTACTCTTGTTGATGGTGTTGTACAGCCCGGTACTTCAATTACAGCAGCTACATCAGATGCAAATGCAAGAGTAACAATGGAGGATTCACTTTCCGTAGTTGTTCCTGATACAACAACAGTTGATATCAGCAAGCAGAACGTAGAGGGTGACGAGCTTCCCGGTGCAGTTCTTGTACTTACAGGTCCTTCAAGTCTTGAGGACTGTGAAGTAACCGGTGGTGCTACTGATGTTACTATCAGCGAGAATACAATTACTTTCACCAGTGGTGACGAGGCTACAACAATCAGCGGACTTCCTAATGGTGAGTATACTCTCGTTGAGACAACTGCCCCTGTTGTTAACGGCGTACAGTATGTTGAGACAACAATCAGCTTTACAATCTCTGGTGATGAGATTACTACAACAAGCACAGATGCAAGAGTTATCACTGACGATGTTGACGTTCCCGTAGTTGTCATGATCGACCATGCTCAGGTTGTTGAAGATAACTGCAGCCTTACACTTAATAAGGTTGTTGTGGATAACGGCGCTGCTGTTCCTTCCGCTTATACATTCAATGTAAATAACGGAGGCGTTTACTACGGCTTCGATGCTGAGGGTAATGTAATTACTTCAGATGCACCTATTGCTATCAGCGTGGTACCCGGCAGTGCAGTTGTTCTTAACAATATTCCTTCCGGTACATACCAGGTAACAGAGGTAAGAGACGGAATCAGTGTTGACGGCTATGAGCTTGCTGTATCCGGCGAAAGTACAGTTACACTTAACAGTAGCGATCCTCTTACAGCTTCTGCAACAGTAACAATCACTAATACTTATACTGAGATTGTTGTTGAGACTGAACCTACAGAAACAGAGCCTACAGAAACTGAGCCTGTTGAGACTGAGCCTACAGAAACAGTTCCTACTGAGACAGAACCTGTAGAGACAACAGTTACAGAAGCAACTACTGTTCCTACAGCAGCTGCTACAGTTGCAACAACAACTACAACAACTACAGAAGCAACAACTACTACAACTGAGAGCCTTGTAAGCTCCATGGATATCAACATCAGCAAGCAGGATATCGCAGGTGCTGAGATTGACGGTGCGGTTCTTACAATCACTAACGCAGAGGGTAATACAACAGACTTCCTTGCAGCAGGCGTTACTGCTACACAGGATGGTCAGCCTGCTGTAGGTCTTGAGGTAACAGCTGACAGCCTTCAGTTCACAACTGTATATTCTTCTTCAGCTCTTATCCACAATCTTCCTGTAGGACACTATGTTCTTACTGAGACAATAGCTCCCAGAGGATACCTTATTGCAGAGTCCATTAACTTCGAGGTAAGAAGTGACGGAACAATCTGGGTAGCAGGTACTCCTGAGGACGAGATGGTTGAACGTATCGTTATGCAGGATCTTGCAGATCCTTCTTACGGAGCAAGCGTTCTTGGTGCAGCAAGAGAGACAACAGCTGAGACTACAGCTGAAACAACTCCCGGTACTTCCGGTGCAGCACGTACAGGTGAGACAGCAGTATCCGCTACTGCAGTAGTTGCCGTAGTACTTCTCGCTGCCGGTGGCGCAGTACTTGTACTTAGAAGAAAGTTCAACGAAGTATAAGTTAATAAGCATTAATATAACGCACGGTTGTCAATGACGGCCGTGCGTTTTTATATGCCTGAAAAGTAGCAAATATTGTGGTTTGCCCGATTCGTATCCGATTATGTCAGAAATGTGAAAACTATTTGTTAAATAACAGTTAATAAGTGTCATGTTTATTTGAAATGTTGCCATATTCGCGGGTAAAATAAACTATCAAGGACTATGTATTTATACAGAAAGGGTGATTGGTATGAATAAAGTCTTAAGGAAAAACTCAAAACTTATAAAGGCTATCAGCGCGATTTCTGCCGCAGCAATTGTAACGGGAGGAATAGCGTTCTATTTATCTAAAGATACAAGGGTACTCGCTAGTGCCGTTGAAGAGGGAAAAGAAGTCCCTCTGTATATGGATGCAATTAGTGCTATTAACTATGCGACCATCCTTGGAAGATCTACCGACTTCGGAATTGTTGCTAACAATTTTGAACAGGTTACTCACATGGAGACTACTTTTGCCGTTAATACATTCTCTAACATAAGTGGTCAGGTTAACGAAGTTGACTTCATAACTGATTCAGCTCAGTTCATAGTTGGTAGAATCGGTGCCGGTAAGATTAAGTTCGGTGGTAACCAGACAGCAGCCAATTACACGATTGAGTCTACGAATGATGTTTTTGCTAACTATAACTATAATCTTGCTAATGGTAACATTTTCAATGATTCAGATGTAAATACAAGTAATTTCTACTTCGATCCAGCCAGAAATGTATGGGTAGGAGAGAATCCTCACCCTGTATATACAATCATTAAAGATGAGGCTGAGATTAACGCAAGTATTGATAGTGTTATCACAAGTGCCAGAGTAAGTTCTGACTATATCTCTCAGAGAGCTCAGGATCCTAATTATGCATTGGATTATACTCAGTATCTTACATTGGAGAGTATGAACAAGGATCCTTATAATCCTATGGATCAGAATACGGGTAATATCACCCAGGCTAACCGTATGTTTATTGATATAGATAAAGCTGAGTTCGTTAACAGAGTTGTCTATATTAATGTTGATGCTAACCTTGCAAGAGCTATGGCTAACTCTGAAGGTCTTTGCATAATTAAGGATCCTTCTACAGTTGTTTGCTTTAATATTGAACCCGGTATAACAAATGGTCAGGATGAAGCTCTTATCCTTAACAGAATTTGTGTATCAGAGGATGGTGGTAAAAATTTCTGCTGTTCCGTAACAGCCAGCCAGGGAGATAACAATTCATACCAGAGCAACAGTTCCGGACTTGGTACAGAGAATACAGCTAATTTTAATAATGATGACGTTGACAGAATGATTAACCAGAAGATCATCTTTAACGTTAGATCTAATTCCCAGAATATTCAGCTTGATGCTATTGCAGGTACAACTCTTATTCCTAATCCTTCTGCTGCTGCAAATGTCAGAGGTTCAAGTACAGGATGGGTTGTGTCAGGTGGTTTGCTTCGTAATGATGGCGGTGAGTGGCACTACATCTATAAGGGTGTCAGCCAGGACGCTTTCAATAATTCAGGTAACCAGGAAATTCACTTTGCTCTTCACAAGGCATTTACTTCCGATAACGGAGTTACTGTAGATAACTCCGTCTATATGGCTGCAAACGATTACACATTTAATCTTTATAAGCTTGATAATCTTACTCACCTTGATAGTGATACTTCTGTTGCGAATTATGACGCAGCTGGTGTTTTTGCATCAATTAGCATGTCAAGCATCAATGGTGCAACTTCGATTACAGCACAGAATAGTGCAACCGGTAATGTTTTCTTCCAGTCATTAGAATTGAACGATACCGGAGATTACTACTACATTGTTACTGAGAACCCCACTCCTGTACACGAAGGCATATCTAATACAGATGGTTATATTAAGATTCATGTTAAGGTTGAATCGGTTCCTGAAGCTGCACATAAGTATACTGTTGAGTATTGTTATTATCTGAATGCTGGTGATACAACACCTATTCGCCAGGAACATGACGTAGTCATGATGGGTGTTCAGTTTGACCTTGGTAATTTCTTTAATAGTGTAGAGGCTACAGGCTCTATTGCTATCGATAAGAGTGTGCTCGGAGTTACAACTCTTCCTGAAGACTACACAGTACCTGTGTATGTTAGAAGCGGAAGCACATACTACTATATGGACAGAGACGGTAGTCTTAAGACTTCTAATACGGAACATACTTTT
>JAKSRK010000023.1 GCA_024403655.1 Saccharofermentans sp. | reverse complement strand
CACTTGTAAAAGCACATAATAACAAATATACAATAATATTCTTTTTCACAAATTATACTCCTGTGTATCTATACACTACCCAGTTACCGTCCTCTAAGTAGCCGTCTCTATCTACATCCTTAAAAAACAATATTTATGTCAAACTTCAATTAACTATTCTTTACGAACACAACAACATCTACTCAGTCAACAAAAATCCTCTGAACTCTCTTACCTACGTCGCAGGTAATCTCGTAGTTGATGGTTCCCAGATAATCTGCAAGTTCATCTGCTGATCTTGCCTTGCCGAAGATCTCTACTATATCACCCTTGTTAACTTCTTCTTCCAGATCGCTTGCATCAAGCATGCACATATCCATGCAGACGTTGCCGATAATCGGAAGTCGCTTGCCATGGACGATAAGTTCGAATCCGTTACTGAATCTTCTCGACAGGCCATCAGCATAACCTACTGACACTGTAATTACCTTGGTAGGTCTTTTTGCAACGAAGTTCCTGCCGTAGCTGACGGAAGTACCTTCCGGTATCGTCTTAACATGAATAACCTTCGCATACCAGCTCATAACCGGAACAAGATTAATATCGCACTTAGGCTTAGGGCATCCGGGAGGTGTAAGTCCGTAAAGAATGATTCCCGCTCTTACCATATCAAGGTGCATTTCGGGGAATCTCATAATTCCCGCGCTGTTGCAGATATGTCTCTTCTCAAATGTTATTCCCATCTTCTTAAGTTCATCGATCTGGCTCATAAAGCGGTCGAACTGAAGGCGGGTATAATCGTCGTCGTCAGTATCAGCTACTGCAAAGTGTGAGAATATTCCATAAGGAACAAGTCCGGGGAGCTGACATATACGAACGATTTCTTCTGTGGACGATCCGTCTGCGAAGAATCCGATTCTTCCCATTCCGGTATCGAGCTTAACGTGTATATTGCACTTGCCTCCGAGTCTCACAGCTTCATCAGACAATGACTTGGCAGACTCGTAATCGTATACCGCGAGATCGACATTATATCTGATGGCATCAGCATATCTGGCACTGTCCGTGCCGCCCAGAATAAGAAGTCTGGCCGTAATTCCGCTGATTCTTAAGTGAATCGCCTCATCTATTGTCGCTATGCAAAGACCTGAAGCACCGTTATCGAGCAAAGTCTTGGCAACTTCGTATGCACCGTGACCGTAGGCATCCGCCTTAACAACGGCCATAATGTCGGCATTGCTGTTAGTGACTCTTCTGATCTCGCTTATGTTATTTCTAAGTGCAGCAACATCAATCTCTACACAGGATCTGTCAAATATCATATTGATCTCCTTTTGCTTCCCATCCGATTTCTTCGAAGACTTCCGTAAAATAAGACGGAAGATCCGACGGGAGCATACTTCTCTTTCCCAAATCTTCTGCGGCAAACTTTCCTGCCAGCGAATGAATATAAACGGCACTTAAGGCCGCATCCCTTTCGCTCATACCGGAAGCTATAAGCCCAGCCATAAGTCCTGACAGGACATCTCCGCTGCCGCCCTTGCTCATGCCGCTGTTGGGGTTACAAACAGTATATTCCTCTTTTCCGGATATATTTATGTAAGTCTCGGCATTTTTGAGGACTGTTATAAGATTGTTGTCTTTGCAAAAAGAAGAGCAGCTGTCTTTATCGGTCTGCCCGGTAAGTCTTCTGAACTCTCCTATATGCGGAGTAAGCACTACCGGAGCAAGATTCTTCTCCAGTCTTTTTCTTATCTTCGGAAAAAGAACAGCTTTGTTCCGTGACAATATATTAAGCGCACCTGCATCTATTACGAGATGTTCCGAATTCTCTATAAAAAAGCGAAGGAGATGCAGTACTCTTGCATCCTTCTCGTCAAGCCCCGGGCCTATAAGAACGCACGAAGTCTTCTTCATAAGTTCCTTTGCGCTTCTTACGGTATTCTCGGGAGTATCTTCAAAAGGAGCGAACATCGCACAGGGGCAGTTGATCCTGGTCCCGATCATGGACTTCTCGGGAGCAAATACACGTACCATACCCACACCGCTTCTTAATGCGCTCTCCGTTGCCAGAGTCTGGGCCCCTGTCATGAACTCGGAGCCGGCACATATCAGCAGCGTACCGAATGTCCCCTTATGTCCCCTGTCGTCACGCTGCGGGCATAAAGACCTGACAAGATCCGTATCAACAAGGCTAATATCAGCCATTGTTCATCTCCTTATCAAGGGCGTCGCTCTTACTGTGATCGATAGGCTCAAGAAGACTAAGGTCGAAGGGAGTCTTCTGATATACGTAGAAATTAAGCCAGTTATTAAAAAGCAGACTTCCGGAAGATCTCCACCTTAATACAGGTTCCTTATTGGGATCATCATCCCTGTAGTAGTTAATCGGAATCTTGATGGGAAGCCCCTTGGCCAGATCTCTTTTGTACTCTTCATCAAGAGTATTTACATCGTATTCCGAGTGACCTGTAATAAAGAACTGCCTTCCGTGTCTGTCAGCTACGGCATAAAGACCGCACTCATCGGATTCGGACAGAATTCGAAGCTGAGGACATTTCTCCACATCAGCCTTATGTATCTCGGTGTGTCTTGAATGAGGCACATAGAAAACATCGTCAAAACCTCTGAAGAGCTTAACGGGCTTACTATAAGTCATGCTGTGCTCAAAGATACCGAAAGCCTTCTCGGGCAGGTCGTACTTAGGCACGCCGTAATGGTAGTAAAGACCAGCCATTGCACCCCAGCAGATATGCATTGTGGAATAGACGTGAGTCTTGCTCCACTCCATTATTCTTGTAAGTTCATCCCAGTAATCTACTTCTTCGAAAGGAATCTGTTCTACGGGAGCACCCGTGATTATAAGTCCGTCGTAATACCTCTCCTTCATCTCATCGAAAGTCTCGTAGTACTTGATAAGATGCTCTTCGCTTGTATGTGTGGAAACATGAGAAGCCACTCTCATAAGATCGATATCCACCTGAAGAGGAGTATTCGAAAGAGCACGCAGAAGCTGCGTCTCCGTAACAGATTTATTAGGCATCAGATTCAAAATAGCAATCCTTATCGGACGTATCTCCTGACTTAATGCCCTTGTCTCTTCCATAACGAACACTCTCTCCTTCTCGAGGACTGCTCTTGCAGGAAGATTATTGGCTATTCTGATAGGCATTTAATTGCCTCCTTATTTTGAAATGAATTCGTTTAATATAGATTGTTCCGGAACATGTTCGGGATTAACTACCGGAATCTTCTCCAGATGCTTAACAAGCTTGCTGCACTTTGCTAGTGACCCGGAGAAATCCGCAAAATCCTTATCCAGATTAGACCTTTCCATGAAGACACTCGGTTCGATTGTGCCGTTTTCCACCTGACTTAAAGCTTCCTTTATATCATGTAAAGCAAGCGGAGCTATTATCAGGCTCTCATAGGGAAGGAATGAATTAACGTGTACATCCGCTCTCGTAAGATAATCCGTATAATATGCTTCCTCAGACTTGGCTATCATGGGCCAGTAGTCTACGGTAGCAAGAGCATGAGCTCCTCTGTGGCGGTAATCTCTTACGATTCTTCTAAGCATTCGAAGTTCGTTGCTGTCCATAAGCTTTGTATCGCAGAATACGTTGCCGTAAGGCATTATGAAGACCTTGGTGCACAAAGATGCATCAACAGCTCCCGCCGTCTTCTCTGAAAGGCCGTGAAGACCTTCAACTACCAAAACTCCATTATCGGGAAGTTCTATAGCCTCGGAAGGATCTCTTTCCTCCCTCTTCCTTGTCATGAAGTTAAAGTAAGGGGGAACAACACGCTTGCCGCCGATAATATCCCTGATATGCTGTGCAGCAAGGTCAATGTCGAGAGCATCGATTGTCTCGAAGTCGGGTCTTCCGTCCTTATCGAACTTAAGCTCATTTGTATTGTAGTAATCATCAAGGGACAGGAAGTTAGCCTGTCTGCCGTGAGCAGTAAGACCTGCGGAAAGACGCATTGTGAATGTGGTCTTGCCTGAAGAAGTGGGACCTGATACGAATATGGCCTTCTTGTTCGTATCAGAACAAATCTCTTCAACGATTCTGTCTATTCTGTCGAGAAATGCCTGCTCACACTTTCTGATAAATTCGGGAAGCTTCTTGGCGCCTAAGCTCTCCTCAAGTTCTTCAACCGTGATATCTGTCTTGTCTCTAAGCTCAGCCATTATTACCCTCCATACGAATGAAGATTCATCGTCTGAATCTGAAATATTTCTTAAGTATCAGTTTGTCTATTATCCAGTCGTATCCGAACTGAACTGCTCGTACCAAAAGGAAGAAGAGTCCCGGAACAATGATTGCCAGTGCAATTATCAGAACAAACATCAGGACTGTGTGGACACCGCCCATCAGTACGCCCATTACCGTAGCAAAGGAACCGGCTTCGGAAGCGAACTTCTCCGTATACTTCTCAAGTGTTGAATTGAGATAGTTGACCAGATAATCCTGAAGACCTCCTACCTGTACTTTCACACGCGGAATAGCAAGCTGTACGGTAAGGTCTATGACAAGGACTGCCTTGACCACCTTCTCTAGTATTACAAGAATCTTGCCCCAAAAGGGCATTCGATAGTATCTGAAACAGATAAAGGGACATGCGAGGAAAAGGATAATAAGGAGCACCAGCTGCAGCGTATTGAACGAGCCGAGAAATATCAGGGGAGTTCCCGTTAAATATCTGTATGAGAAAATGAGTGCGACCAAAAAACCGTAGAGAGTAAAAAGGCCCAGATGGCGCCTGTTCTCAAAGTCGGTATCGCTCCAGAGTTTCCCCAGGAAAAGCCCCTCCAAATAATCCACTGTTATCCTCCTAATATTTACCTTCAGTTATTCTATCACAAATAGTCTTTTAATGCAGTCTGAAGCAGCACTCGGTCGTATCTTCGATGATGGACTTGAGTTTGCTCCAGTCCTTGGGGAAGTTCTTCGCGTGACTGCTGACTATGGATGAAGAATCCTTGAATCTGACATAAATCTTCCAGGAAGAAGGGTTGGCTGTAGCTCTGCCGTACTTCTCGAGATTGCCTGCGTTATATCCGTGCATCCACTCAATCATGTGAGTGCCGGGAAGCCTCTCTCTTATTGTACTGAGCTTTGCTCCCGTCATGGATTTCATGAAATTGTTATTCCACATATATCCGTCATTCCAAGAAATAAGATTACGTTCGAAGTCGTACTTGACCTTGTATCCGCCTCCGGCGAATGAACTGATCTCCACTTCCAACAACGTGATATCGTCGTACATTTCCTTAGCAATCTCCATCTCTTTGCGACTCCTATCAATCAATCCTTATACCGAAGACGGATCCGGATGTCGTCGAGATGATCATCATGTTGTTGAAAACAACAGGAGAAGCCTGGAACTCTACTCCGTTTGAGGTCTCGCTGTCAGTCCCGAGGTGCACGGAAGTCTGAATATAAGTGATTCTCTCACCGGTCTGGCCGTCTACAAGGTGTATCTGGCCAAGGCTGTCGCCTATAAGGATATAAGCGTTGCCTTCCTGATCGTAACAGGCTACAGGTGAGCTGTATGTATAGATATTCATGTCGTAATGCCATACTTCATTTCCGGTATCACGATTATATGCAACGAGTCTGTTTCCGCTTACAAGGTCGTTGGTACAACTGTAAGAGAAAATAACGAGATTGGATATGCTCTGCATTCCGACAATGGGATTGCCGACACATCCGCCGACCTGATCCGTGTCAGATGTCTGGCCGTTATAGGTATAACAGGGCTGAGATGTCTGCCAAACTTCAGCTCCGGTCAGTGCATTGAGCTTATAGGTATAAGCAGCACCTGAATAAGCACCCTGACCGCCCTGATAGTCTACTTCCGTAGCGATATAAATATAGGGAATGCCGTTCTCTTCGGATATTACGGGAGAAATGTCAGAGTCATCACTTGTTCTGAATACCCAGATCATCTCAAAAGTATTAAGGTCAAGGCAGATAAGGTTGGAATTGTTATCCATGAAGTATCCGAGATTACCATAGACACCAATGGAGCTCTCCACGCCGAGATATCTTCCCTGTGTATCGTTGAAGATATACTTATATCCGATACATACGGGATTAACGGATATGGCAGCAATACCGGGAGTATACTGTGTACCCAAAGAGAAAGTGTATATGATTCCGTTCTCACAGGGCCAGATAAGTGTATCTGAATCACTGTCAATAAGAGGGGATGAATCGAAGGCACCCCAGTTCATTCTGTAAGCACCATCATCCATAACGTCACGGAAATAAAGCTGACTTCCGTCAACAAGCGAGAAGATATACATTCCGAATCCGTCATCGCCGTTATCGTCGGCCTGTCCTACATACAAAAGAGGATAGCCGCGGGGATCTACTGCGGGAGTACCCTTAATGGAAGCTCCGACATAGATGGGATCTCTTGTCATGCTTCCGTCGTCGATATCAAGGAAATATACATAACCGTCAAGGCAGGCACAGATAACTTCCGTAAGATCCGCCTTGGAAGCCTTCTCGGCATAAAGATTCATGGATGTTCTTACTGCGGAATCCCATCTTACTACAAGGGGCTGACCGGTAAGCTGGAAGCCTTCCCACTCAAATGTCTGGGAAGAAGCAAGTCTTGAATATGTATTGCCGAATTCCCATACCTGAGTCAGGCTGTCTATTGATTCACCATTGGGATAGAGATAACCGAATACGGCTGTATTTCTGAAGTTGTTGCCTCTGTAAGTAGTAATACCTGCTACAGCTGAATACTCCAGAGGATCTCCCATGAATATCTCATCTTCTCTTTGATATTCGGTAAGGATATTGGCACCGTTAATAACGTTCTGCGTAAGGCCTCTTGATGAAGGAATATTCTCTGAAGGAATCTCCTGCTCGGTAGATGTATTGATAATTGCGGTTGCAGGATATAAAAGAGGATTCTGGAATCCCTGAATAGGCGGTACCGGTGTAGGAGTAGGAGTAGCAACGGCAATAAAAGAATCCGAGTTAACAAGTACGGAAGAATTAACTTCCTGTTCTTCGGTACGTTTGCCGTGAACTGCAATCGCGAGAACAGTCGTCAGGACAATGAATACAAAAGTAAGCACGACAATAAGCATCGTCGTTCCGTGCGACGTATCCATAGAAGGCTCATAATATGAGTTATCAGGCTCTATATACTGATCCTTACGAGTCATTGCGATTGTTTGTCCCTCCATAGTTGCTTACAAAAAAGCAAACTACATAATATCACAGACAGGCACAACTTCTCAATCAAGAGACTTTGCGATTTCCAAAAGCTTTTGTATTCGGTGGTTCATTCCCGACTTGCCTATGGGAGGGTCCATAAGCTTTCCGAGCTCTGCGATAGAGGCTCCGGGGTTTTCCAAATTAACTCTTGCAGCCTCTTTAAGTTCCTTGGGAAGAGATGCCGCTTCTTCCGATGCCATAAGCTTATATATCAGCTCATTACGGACGGCTCCCGCCTCTGCCTGACGCTTCGTATTGCCTGAGTCGCAGTTCAGGGTTCTGGTTACATTTCCCATGATATCCCTCTCTGCTCTTTTATTCTCGAATTCAAGTCTTTTAAGGTCGGCTCCGATAATTCCGAGGAAGTCTGACACATGATCTCCGCTGGTTATATATATGACCTGAACCCCGCCTCTTTGGGCGCTTCGGTAAGCAATCTGCGCATCTGACAGCATATCCTCGACGATAGGAGCTGCCCAGGATTCATTTATGTGAAGCTCTATTCTGTACGCAAGAGAAGGGTCGGAGCAGTAGCCTCCGGCAAGATATACTCCGCGGAGGAAATAGCGGTTAACCCCCTTTTCCCTGTAAAGAGCCGCATCCGAATAAAGGGTTACGTCTTCTTTTGTAAGAAGCCTTTCGATATAGTCGACGACCATGTCGTCCTGCTCCCTTTCAAGGCCCGCAGACATTACTATGCCGTCGATTACAGCCTGGCAGGAACTGCTGTTCTTGGGAGTATGCTTCATGATCTCAGCCTTAATCTCGCGGCTGAAGCTTTGCTCTTTCTCAGGCATCAGGTAATTCCTTCTTGATATACCTGGAGTCCCTGTCTATATCTCTGTGGTGGACAACGGTGTTGTAGCCTTTCGCCTGCAAAAGCTTGCCTATCTCCTCTGCAATAAAGACAGATCTGTGTCTGCCGCCCGTGCAGCCGATTCCGATACTTAATCTGCTCTTGCCTTCCTTGATGTAATAAGGAATAGTGAAATCAAAAAGGTCTTCTATCTTCTTAAGGAATGTATCTGTCTCCTCAAAGCCGTTAAGATAGTCGGCTATGTCTTTATCCCTGCCGCTGAACATACGAAGTTCTTCGACCCAGTAGGGATTGGGAAGAAATCTCATATCGAATACGAGGTCACAGTCAGTAGGAACCGAATACATGAAGCCGAAAGACTCCACGAATATAGGAAATCCCGCATGCTCTTCAGCCTTGAGAAAATCTCTTAAGGCTCTCTTAAGGCCTGCGTTTGTAAGCATTGTCGTATCAATTATGCAGGATGCTTTTCCTCTGATTTTACGAAGCATCTTTCTTTCCGAAGCGATGGCATCCGTAAGAGGAACTTCATCCATAAGGGGATGCTTTCTTCTTGTCTGGCGGTATCTGCTTACAAGGACATCGTCACTTGCTTCAAGGAATACTACTCTGTAGGTAACTCCCGGAATCTCGTCAAGCTTTTGTATAGCTACGCCCCAGCCTGCAAGCATTTCGCGGCTTCTGACGTCGACTACGAAGCAGAGCTTATTAATCTCCATCGCATACTCGTCGCCTCGTAAAAATACTTCTATAAGTTCGGATAAGAACTGAGGGGGAACATTATCTATGCAAAAATAGCCCTGATCTTCAAAGAAGGCCGCCGCCTGGCTCTTGCCCGCTCCGCTTATTCCCGTAAGGATAACTACGTCCATTTATTCAGCTCCCTCCGATAAGGCGAACTTCTGTCTCGAGCCTTACGCCCGAATCCTCGTAAACCTTATCCTGTATATGTCTAATAAGTCTCATTACATCTCCGGCAGATGCCTTACCGCCGTTATTTACGACGAATCCCGCATGCTTGGGCGATACCTGTGCGCCGGAATCATCAAGGGCAAAACCCTTAAGTCCGCTTGCTTCTATCAAGGCACCTGCATAGTGTCCCTCGGGGCGCTTGAAAGTAGAACCGGCGCTGGGAACATCTACAGGCTGTGATGCACATCTTTTTGCCTTAAGCTCTGCAACGTAAGATTTTATCTTCTCTTCGTCACCCTTCTTAAGGCGGGCTTTGAAAGCAAGTACTACAGGTTCCCTGCCTTCTTTATTCATCTTCTCAAAAATGCTCTGTCTGTAGCCAAACTCACACTTATCGCCTTCTATCGTCTTTACCTCTCCGTCAAGAAGGTAGCTGACACTTACGGCGATATCCTTTATCTCTCTGCCGTATGCACCGGCATTCATGAAGACGGCTCCTCCGACACTGCCCGGAATACCGCAACAGAACTCCGCTCCCTCAAGTGCCAAAGAACTGCATTTCGCACCGAAAGCAGCAAGAGAAGCTCCTGCCTGTGCGCTTATGACGCAGTAATCTTCACCTTCTTCTTCCAGCTCTATCTGCCCCATATTCTTGCCTATTCTAATAACAAGGCCATCAAAACCTTCATCGCAGACGAGCATATTGGAGCCAAGACCCATGACCAAAACAGGAAGATTCTTTTCCTTCGCGAAAGTCATGAGCTCTTTGATATCTTCTACTGACGACGGCTCGGCAAAATACTTCGCGGGACCGCCGCACTTAAATGTTGTGTAAGGCTTAAGCAGCACACCCTCGGAAATCATGCCTGAATATTACCTCCGGGGAATACTCTTGATACAAGGTCAGCCGCAGCATTGTAACCCATCTTCTTAACACGGAAGTTGATTGCAGCTGCTTCTACGATAACCGCAAGGTTACGTCCGGGACCTACCGGAATTGTTATGGAAGGAATCTTTAATCCCAGAATCTCAGTTGTCTCTTCGTTAAGACCTAATCTGTCGTAAGTCTTCTTCTCGTCCCAAAGCTCAAGGTTAATTACGAAGTCGATACCTTCGGAAGACTTAACGGAAGATACACCGTAAAGTTCCTTAACATCAAGGATACCGATACCTCTGATCTCGATTAAGTGTCTGATTACTTCGGGAGCTCTTCCTACGAGTCTCTGGTCAGATACTTTTCTTATCTCTACCTGGTCATCTGCAATAAGTCTGTGACCTCTCTTTACTATCTCGAGAGCAGTCTCTGACTTACCTACGCCGCTCTCACCGAGGATAAGAATACCTTCACCGTTAACTTCGACAAGAACGCCGTGCATGCTTACTCTGGGAGCAAGCTCGCTCTTAAGGTAATCTACCAGCGAGTCAGCAAAGTTAGCCGTAGCTTCACCCGTTCTGAAGATAGGAGTATTCTTCTCAGCCGCAGCCGCGATCATCTCCTTGGGAGCTTCGTGGTTACGTGTGATTATAAGTGCGGGAATCTCTTTACCGAAGAGGTTAAGAAGAGATGTCTTACGGTCATCAGCGGTCAGATGCTCAAGGTAAGCATGCTCCATGTTACCCACAATCTGTATTCTGTCGGGACCGAAGTGGTCATAATAACCTGCCAGCTGAAGTCCGGGACGCGTAACGTCCGCTACGCTGATTCTTCTTTGTTCTATATCTCCTGTGTCATAAACGACCTCAAGATCAAAAGCTTTTACTATATCTGACAGAAATACGCTGGAATACGGCATCTGATACGTCCTCCTTAACGTATCCATTGTATCACAGCCCAATAAAATAAAGGTTACCGTTATAAAACAGTAACCAGTATTTATCCATCTTCCATGTTAAGAGCATTTCTTCTAACATCTATAAAGACGCAGCCGGTTTAAAAAGGTTGCAAAAGTTTTTTGTGATTTTTTATAAACACGCAAAAAGGCCGTGAACAAAAGTCACGGCCTTCCTGGTATTTTCTTTTTTATTCTTATCAGAACTTTACTTCAACCTTGTGAAGCTTGCCGTCAGAGAAGACGGGAACTGCAGTTCCTTCAATTGCTTGTCCGTCACAGCTGACCTTCACTCCGTCCTTGGAACGGAAGAAGCCTTCAGGCTTGCTGATACTGATCTCGTACTCTGCTACACCGCTGTTAACCTTTACCTTAAGTGAAGTATCGTTCTTTCTCATAAGAGGTTCTACGATAAGATTATCAGCCGTGAACTCCACACCGAAGCAGGAGAAGAGGCAAAGAAGAAGCCATGTTGATGTACCGGAGAGCGTAGGTCCGATATTCTCACCCGAATCACTGTTGTTATACTGCGTACACCATCTGGGATTACCGCAAACCGTGAAGGGAGACTTCAGGGTTCTGTAAGGAAGGATACAGTCGATAACCCAGTAAGCGGTATCGGCAAGACGCTCTGCAAGAGCAGAATCTTCAACTTCCTTGGAAGCCTTAAGCATTGCAGCTGCAGCCATCATGTTGGCGTGCTTGAATACGCCTCCGTTCTCTCTGTCACCGGGATAGTAAAGAGCAACGTCAATCTTAGGTGCAATCTTGGAGTAGTCGACAGTAGAGCAAAGTCTGAATCCGTAAGGAGACTTAAGGTAGCTGTCGAGTGAATCAAGCATGGTGCTTATCTGCTTCTCATCAGCGCATCCTGACAGTACAGACCATGAGAATGCATTGAGGAAATAAGATCCGGGTGCATCTTCAACCTGAAGATTATCACCTGCGGCACCCAAATACTTAAGCTCGGGCTTATCGGATCTGTTGAAAAGAACTCTTGCGAAGAAGTCATTCTTCCATGCGGAAGCTCTTAAGTCTTCCTTTACCTTGGAAGAAAGAGCAGCAAGTTCACCGGCATAGTCGTTATCACCGACAGTCTCAAACATACCCTTTGCAGCATCGATTGCAACCTTCAAAAGGAAGCCGTTCATTACGGACTCGGAATACTCAGACTCGAAAGGAACCTCGCCGAACTCTTTGCCTGCAGCCTTAAGCTGTTCCTTATACTTAGTAATCTTAACAGCACCGCCGATACAGTCGGGATCTACTCTGAGGCAGTCATTCCAGTCAGCTCTGTCGATAAGAGGAATGTTGTGCTTGCCTACTGAGATCTTGGCACTGTATGTGATGATTGCCTTGATAGTCTCAAGAAGAGTTCTTGTCTTCTTCTCTTCGCCATCAGCAACAGCTACACTGATCTGCTCCTTGAGGAAATCGTAGTCACCTGTAAGCTTAACGTATCTGTCGAGAGCCTGAAGAAGCCAGAGAGCATCGTCTGACCACCAGCCGGGCTCCTTACCTGTCCAGTAGAAATTGTGGTTTGCATAACCGTCCTCAAAGACATTACCTGCCCACTCACGAAGAAGCTTCTTGATGAACTCAGTCTGACCCATTCCTCTGAAGTAGTACATGGATGCGAAGATATCCTGAATCTCTCTGAAGCCAATCTCTCTGTAACCCTTCTGAGTCCAGTCCAGAGATCTTGATACGAATGTCTGGTAGAAAACCTGGAAAGGAAGATTGTTGTTAACGTAAGATTCGAAGTTCTTGTCGTCGTGCTCAATCTTCAGGTACTTTGCGTAGTTCTCGGCAAAATCAGTTACCCTGTTAAGTTCTGCGGGAAGTGCCTTCTCGTCGCTGAACTTCTCGATAAGAGCTGCAAGCTCTTCCTTCATTGTAACTTCATCTTCGAACTTGTCATTAACTGCATCGGATGACAGGCAGGTAAAGTTATCTGCTCTTACGCTGCAGCCGGCCTTTACCGTAAAAGGAGTAGCAAGTGCGAAGAAGCCGGGGCCCTTTCTTGAAGGTCTGTCCATAAGATGAGAAATGAACTGGGGCTTGGCAATTGTGCCGCTTCCTATAAGGTCAGCATATCTTGCACAGTACTCTGTAGGGAACTTAAGTCCGTCATCTGTATGTACAAGAAGTGCATTATATCTGATGTTGCCCTTGGTCCACTTGGGATTGGGGTTAAAGCTTATAGCCTTTATCTCATTAGCTTCATCGAAGAATACTTCGGACTGAGCTACTACCGTTGAGAAGATTACATCCTCACGAAGAGCATGTACTTCGCTCGTTCCGAACATGCCTGTATAAACGATACGAAGATCTCTGTCAGCAGAAGATGTGTTCTCTATATCAATCATCTGAGCTTCGCAGGCAAGAGGCATCTTGTCGCTCTGAGGAAGGATAAAGATAGTTCTTCTTATCTTAAGACCATCCTTAAGCTCATATGAGATTGTTGTTCTGTTCTGTGAATGCTTTGTAGTAACCTTCTTGAGGTTCTCGTCACTTGCCGTTCCGGACCAGAAAATCTGTCTTCCGCCCTCTGTAATATAGAACTGACGGTTAGCGGGGAATCCGTTTTCTTCAGGAAGGTAATCCCACTTTGTAGCGAGCACCTGAGTATCGGCATGAGCTCTGAAACATCCGCCGCCCAATGCATCTACTGCACTCTTGGGGGTACTTTGTAAGGGACGGTCAAATCCGATTCTGTTACCGATAAGCATATTAGTGTAGTAATGAGGTCCTGGTGCGGGTGTGGAAGGATCTGCAATAAGCTCTCCTGCACTGTTTAACTCACCGCCCCACTTTAAAGAAGCTTCAATCTCTTCCTTAACTGCAGCTTTAATATCTGAAGCAAGATCTACAGCCTCAATGTTGCCATCCTTCTCCGAATAAACTTCAATGTCATTTCCGTATACGAATAAAACGCTTCTGCCTTCTTCAAAGCATTTAGCGAGCACCGGATAGAGGCATGGCATTTGAAGCAAAACCGATATAAAAGGGGATTCAAAATCAAGACCGCAGACACCGGCAACAGTTGCCTTACCTGTCAGAGTAATGTACTGTGCGCTGACTTCTCCCTTTACCTTATCCGTGAATAATTCCTTCAGGGCAGAAGCTGCAGAACGAACCTGCTCTCTGGCCTTCTCTCCTCTAAGTACCATACGAGATACCTCCAAAAGCATATTACAATCAATTATAACAAGTAAGCGGTCGCCCTGTTAAGACGACCGCCTGTTTCATTCGTGGTATTTATTACAGATATCTGTTCAAATATCAGCCAAGAACAACCTCAACCTGATGTGTCTTGCCGTCGCCTACAACAGGAACGATGCAGCCTTCTACAGCCTGGCCGTCAACAGTAAGGCTCTTAACACCCTTGTTAACGTGATCGGGGTTCTTGATTGTGATCTCATATGTATCACCTCTGAACTGACGTGTAGCAGTGAATCCGTCCCACTTAGCAGGGATAGAAGGATCTACTCTGAGACCGTCGAATTCAGGCTTAACACCGAGGATGTACTGAGAGATAGCAACCATGTTCCATGCTGCAGTACCTGTAAGCCATGAGTTCTTGCCCTGACCGAAGTTCTGAGCATCCTTACCACCGATCATCTGACCGTATACGTAAGGCTCTGTCTTGTGGATATCTGAAGTCTCCTCTGTGAAAGCAGGAGCAATCTTTGAATAGTACTCGAAAGCCTTCTCTCCTCTTCCTGCATAAGCCTCAGCACAGATAATCCATGCATTGTTATGTGTGAAGATACCTGCGTTCTCCTTGTATCCTGCAGGATATGTGGAGATCTCACCGTACTGTACATAGTACTTAGTGAATGCGGGATTATTAAGAACGAGACCATACTCGCAGTTAAGGTACTTATCGATTGAATCAAGAGTCTTGATGTCAGCGCCGACTTCCTTACCGATCTCGGACATAACAGCGAAGCCCTGGGGTTCGATGAAGATCTTACCTTCTTCACATTCCTTTGAACCCATCTTCTCACCGTTAGCATCGTAAGCTCTGAGGAACCACTCGCCGTCGAAAGCAGACTCCATTGTGCTCTTCTTCATCTTATCGATCTGCTCCTGAGCCTTGGCAGCCTCATCAGCCTTGCCTAAGTGCTCGAGGATACCTACATAAGCAGGTCCTGTATATGTGAACAAAGCAGCTACGAATACAGACTCAGCAACCTTGGAGTAACCGCCCTCAGCCTTGAACTTGGGGTTGGTGTATGTCTGGAAGGACTCACCGGGTGTGTCTGAGAAGCATGAAAGGTTGATACAGTCGTTCCAGTCAGCTCTCATTGCAAGAGGAAGTCCGTGAGGTCCGAGGTTATCTACGATATGGTAGAAGGATACATCGAGGTGCTCAAGCATTGTGTGCTTGCCTTCGGGATCGTCATCGAAAGGTACATCTGCATCGAGGATGCCCCAGTCACCTGTCTCCTTGATGTAAGAAGCAACGGAAAGAATCATCCACAAAGGATCATCGGAGAAGTCACCGCCGATATCTGCGTTACCCTTCTTTGTAAGGGGCTGATACTGGTGATAGCATCCGCCATCCTTAAGCTGAGTGGAAGCGATATCGATAAGTCTCTCTCTTGCTCTCTCAGGGATCTGATGTACGAAGCCGAGGATATCCTGGTTGGAATCTCTGAATCCCATACCTCTTCCGATACCTGACTCGAAGTAGGAAGCAGATCTGGAAAGGTTGAATGTAACCATGCACTGATACTGGTTCCAGATATTAACCATACGGTTAACCTTATCGTCGGGAGTAGCAACCTTGAAGATGGAAAGGAGCTTGTCCCATGTAGCACGAAGCTCATCAAGACCTGCCTTAACCTTCTCAGGTGTATTGTACTTGTCGATCATGGCATAAGCCTTCTCCTTATTGAGGACCCAAGCCTCTCTTGTAAGGAGGTTAGCAGGCTTCTGCGAAGCGAACTTCTTGTCCTGAGGATTCTCAGCATAACCGAGGATGTAGATAAGAGTCTTGGACTCTCCGGGAGCAAGAGTTACCTTCTTGTAGTGAGAAGCGATGGGAGACCAGCCGTCAGCAAAAGAGTTGGAGGGCTTGCCTGCCTTAACAGTCTCGGGGTTATCCCAGCCGTTATAGATGCTTCCGAGGAATGCATCACGGTCTGTATCGTAACCGTCGATCTCGTCATTTACTGTATAGAAAGCGTAGTGATTACGTCTGTCTCTGTACTCTGTAACGTGATAGATTGTAGAACCTTCAATCTCTACTCTACCTGTTGAGAAATTTCTCTGGAAGTTTGTGCAGTCATCCTGAGCATCCCAAAGACACCACTCAGCGAGTGAGAATACGGAGAATTCCTTAGCCTCAGAGCTCTCGTTTGTGAGAACAAGCTGCTGAACCTCACCGTTATAATCCTGGGGAACGAAGAAAGTAACCTCAGCCTTAAGGCCGTTCTTCTTACCTTCGATGATTGTATAACCCATACCGTGACGGCACTCGTATGAATCAAGCTCCGTCTTTACGGGTGACCATCCGGGATTCCAGACAGTACCGTTGTCGTTAATATAGAAATATCTTCCGCCCATATCGAGGGGAACGTTGTTATAGCGATATCTTGTGATTCGGCGAAGTCTTGCATCCATGTAGAAAGAATATCCGCCTGCAGTGTTGGAAATAAGAGAGAAGAATCCCTGATTGCCGAGATAGTTAATCCACGGGTAGGGCGTTCTGGGAGAAGAAATTACGTATTCCTTTCTCTCGTCATCAAAATGTCCGAATTTCATATTGAAAGCCTCCGATGATGTAATTTTTAACAGCATTTTTATTCTACACTATCGAAAGTTAAATATAAATCTGATATTCATGGCATGTTTATCAGATGTCTTGTTTTTGACGGATTTAAGGTCAGATAATGCCCCTTAATTCAAGTTCCTCTTCAAAAGCTGACGTAAATGCGTCTTCGCCCTCACGCTCCCCCTGAACATATTCGTATGTTACATCGATGAATGCGTCGTTATACATCTGCTCATTGCAGACTAAGTGAGTAGACTCGATATTAAGTGCGGCGTCATTAAATACGCTGTAAGGATTCTGACCGTTCAGACAGGTTAATGACACGGATTCATCCTGTGCCACCTGCGCCATTATCGACTCGCTGTTAACGGACATTCCGCGGTCTGCCATATCCTGAAGATTCTCTTCGTTAAGTGCAAGATCTCTCATTATCTGAGCAGCGGATGCGCTCATATCGCAGTGGCAGGATACCATCATATAGTGCTCACCCCAGGAGAAATCCACAGGAGCTCTTACTACGCCGAATTTGTCGTAAGGTGACTCTGCCTTAAGCATATCGATTAGCCAAGAAGGACCCCAGTAGGACAATACGGAATCGTTAGACATATTATCGAACCATTCAACACTGAACTGAGATGTCATATGTGTACAGTTGCCGTCAAAGAAAGCTGTAGCCAGATTAAGGAAATCAAATGCCGAAGCATCAATCGTCAGCTCATCGCCGACAAGCCAGGGATCGGTTCTCGTAAAAGTATAGGAACGCCAGATATCGTCAAGACCTGATACTGCTGCAACACTTCCCTCGGAAGCTTCGGAAAGGCTATAGGCAGTAGTCTCAAATGAAGTCCAGTCGGCAAAGAAAGGTGCCACGTCTTCGGGCTCGGTCACACCAAGATATGTCTCAGCCACATCTCTATTGTAGATAATGGCCGACGGGTAAGACTCCCATGTAAGTCCCTTAACGATATTCTCTGAATCACAGGCGGCATAGACCGTATAGTCGTACATGTCATCAAGCTCATCGTAAGATATACCGAGTTCGTTAATGGAAATCGTGTAATCCGAATACATGTATCTGGCCGCATAGTCATATTCGCAGACAAAAAGATCGGGGGCTTCTTCACCTGATGCAAGAACTCGGTCAAGTCTTGTCTGATAGGTATTGGCATCCACCGTTACGATGGAGTATTCAACATCAGAATATGTGTTGAGCAATGATTTGAACGAATTCATGGGAGCGTAGATAAGAATCTTATCTTCTTCGTTATCGGATACCTCAACCAGATCAATCTCGTTAAGTTCGGACGGATCTGTCGTGGTAGTCTCCTCTTCGGTAGTAGCAGAAGTTGTCGTCGCAGAAGTTGTCGCAGACGAAGATGTCGCGGACGGCTCCGGTTCACTATTACAGGCAAAAGTAGATGTAGCCGTTACGGCCAGCATCAGCAATAATGCATTAACTTTAACAAACTTCAAATGTCACTTCCCCCATAAACGTCATTTGAGACAGTTTTAGGTAAGTTTGCAACATTTCTCAATTTTTTGCAACTTTTTAACGATTGGTGTAAAGAATATTTCCGTATCTGTTAAGGGCAGGAGCGATATTCTCGATATCTGCCAAAGCACGTACTACAGTACCGTCAGCAGCTGTTCCGTAGACATAAACTCCATTGCCTGATCCTTCTACAAAGATAAAGATATCAGTAAAGCTGTCGGCATTATCCTCTTCATTCTCTGTAGCGAAAGCAAGTGTGTTGCCGCAAGTTGTTCTGAAGAGTTCATAGTCCTCAACAACCGCTGCTGTAGTTATATACTGACCTGTATACATATCAAAGGAAACGTACTCGCGATGTTCTGCTACTGTCTCGTCGCCTCTAGTAACACCATATGTCATTATTACGCTTAATACTCTGCCGTTATAACCGTAATCGTAATTGCAGCTGACAGCATAGGGAGAATAAACAGCTTCTGCCTCTTCTTCAACAGGAAGAGCATACTCAGCCTGTGCTTCGGCAGTATATCTGTTGTATACTCCTTCGGCCTCAAGATAGAAGCCGTCAAGTATAAGGTTTACGGAAGTCTGAATATAGGGAGAATCCTCCTGGCTGATAAGGATTCTGTTGCCTGTGAAACTGACAAGTGTTACCTCGTCTTCATTTACAAAACTTTCTTCAAAGTCTTCAATCTCTACCACAGTACCGTCGCGAAGTTCATCTTCCGTAAGCTCGGAGAAGTCAACTCTCTCGGAAGCGGGCTCGGGTGCAGGTGTGGGTGTAGGTTCGGGAGTAGGAGTCGGCGTAGGAACAAGAGTAAGAGTTGAGCCTGATGCGGAACTGCTCTGTTCAGTTGTCTCGCTTGCTTCTGTCTCTACTGTCTCTACTGTCTCTTCTGTTTCTTCAGTCTCTTCGGATACAGTAGGCTCTGTCTCAGCCACAGTCTCCTGAATAGTCTCTTCTGTGCCGTTAACAGCATTATCCAGATTCTCTCCAAGGTGTCTGAAGGCATCCCCTGCCTTATCCGGATTTATGTTGCAGGAAGCAACCATAACGGAAGCCATAAGTAAAACCGCAATTGCAGTCATAGTCCTTTCGCTCATTCTCTTCATATCCTTTTCCCTCTCTTCAGGCAATAATAAAAGACCGGAACTTACAACTTAATTATACGTTCCGGTCTTAATATTTTATGTTTCAAATATAAGTCATTTTGAAGAAGCTTCCAAAAGCAGCTTGCCGTCATCTTCCCCTTCTTCAGAATCATCTTCGATGACAAGAGGTTTCTTGTGCCAGCGAAGGACTGAAGTAACGATACCTATTATCAGAAGAAGTGCACCTGCAAGTACGAATATAATGTCGACAAAAAGATGTGTCATGGTAGTTTGTGATGCTCTCTCCCAGTAAGGGAATCTGTATTCACGAAGCTTCTCGGAATTCTCACCCAAAGGCATGTTGAAGTCCCATACTTTCAATACGTTGAATCTTCCCGTATTACTTACGACGAAGTACTTGGGATCGTTTTCCGTATAACCTACAGCAGACTTAATGTCGCTGTTTGCAACACCCTTTACAAGTTCGGGGAGCATTGCTTCGTAGCAGAGGACTGCACATTCGTGAGTAGCGGAGGATAAACCATCCTCAGAATCCGAGCTGTCAGTGTTATAGTTTCTTGCAATATCTTCCATGGCATTATAGTAAATATATGCTCTGGGAGAATTGGTACCGACTTCTCTGTCTATGCTGCTGTCCCTCTCTCTTACAACACCGGTTACTATGAACTCGCGTCCTCCGAGCTGAACTCTTTCTCCCACTACATCGTAAGAACCGAAGATAGTCCAGGCAATAGAGTCGTTAAGTACTATCTGATCCATATCGATACACTCAACCGGAAGGAATCCGCCCGACATATATATAAAGGGGTGAAAAGATCTGTAGTCTCCGCCGACGGCAACAATCTCAACATCTTTCCAGTCGGATTCAACGATGTCTCTGCTGGAGTGGTTCAAAGCGGCATCGTATATCCTTGCATTGAAGAACGAAGAATAACAATCCGTCCATCCTCTGGGTGAACCGTCATCGGCGAGGCCGTTATCCTTGGACCTGCCCTTGGCCGAATCTACGATTGCCTGAAGACTGGTCCTTATGGTTCCGATATCAGCCTTCTTAATTGAAGTACCGTTATCCAAATAGAGGGGGATGTTATATTCACCCGTACTCTCTATGCTTCTTGCAAATACCGACAGCTGACGGAAAGGAACCTCGCTTCCCTCTCCCCAGTACTCAGCCATGTACTGATCGTTACGGACATCGGTAAGAATAAAGTATCTGATAACACCCGTTGAAGACAAGGCCAGTGCTGCTGCCAGTATCCAGAAAGGAGCGGTCAATACTATGCGTTTGAAGTTCTTGGCGTAGATATTGCCCGTCTCTTTCCAGTAATTTTTAAATGCGTCAAAAAATCCCATTAGTTATATCCTCTCTAACCGTCAGCTGTTACTTCCGGGATTGCTGTAATCCTCAAGTCTTACTCGGTCACCATTGTGGAGAGGCTCTTCACTTCTTGTTACAATGCTGTACTGCTCAATCAGTTTTTTGTCGCTCTCGGAGCTTGCTGAGATTGCAGATAATGCTCCGTCAGTCTCTTCGACAGTTACATTTACGCGTCTTACAGTATTCTTGTCACCCAAAGGTGTGCTGGATTCTACTACTACATATACATAGCTTCCTGAGTTATCTGTAATAACTGCACTTGAAGGAATTACATGGTCATAGTTCGCATTGGATCTGTCGGCAGTAGCAGTAATCTGTACACCGGGATAGATATTGCCATAAGAAGACAATGAACACTTTACAACTCTCTTCTCACGGGGATCATTCTCATCGGGATAGATGTTTGAGATTCGGCATGACTCGATGTCTGATTCATTTACTGTAAGCTCATTACCTTCACGAAGGTTCTGTGCTACAGAAGTCTTGAATGTGAACTTTACGGAGTATGTGGCATTATCGGGAACAATAGTGAGCATGACCTGATTGTCGAGCATAACCGTACCGTCGGAAGCAAGAAGTCCGAATACCATGCCGGAGCAGGGAGCTACAACCTCAGTACATGTGAGCTGCTCTTCAAGCTTGGCGATTCTCTCCTCGAGTTCAGCAATATCCTCCTGTCTGCTCTCTTCTGCACGGGCATTTGTTATTGCCTGTGCAGCAGCGTTTGCTCTGGCGTCTTCAAGGGCATTATTTGCCTGAGTAAGATCGGACTGTGCTGCACTTACTGCCGACTGAGCGGATGCTGCCGAAGGAAGCTGCTGAGCTACGGTAAGATTGCCTTCTGCAGTAGCAAGACCACCCTGAGCGGCACCGAGATTTGCAGATGCGGCATCAAGTCTTCCCTGAGCAGCTCCTCTTAATGAATTAAGGTTATCTATCTGAGCCTGATAGTCTGCATACTCAGCCTGAAGTTCAGCGATTCTTGCAGCATTGGGATCTACGGCAGCTTCAGTAGTCTCTTCTGTCTCACCCTCTGAAGGAACAGCAGGAGCAGCCTCGGGAGCCGGTGTAGGTTCGGGAGTAGCTCCGAGAACATTAAGCGCAACGACAACATTATTCTGTGCGTTGGACAATTCGGTTATCTGATCGTCATAATCCGCAACGGTTGCTGCTTCTGCTTCTACAGTTGCCTGAAGTCCGGGAATTATGGAATTGTAGTAATCAATCTCGCTCTGAGCTGCTGCAATCGTAGCATCTCTGTTGTTAGCGGCATTTAATGCTTCGTTTGCATCGTTAAGTTCAGTCTGAGCACGACTTACTGCAGCCTCCTGCAGGGAAAAATCATTGGAACGGTCAGGTGTAAGAGCTGCCGCCTGTGCCTGTGCCTGAAGATCGGCAAGTTCAGATCTCGCCTGATTAAGGGCACTCATATCCTCTGCGCTCTTCAATGTGAAAAGGACATCACCCTCTTCAACATTCATGTAGTTTCTAACCATTACCTGATCAATCTCACGACCGTTAATCGACTTAATCTCAGTCTTCTGGTCTGCCTCTATTACACCTGTGGCACTGTTTGTAAAGGACAGATTACCCTTCACTGCATTCTGTGCCATAACCTTGGGAATAGTAGCGTTCATTATTGTATTTGAGAAAAATGTAAGCAGTGCAAGTATTGCGACAAACGAGATAATCGCTCTAACTACCCATTTTCTGTTCTTTTTGCCGTCAGCCATTTTATGTTTCTCCTCTCAATTCCTTACTTAACACCGGATCTTGATATTCCCTCTACAAGATATTCTTCACCCCACAGGAATATCAGAAGCGGTGGGATCATATAAAGTGCGGAAGCTGCGAAGGCGATACCAATCTCGGCTTCGTTGATCTGTGACAGGAATACCGACAGCGGCTGCTTGTCAATCTTGGTAAGAAGGACAAGAGGCTGTTCAACCATGTTCCAGTAATCAATAAACAGCAGTATCGTCAATGCGAATATGGCACTCTTACAAGTAGGCAGTGCAATCTTGGTGAATATCTGCCACTCGCTTGCGCCGTCAAGTTTGGCGGCTTCTATATAAGCAGAAGGTATCTGTCTCATATACTTGGTCAGGAGGAATATACTGAATGTCGAGAATATTCCCGGAAGGATTATTGCCCAGTAGGTATCAAGAATACCGAGCTTATCCGAGATCATGTAGTTGGGAACAAGTGTGACCTGGAAGGGCATCAGCATCAGGATGACATAAGAAAAGAACAAGACTTCTCTTCTCTTTCTCCTGTACCTCGCAAAGCTGAACGATGCCAGACAGGCAACCGCCATCTGTCCTGCCACTATAGGCACTACAAGAATAATCGAATTCCAGAACTTGAGCAGGTAGGTCGGGCTCATAAACAGTAGGTTCTTGTACTGCGCTACGCTGACCTTCTGAGGTACCAGCTTAAGCATGGGAGTCTTATCAAGATACCTCGCTCCGTTCTCTGCGTGACCGGACAGACTCTGGAAGATAACTCCGTAGTTGTCTGCAATCTCCGGCGAAGACATGAACGAATTAAGGAAGGTAAAAAAGATCGGAACAATGGCAAATATTGCTATTGCAATGGCGATTGTAAGACAGACGGATATCCTCAGATTTTTGCCTATCTTACGTCTTCTTAAGACTCTTGCCGAACGAATCCTCTCCTTCTTGAAGAAGGCTTCCCTCTCTCCTTCCGACATCGAATCGAAGAAGGATGTCATAGGAGGAACTTCTGTATATACGTGACGTCTGGCAAGTGTTGCCGCTCTACGTCTTTGTGCTTTTAATTGTGCATCCATATCTTATTCCTCCACATCCGCATCGAATTTACTTTCAGCGAAGAATAAGACGCCTACTATTACTATCATTACGACACACATTATAATTGCGCCTGCAGAGAGCTTGGAGTAGTCAAGCTTCTTGAACTGGTTGTTCATGAAATGCTGGAGCATATAAAGTTTGTCTGTAGGGTGGTCACCCGTAAGAAGGTAAACCTCTCTGAATATCTTAAATGAATTAATAAGAGACATGATTGCCACGAAGAAGAAAGTCGGGCTTAAGTAGTGCATCTTAATCGCGAAGAATCTCTTAATAGCACCTGCACCGTCCATCATGGCCGACTCCAGTATCTCACCCGGAATATTATTCAAAGCCGCAAGGAAAAGTACCATGTTATAACCTAAGTTCTTCCACAGGAACAAAATAAGTATAACCAGCTGAGCGTGTTCGGACTTAAACCAGTCTATCTTATCTGCTCCGAAAAGCTGTGATACTCCCCAACCGTTCATAACGCCGTTGTAGCTGAAGAAAACCTGCCATATAAGTACAACCGAAGCTACGGGAACCATCATGGGATTAAGAATGATACTTCTGAAAACACTCTTTCCGGGAAGGCCGGAATTCAAAAGAAGTGCAAGAAGAAGCGCAAGGAGTACCGCAAGCGGAACAGCAACAAGCGCGAAAGTAAGAGTGTTGACGGAAGCCTGCTTAAAAGCTTCGTTAGTTAAAACTCTCTCGTAGTTAGTAAAGCCTGTGAAGTCAGTATTGGTAGAAGACTTCTGGAAAGATGTCTTAAGAAGCATCAGCAAAGGCAGGAAGAAGAATAACATAACGCCGGCAAGGCTCGGTGTAAGATATCCCGTAAAAAGCCCCCACTCCTGCAGTTTTCTGATCCTGTGAAGTCTCTTCTTCTGCTTCAAAAGATTAATTCTGCTTGAAGGGTCTACGGTAACCGGCGTTATCTGATTCTTCGCCGCTTTTGTAGAAGCTTTTGACGAAGTTGTTGTTGTCAGATCAGTTTGTTTACTCATAATTACCTTATCTTTAATATTACTTTGCGATATAGATGTGACGAATCGCAAAACAGTATCGTTGCAGACACTGCCATTTCTTCACTCAACGATTATATACTTTCTGAAACGTTTCTGTTCTAACACTTGTGTAAGAAACAATTAAAATTTGATAAAGATATATAGTGTAAGTATAAAGAAACCCTCCCGGAACGAATTCCGGAAGGGTTCGCAAAGCTATTATTTATCAGAGATTATCCTCTCTCATCGAGGAAAGTCTGAACTCTGTTTTCAATAGTTGAAATAACATCATCAAGAGTCTTCTGACCTGAGAAGTATGCAGGCATTTCTTCTCTTATGATAGCTGATACAGCGGGATCTGTTGTAGAAACGCTGCTGCAGGAAGCAACCATATCCTTATAACGCTCGATGATAGAACTGTCAACTCTTTCGCTGGGCAAACCATACATGGCAAGCTCCATAGGTGAAGCAATTCTCGCATAATAATCAACCAACTCGTTATAGCTGTCGACTGCATGCTGGGCGGAAGACTCGTATGCAGCAATATTAATGGGAGTTCCAATACTTGCATCTGCATAGCATTCCTGAATCTGAGTGGATGTCAAAGTCTCAACGAAGCTCCAGCAAGCATCGATATCTACTGCCTGAGCGGAGATAGCTACAGAGCAGTCAACGGAGATCATGGCACCTCTTCCATCTACAGAAGGAAGACCGAGAACAGCAGCATCATTAGCTTCGGCACCGATAATCTCAACAAGGTAGAGGAATGAACCATACTCAAAAGCAATTGCTCCCTCATCTGAAAGTGAAGCAGAGCTCATCATGTAGTAATCCTCATCACCGCCATCGATGGGATCTGTTACATTCTCATTAACATATTCCGCAAGGGATCTGAATGCTTCATTATCGTAGTCAACTTTTCCGTCTTCAGTGATGAACTGCTCACCCATTGCATCCATGCAAAGGATGAAGAAATCTGTCTGATCCTTCTGGATAGGATTAGTTCCGTTACAGGGACCTGCTACAAAATCAGAATACTGATCGAATGTAAATCCTATCTGTCCTGCGTCAACATTATCCTGCAATGTGATAATTCCGCTTGCGCCGAATGCGAGAGGGATCTGATAAAGCTTACCGTCAACCTTTGCAGCCTCGATTACGTTGCCAAAAAGACCGTCTGTATTAATTCTGTCAGAAAGATCTACAAGGTAATCATCATTATTAAGCTGTGAAAGAGATGCTGTATCAAAGATAATATCAGGACCTTCGCCGGACATAATATCAACTGTGAGCTGATTACCGAGTTCAATGCCGGCGTTATCTATGCTTTCCTGCATTGCCTGATCGTCACTGTAATCATAAGCATCAGGCTGTACTTCATACTTGGTATCGAATCTGATAAAGAAGTCAGGATTAGACTCATTGAAGATGCATACAGCTTCACTCATTGCATAGTCGATATAGCCTGTAGAAGCTGCAGTAAGGATAGTCTTTCCGGCATTAGGATTGGAATCTGCTTTTGTAAGAGTAATAATCTGCTGGTCATTCAGCTGAACCATGCTCATACCCGAACCGATTCTGTAAGCGGAACCCATAAAGACGATCTCATCTTCAGAGTAGCTGATAAGTTCCATCTCGGTGATATCGCTTCTGTTTACATTACAGGAATCCCAGGAGAATACTTCTTCGAGTTCCTTAGAATCAAAATTAATAGCCTTGATACCGTCAGTATCAATAATTACGTTTCCGATACCATCGAAGTAAGCAATATTCGCTTCCGCATACTGATTGAGGAACTCATAGTCATCACCCTCAACTGCTTCAACAGCACCGTTAGTTAAATTAAGAGTAAAGAAAGAACCGCCGTAAGAACCGTTGGAAGTATAAGATACAAGAAGATTTGAATCGTCAATCAACATGACTCCTCTTATCCAAAAGATATCTTCATCGGGAAGAGACTCCTGGAGATCAACTTCGCAAACAACACCATTGGCATCAGAGACTGAAATAATGTAGTATGAATCGTCATAAACCCAGTAGGGATCAACATTATAATCGCCTACGTGCACGATTCCTTCGCTACCGCCTTGGGGTCTGGTATCATCAGCAGTCAAAGAATATGTAGCTTCTTCTGTAGCAGGATCGATGCAGAAATTGTAAACGATATCATCGCCTGAAAAACTATAAAAATGTACTCCTACAGAAAGCACATCACCCTGTGCATTAACATTGTCTACGTAATAATTCTCAGAAGCATCGAGACCAAAATCCTCATCCTCGAATTCCATATCTTCAGGTAACTCGTAGTCTTCTTCTGCTTCGGCATCCTCTTCGGCTTCAGCATCTTCTACTTCGATATCTGCTTCTTCCTCATCGGAAACTTCATCAGATTCTT
>JAKSRK010000022.1 GCA_024403655.1 Saccharofermentans sp. | reverse complement strand
ACCGGCAATCAGCAGTAATATGCGCTTGGGAACTTCATAGAACTTTTTGCTCATATATTACTCACACAAATTGAAAGCACTATTAATAAACATCCCTTTTATTAACAAGAATGCAGGATATCGTGATAAAGATTGCATTCGATACAATAACCGGAATAATTACATAAAGTGCATGCTGCCAATCGCTAATAGAATATATCAACCTGGGCGATACAAGGAAAAGCACCGAGGCGGAAAACAATATCTCACCAAAGGGTATTTCCATCATGAATCTGCTGGCGGAAGAAATTGTCAGCGGAACAAAAATAATCATCATAGACAGATAGACTTTACGGGTAATTATATACAGCGAATAGAATACGGTTATTAGTCCCATATAGAAGAATAGCCAAACAATAAAGCCTATATAGTTGTAATCTGAATCCACAAGAATAAAATCTCGGCCGTACATCAGTTGAATCGTCATTGCTCCGACAACTTTGGAGAATGCAAAGACTAATTCGATTAAGCCCAGTGTGATGTAATCGGAAAGAAGAACCTTACTCCTGTCCTTATATATCGTACACATACCGGCAAAAGTTCTGTCACGATTGTTGTCGGTAATATAAAAAATCGTATATACAAGGGTAGCAATAAGTATATCCGCAGTTCCAAGTTGATGGCTTAAAACGTATACACCCGGATTAGGGGTGAAGGTTTCCTTCGCATGCATAATATAGCTGCCGACTCCTGTATAATCTATCTCGGGCAAAATGTAATCAAGACTCATGACCGGAACATATATCAGCAAATGGGCGATAATAACTATAAACAGGCGTTTGTCCTTAAGCACCCTGTAAAAGTTAGCAGCTAATAACTGTATCACAAGATATCTCCTCTTCTCATGCGATCTCTTTCCTTTTTCTTACGACTATTGTCAGAACAATGAAGACAGCTATATATATCAACATTCTTACCGTTAACGAGACCGGATTTCCTAAGATAGAAGTTACGATACGTTCTTTTGCATCCATGTCATAGATGGGGATGATGTCGTTAAATATAAAATAATTTCCCATACTCGCTAAGGGAAAGTTACTGGTATGAATTCCCAATGCATGGATAAGATGAGTCTCCAGTGACATATTCATACTATGAAGAATTCCGGAAGAACCCAGCAATCCTATTACACTTCCCCATATACGACTACCGCAAAACTCTGTTATAAAGATAACAAAGCTGCATCTGCAAAATGACGATAATAACAATACCCACAGAAGTGTAGTCATCTCCGAAGCGCTGTTAACATAAGTAACTACGTTGTTTGGAATCAGGTAGATGATAAAAGCTCCGATAAATGTAAGAATCGTTACCGCCAAATTGAGAATAAGCGTAAATAGTATAGATGAGATATGGTAGCTCCCATCCTTAGTCTGGAAAGGAATATTCTTATCAAAATTGTTTACGATGCCGTTGCCATACCAGGTCGATACAGTAACAGGGATAAAACAAAGATAGAATTCCGTATAGGCCCAAACACCATAAAGAAGGCTACACTTCATTCCGTTTGACTCCATGAAAACAACCATAATCAAGTAGGCGATAAACCAAAATGCAAGAGTCACCGAAGATACGATCAGATTCCTGCTGTGTAAATATGTATATGCCCTGGACTTAAGAAGATTTATCACTTCTCGTCACCCTTCCTTGCCTTGTTGTCTTTCTCAGTCAGGGAAAGATAATACTCTTCGAAAGGCAGCCTCTTCGTCTCTATGCCATTAACGGCAATACCGGCATTAGCCATGGCAAGCACTATCTTGCCGCAGTCTACGGCACAATCCGTAATATGGATAGTTCTCTGATCCATAATCTTATAATCACTGATTCCGATTCCGTCGAGAACAGTAGTGGCTCCCGAAGTATTGTCAGTAGAAAGCTCTACAATATTTTTACAGCGCTCGACAAGCTCCTCGTGAGTAAACTCAGCTATGAGCCTTCCGGAATTAATAACACCGTATCTGGTAGCGATCTTCGCCAGTTCCTCGAGAATGTGACTGGATAAGATGATGGTGATGTTCTGCTCCTTTGCAAGGCGCTCGATAAGATTTCTGATATCGATTATTCCCTGAGGATCAAGACCGTTTATCGGTTCATCAAGTAAAAGCAGATCCGGGTGACTTACAAGTGAAAGTGCTATTCCGAGTCTTTGCTTCATTCCGAGAGAATACTTCTTGACCGGACGCTTACCTGCGGATGAGAGTCCTACATAGTCAATAAGTTCTCTAATATAGTCATCATCATTAAAGCCCAGAGCCAGTGCCTTAACCTTCATATTCTGAAAGGCACTCAGATTGGAAAACAGACCCGGAGTCTCTATCAGAACTCCAATTCTGTCACGAAGACTCGCAGTACTCTTTCCGCTCTTGCCAAATACCGTATAGTCACCTTCAGTAGGCGCAGCAAGTCCGGCAAGCATCTTAAGAAGAGTTGTCTTGCCCGCTCCGTTTGGACCGATAAGACCGTAAATCTCACCCTTCTTAAGACTGAGATTAATATGATCTACTGCGAGAACATTTTTATACTGCTTGGTAATATCTTTTGTTAAAAGCAAATAGTCTTCAGACATCCTTTAATCCATCCACCTTTTAATTCACACCCCATAATTATATTCGTTATATTAAAACAGTCAATTAACACTAGAATACATCAGTGGGCAAAAGAAAAGCTCCGCCTCAGAGACGGAGCTTTAAAATCAATCTGTTCGTAAGAATTACAGTACTATCTTTCCTGCCGTTATAGCTTCGCTGAAAGGACCGGGGATAACCTTACCTTCTCTCTTCTTACCGCATACATCGGTATCGAATACGATGGCAGTTCCGTCGGGATTCTCGAACCTCTGCTCAGGCTCGAATGCGCATCCTAATGTATCACTGTCGATCATGTCACAGGTATAGTCCTTAAGGACATCATATACGTTAGTCTCAAGAGTAAACTTTCCGTCCTCAAAACTATATCTTGCATATACTTCATCAGTCGAATTCTCGAACTGACCCTTCTCGTGCTTACAAACGCCGGCACCGTTAAAGTATGCATTACCTCCGAGCCATACCGGCAGATGACCGAAGTGGAACTGTGCAAGTCTTCCCATGTCAGGCTCTCTGTCCATCATGAAGTGAGAGATCCACTCATCGTAAGACGGGAATATATCAAAATGAGCAGTGCCTGCAACTTCATAATCGCAGTCCTTGGCAGTTCTTGCCTTATCTGTAATCGGATAGTGCTGAATCATGATGTTGTTATAGATTCTGTCATCACCGTGAAGGATAGTCATGAATCCTGCAACCTCAGTCCTGTGTCTTATATGGTAAGGAGTGTATCTGGGTTCTCTTGTTCCGTTAACCATGCTGTCAACGCCGGAATTAAGATAAGTAATCGATCCGAGCATGAGGTTATGTACGAAGGAGATACCTTCACTGGGAATAACTGCAGCTACCTTGGACAACATAACATTATTGTCAATAAGCGTAGGGCCATGGCTTACTTCGATAAAGACGTCGTTGCTGAACATGGCACCCTGCGCAGGCTCAACACCGTCAGGTCTGTGGTTATCGTGAAGGATGTTGGATGAGATTCTTGTACCCTGTGCCTGCCAGTCACACCATACGCCCATAATGCAGTTATGGATATGGTTTCTTCTAATTGTGACATCGATAGCAGCATGAATCTTAATACCTGCTGTCTCAGCACCGCCGAGCTGCTGTGAATTACATACATTATGGATATGGCAGTCTTCGATGGTTGAGAATACAGCACCCATTCTTCCTACGATACCTGTCTGCTCACAGTGATGAACATGGCATCTTCTTACGATATGGTGACCGATATTTTCCTTAAGCCATCCGTGATACTGACCTCTGCAGACAGCATCTCTTTCCATCTGAGTGGGACTCTTTACATGCTTTGTATAGAAGTACATGTCATTCTCGGGATCTTTGTACTTACCGAGAGAGATACCGCAGCACTTGCTGCCCCAGATCTCGCAGTCTTCGATAATCCAGCCCTTACTCCAGTGAGGACCTACCATACCATCCTGATATGCTGCGGGAGGAGCCCATGTTGTTGCAGCCTTATTAATATCAAATCCGCTGACTGTTATATAGTCGATTCCGTTCTCTACGGGCATAAAGCAGTTTCTTCTTACAAGGATTTCTACCTTAGCGGAATTGGGATCTGTTCCCTTGAAGTTAGCGTAGAAGATTGTCTTGCCGTCCTTCTGCTCACTGAACCACTTATATGTTGATCCTTCGGGATCCCAGGAATCGGGTGCTACCTTACCCTCTTTACACTCTTCGAGAGTAACGGTCTCATACATCATCTTGTCATTCAAAAATACAGCTCCGGTATGTCTTACCGTAGGAGCAAAATACCAGTCGCCGCATACAAATGTCGTATAGGGATTATAGTCGCCGAATATCTTGTTATCGACGGATGAAGTCCATACGTCGCCTTCAAGCTTTTCCCAGCCTGTAAGTTCTTCGGCTCCCGTTATGACTGCAGCCAAAGGCTCCTGCGAACGATAAGTAATACGCGCATTCTCTTCGCCTTTATTACGAGGGATAACGTGCTCTCTGTATATACCGGGAGCTACGATAACTTCGTCTCCGGGCATAGCCTTTGAAGCGGCTTCGTTAATTGTTGCAAAGGGGGCTTCTTTGCTGCCGTTACCTCCCTGTGAGAAGGCAGCATCAACATAGTAAATCATTAGAGAATACTCCTTTCGAGCATGGTATAAAAGCATTGTAGCAAATGCATTTTTACGGGTGTAGGCGAAATGCTATAATTTACGTAAAATACACAAGGAGTTTTGTGTCATGAAGATAAAAAGAACAAATAAGTCGTATTCCGAAGTAATGAAACTTCCAAAAGGACAGCATAAACTCCCTGTAAAACCCAACTTTCTCATGAAGAAATTAGTCAATGTCATAGGTGCCTCAGAGCTCAAAGACGTTGATTTCTCTTATACTTCCGAAGACATGGAGAAGGCGGGCGACGGTCCCTGGCTTGTTCTTATGAACCACTCAAGTTTCATAGACCTGTCTATCGCCTCAAAAATTTTGTATCCGAGACCTTACAATATCGTCTGCACTTCGGACGGTTTTATAGGCAAGGAATGGCTTATGAGAAGTATCGGCTGCATTCCCACGAAGAAGTTCGTTACAGACCTTAAGCTCATATCCGATATGCAGTATGCGGCCAAGCAGGGTTCAAGCATTCTTTTGTACCCTGAAGCAAGTTACTCTTTTGACGGCACTGCTACCCGCCTGCCAAGAAGGATGGGAGTTTTATTTAAGAAGCTCGGAATACCCATTGTCATGATCACGACTTACGGCGCTTTTGCAAGAGATCCTCTCTACAATAACCTTCAGAAGAGAAATGTAAAAGTTACCGCCAACATTAAGTGCATCGTCTCCAAGGAAGACTACCTTAGCAAATCCACAAAGGAGATCGACCTTATACTGGATGAAGCGTTTTCTTTCGATTACTTTAAGTGGCAGAAGGACAACAATATCGTAGTAAACGAGCCTTTCAGAGCGGACGGCCTTCACAGAATCCTCTATAAGTGTCCCGCATGTTTATCCGAGGGGAAGACCGAGGGCAAAGCTACACTTCTGACCTGCACAAACTGCGGCAAGGTCTACGAGATGGACGAACTGGGTCAGATGCATGCCAGGGAAGGCGAGACGGAATTCTCACACATCCCGGACTGGTATAAGTGGGAAAGAGAATGCGTCAAAGAAGAAGTAATAAACGGCAGCTACTCACTCGATGCCGACGTTGATATAGGCCTTATGGTGGATTTTAAGTCAATCTACATGGTCGGAGAAGGACATCTCCACCAGGATATAAACGGCTTTACTTTGAAGGGCTGCGGCGGAGAGCTTGATTACAGTCAGGGCCCTCTTACCTGCTACAGTCTTTATGCGGACTACTACTGGTATGAGATAGGCGACATCATCTGCATAGGAGACAAGGACTGTCTTTACTACTGCTTCGTCAAGCCGGGCGTCAACGTAGCCAAAGCAAGGCTCGCCACGGAAGAGATCTTCAAGCACATCAGGGGACAGCGTAAAACTGACAGCTGACAAAAAAGGCGACCGATAAGGCCGCCTTCGTTGTTCTTATGAAAGTACTCTGTTGACCGGTTCAAATCCCGCCGTCTTTTTAAACTTCATGTTGCACTCAAATCCGCTTAAGGCATCCGAGGGGTCAACCATGGCAAAGTTCAGACTCATAAGCTTTTCTCTGTTGAACTTAACCGACAGCAAAGTCATCTCCTCTTCGTATCCCGTTGCAGTATTAAGAATATTATCTACCGCATGGACGATTACCGTATCTACCGGAAGAAGCGCAAAGGCGTCTCTTGCGATTCTGATTGTGGTACTTGCCACATAATCCTGAACGAGGTCAAAATATGCAGTCTTGGAAAGATCCTTCTCGGAGATGTCTCCGTTAGCCTTCAAAGACATATCAATCTTGGGAACGACGTCATCGGACTTAACACAGAACTCAATCTCAAGAAGATCAGCTCTGTCAGTACCCACCTGGAAATTGCTGCCAAAATCAAGAAGATCCTCAAAAGGATTAACTTCGTCAATAATTGCAAAGTAGCTGTCGATATCGCCCTTAAGAACTTCGTCAGAGAACTCCTTAAGCTCAAGCCATGCCTTATGCTCTTCGCTTCCCTTAACGATATTGGAAGGAACTTCACCCTTATTCAATGCTTCCCAGTCAATAAGACCGTCGCTCTGCTTATGTACGGACTTGATTGACTCTACATAAGCCTCGTATTCTTCTACCTGCAGCTTATTAGCCTCAAGTGCCTCTGTATCTACTGCCTTGGAAGAAGCCTTCTTCTCTTCCTTTGCATCTGCCTTGGAATCAGACTTCTTGCCGGTAAACTTATCCTTAATACCGCCTGCAATCTTCTTAACGTTAGTCTGCTTCGTATAGTAAACACCCGTACCCGGAATACCGATTGTCGTTCTGGCACGGCCCGTTGTACTAATGCTCTGCCTTATACCCTTTTTACCAAAGCTGGCACTGACACCGGACTTGGACAGATTAAGTCTGACACCGGGTAAGATTGTAATACTTTTCCTGAAATTAAGACCCATAGTTAAGACCTCCGTTAAAGAAACGTTAACTTTATTGTACTACAGTTGTTAATGAAAATGATTTGTTCTCGCAATAATAAAAAGTTAAAATCTAAATTACACCATCGAAGGAGTTTCTTACATGAAGGATACCGAACACAAGATCTACATATCAAAAGAGATGCTTCGCGACTATGCGGTTATGGACAAGTGCTGGACCGACATAACGCTGATTCCCTTCAGCAAAATAAGCGCGGACGACATCGAGTGTTCAGAGTATTACCGCATGGACCTTGAGGACATGCGCGAGGTTCTTTGTAAGTGCAAAGACAGAAAGGTAAGTGCCGTATCCTTCTTCCTTGAGTGGTGGGAGCCCCTTCTCGTTCACCTCTACGATTATCTCGAGTTCTCCGACATGTTCGGACCCGATCCCGGGAATATCAGGAATATGAGACTTCTTGCTCTCCCCATAAGCGACGAAGATCTTTTAAGATGGATCATATGTCATATATTCAATAAGTACGAACAGTTCACCTTAAGTCTTCTCAGAGTTGACCTTGCCGAATACCTTGATATAGATCAGCTTCTGATGCAGATAAACTGGCACTACGAGGATGAGGACAACGAAGAACTCATTCCCGGAAGATATATCAACCTTATAAAGCACGACTACATAATGGAGCTCGATAACGACCTTATTCTTAAGGATGCTCCTCCTGTCACTCGTGCGATTTTCAAAGAGTTTACGGACAGTCTGGCAGATGCCGGCGACTTCGAAGCATTAAGAATCAAAGGCTATGCTTCCTACGGCGGTTCTTCCATATACCCCTGCGATTATGAGGTTGCCGCCCGCTGTCTCGAAAGGCTCTGGAAGGAAGGCAGCTTCGGCTACGCCGCCAACACTTTGGGCTACATCTACTACTACGGAAGATTAGGTAAGCCGGATTATGAGAAGGCATTCTTCTACTTCTCCGTAGGATCTACCTACGGCATCACGGAGTCTTCCTATAAACTTGCGGATATGTTCATGAAGGGCCTTTATGTAAAGAGGAATCTCCAGCTGGCTACTTCCATGATCGAGAAGCTTTACGGCGAAGAGAGATATCGTTTTGAGCAGGGATGCTTTGACGGAAAGTTTGCTGATATCGCAATGCGAATGGGCGATCTTCAGCTTCAGTTCGGCGACCCTGTAATCAAGGACCTCTTAAGACTTCGTGCATACAGATTTTATCTGCAGGCGGAGTTTGCACTTACATTAAGAATGCAGGCCGGAAGAAATACCTACGACAAGGGCAATATGGAGAATCTCCGTTTTAAGCTCGACAGCATCGCAGAATATCTTCCCCACAAGAAGAAGACTCATACTGACACAATGCCCACTCCCCTTCTGGAATTCGTATCGAGTCACGCTTACTGCCTTTACGAACTTCAGATGAAGGAACTTAAGAACAACAAGGTCAAAATCAGTGTCAGAAGAATGTCCAGAAGTGACGATAACGATCTGGGAATGACGCTTCTTTGCTATCCCTACTTCGATTGCTGTGACCTTACGGATGAAGTCATTTTGACGGCAAAGGACACATACGATACCGCTTTGATACCCGATGGAACAGTAATCTTCGATTCGGTTAATACCGGCAACATCAATGCTGCCGGCGTTGAACAGATTATATTTTCACTGAACGGAAAGACGGTCGCAGTCATCAGCGCCGACTCTTACATCATCAGCAGGCCGCGTCTGTAATCGTCTTTCATCTTCTCTCTTGAAAGGAGGTGAAGACTTATGCGTCCGGGTATGTCTTCAATCAAAATCGCTCTTGCTCTTAGCAAAAAAGGCAACAAAAATCTTGTCGCCAACGACATGAACATCAGCACAGATCACCTGAACAAAGAGGTTAGACTGTTCGAGAAGGAATGCGGAATTACGCTCTTCGAGAAGGTCGGCGGTGAAGTCGTTACTACCTCTGACGGAGTAAGACTTTTTACTATTGTAGGTAACTTACTTAGTCTGCTCGAGCAGCTCACCGAATCCAGGAAGAAGAACTGCCTTCGTATAGCGTTCTCCAACCGCATCCCGGCTTATGCCTTTGTAGCTCCGATTATGGATTACTGTCTCAGGCATTCCGGCAGCAATCCGAATATCAGTGTCTGTTCGTATAGCGACCTTGAAGCGAAGATTAAGCTGGGTCTTACAGATATAGCGGTAACTTCCGATAACGAGATGCTCATGGGAGATGCGATTCACATCAGGGGCGACTACGAACTTAATATGTTGCTATTAAAAGACGATCCCATGTATACTTCAGAAAACTTCGTCACAAAGTCCATGGCAGGACTTAAACCGCTTATAACTTTGGAAGAACACCATAACGGAATTGTCCGCGACTGGATCGGTGATTACGGTAAAACACTTATAGCCATCAACGACATAACCTTCATAAGAGCATTTACGGAAAAAGGCTTTGGCTGCGGAGTAATCCCATATACTCCTTCCGGCTATGACAGCAACCCTCTCTTCAGAACTATGCCCTTCTATCCTGCCATCAGGCCCGGCTTTGTTATCAGTATAGGTAAATCCGCAGATTCCAAAATGCGGGCGGAACCCTTTATCGCGATGCTGAAGGAAAAATCAGATTACTATCATATAAGCTTCAAGTAAGAAAGAGCCTTATAAATACCGTCGTCGTGCAAATCTGCCGTCACGTAATCTGCTGCCGTTTTGGCATCATCGGAGCCATTCCCCATCGCGACGGCAAAGCCCGCCATCCTGAACATATCAAGATCATTCACGCTGTCACCGATAGCAATCGAATCTTTGACATCGATTCCGAGAAGCTCGCAGGCATGCTTAAGACCTGTTCCTTTGTTATAGCCGTGAGGTACCATCTCGACTACTGCGCTATTGTGCACAATCATGTCGAAATGCTCCTTTAATAACGCAAAGCATTCCTCTGTATCGCATCCGTCGGTGGCGCATGAGATCTTGCTTAAGGACCACTGCCCCCACAATGAATCTATCGGCTTTCTTCTGTCCTTCAATTCGCGGAAAAGCTTCTGACCGTAAGGGTCATTCCCGAATTCGGATTCATCCATATAGAGGTATTCTCTTCCTTCCAGTATGGGGCGGAAGCCATATCTTCTTACGGTCTCTACTGTAGTTACTGCAAGAGGGGCAGGAATGTCTACGGCAAAAATAGTCTCGCCGTCCATCTCAATCATGGTGCCGCAGCCGGATACTATGCCGTCAAAGCCTATTCCGAGAAGATCCGGGTTCTGTATATAGCCCCTGCTTCTTCCGGAGCAGATAAATGTCTTATGGCCGTTTGCTCTGGCCTTTGCTATTGCCGTTATTGTGCTTTGAGGAATCCTGTTATGTCTGTCCCACAAAGTGCCGTCTATATCAAAAAATAATGCCTTCATCTGTAATAAGTCACCGCGCCTTCATATATATAAAGATCGGGCGGTAAGCCTAGCGCTTTCCATTCTTCGTTAGTCAAAAAGAAGTCTTCCTTGTTATTTATGGGGATACCGATATCAACGACTGTTACCGCCTTTACGTATCTCCCTCTTAATGCTTTTATAAGTCCCCTCTTATGGGCCCCTATCGATACCGTAAGGTCCGATATTACGGCAAGAGATGCTTCGCCGCTGTCGCCGTTAAGACCGCTATTGATATCTGCGCTTACGACGCGGGCGGAAGAACTGTTAACAGATTCTATCGCATCTTTATAGGATCCTCTGACGTCCCCCTTAAAGCCTGTCCCGAGAAGGCAGTCTACAATAACGTCAGCCTCCCTCTTTGTATCTTTGTCATAAGGAATAACTGCCACACCAAGCTCTTCGGCCTTCTTCTTATAATAAGCGGCATCTTCGGAATAGTGATCTGCCACGCTAACTATCGTGGGCATATTCCCTTCTGATGCCAGTATGCAGGCAAGAGCAAAACCGTCTCCTCCGTTATTACCGCTTCCTACATAAATGTCAGTTTTGCCTTCATAGGAGAAAGAATCGTATATGCCCTGTGCCGCTCTCGCCATAAGTTCAAGCGAAGGAATACCGCCTCTTATCGCGGCGGCATCACTTAGTCTCATATTATCTACGGATATTACATCAATCATTATTCAGGTATTCCTCGGACACCTTGAGAGTGCCGGCACCTATCTTAATCATAATTTCCTTAAGAGGCATTGCCTTACCGAACAGGTAACCCTGAAGTCTCTCGCATCCGGCATCCTTCAGATACTCAGCTTCTTCTATAGTCTCTACGCCTTCCGTAAGAGTTCTCATGCCGAGATCATTAGCAAGGTTAATGACGTTCTTAATAACAGCCATGGACTTCGCCTTATTGTTGTCGAAGCTGGACAGGAATACCATATCTATCTTCATGACGTCAAAGCTGAAATCCTTAAGTACATTAAGAGAAGAATAGCCTGAACCAAAATCATCGAGCCAGAGAGGATAGCCGAGCTTACGAAGTCTGTCGAGGTCATCCTGCAAAGTATCAATGTACTCAGACAATGCACTCTCGGTAACTTCTACATGGAGCATGTCACGAGGAATATCGTGCTTCTGTACACAACTCTCGATAAGATCTACAACATCCGTAAGTTCAAAGTCCAGTCTGGAGAAGTTCAGTGATACAGGAACTGCAGGACGCTTGGACTTAAGAAGACTCTTGATGTCACGGCATACAGTATCGATTACGATCATGTCGACCTTATGAACCTGTCTGTACTCCTCAAGAATCGGAATGAAAAGTCCGGGAGAAATGAAGCCGTAGTTGGGATCTTCCCATTTAACAAGAGCTTCATAGCCGCAAAGCTTTCTGTTCTTAGCCCATACTACAGGCTGATAATGAACTTTAATATGACCGCTGTCGAGTGCCTGGTCAACATTATTAACGATATACTGCTTCATCTTGAACTCTTCACTCAGAGCAGTATCGTAGAGGCAATAATCCTGATCGAACTTCTTCTTGATGCTCTCACATGCATAACGGGCATTATCGCAGGCAACATGCGGATCGCACTCTCTGTCCTTGGGGATAAAGCCGCCGGCCTTAAGACCAATCTGAAGATCCGCATCGAAGTTGAATATCAAAGCTCTCAACGCTTCGAGCTTATCAAGGCAGCCCTTCTCCTCAGTAAGAATTACGAAGTGATCGTCTCCCTGTCTTGCAATAAGAGCTTCGGGAAACTGTTCCATCATTACTCCCGCAATCTTCTTGAGGAAAGCATTTCCGGACTCAAATCCGTACTTCTCGTTAACAGCCTTGAAGTTCTCAATATCGAGGAAAAGGAAGATAAGACTTCCCGGATTGTTATCAATGTCGTTAAGCATCTCGGCAGCTCTGCCGCGGAAGAAGTTCATGTTAGCCACTCCGGTCATCTCATCGACCATTGCAGACTGTCTGATTCTTGTCGTTGCCGCATCGACACTCTCATCCTTCTCAGCTTCTACTCTCTTCTGATAGTAATTACTGATACTGGTAACAAGAACCGATATCCAGAGGATAAAGAAATTAATCTTAGTTGAATAAGACGGAGTCGCGTTACGGCTCATAAGCAGATACATTGCAAAGAAAGATACGGACAATAATCCGAACGACAGTATCGGTTTCCACACGAGAAGACATACTACAAAGAGTACCATCGATATGAATGTAAAAATCTGCTCACCGTTGGAGAAATCCGTATAAGAGAAGAATAATCCGAATAAAATACAGATACAGCAGAAGAGCCACAAGGTCATGGAGTGTCTGTTCTTGTTACGTTTTACTTTACCGCGACGATACTTGTCGGCATAAATAAGTGCCACGCATCCTGAGGCAAGCACTGCTATATATGAGAGGAAATGTGCCGTTATCCAGGAGGAACTTCTATCAAAAGAAGGATCGAACATCAGACGATACATAAGGTTGATAATAAGCCAGCCTTCAAGCAAGATAATAATGACAGACATAAAGATACTTGCCTTGGCATTACTAGCTTCAAAATATCGTTCGATGTACTCACTGCTGGCATCTAATCCCAGCAATCGTTTGATTTTGTCTTTCATAGTACCCTAACTTAATTACTTGCTTGCCTGTTGCTCGTCCCAAAGTATGACTTCACCAGAAGAAATTCTTCTGGTATTCTTCATATCAATTATACGCTGATTTGACGAGCCGCGGTACTTAAGACACAAATTCTTTAAAGATAATTCAAATCTGCCGTCAACCATGACATCAATAAGGTCAAGGATGTCAGATGTGTATTCGCAGTTAGGGTGGACTCCGGCGACAGTAAGCTCATCGTCGTATCTGTATCCGGTAAACAGCCATAAATCCTTATTAGGGAAACGCTCTTTATATTCGCGAAGGAAAGGAAGCAGATCCTTCTGGTTCTCAGGCTCAAAAGGTTCTCCTCCCAAAACAGTAAGCCCCCTTATATAAGAGGGCTTAAGTAATTCAAAAATATGCTCCTTAGTTTCCTCGGTGAATTCTTCTCCATAGCAGAAGTTCCATGTCTCAGGCTGAAAGCAGCCCTCGCAGCGGTTCCTGCATCCTGATACGAAAAGGCTCACTCTTACACCGATTCCGTCGGCAATATCACATTCCTTTATCGCACAGTAGTACATTCAAATCCTCCCAAGGTCGGATGATCAAAGATGAAGTACTCTCTCCCTGATCTCCTGTGTACGGCCCTGATTCCAGAACTGCGTACCGATATAGCCGCAGGTTCTTCTGGCCACGTTAAGCTTATTCTCGTCATCGTTGCCGCAGTTAGGGCATACCCAGATAAGCTTATGGTCTCTCTCTTCAATCTTAATCTCACCGTCAAAACCGCAGTTCTGGCAATAGTCAGACTTAGTATTAAGCTCTGCATACATGATATTGTCGAAGATATACTTCATGACATCCATGACTGCATCGATATTATTCTGCATATCGGGAACTTCAATATAGCTGATAGCTCCGCCGGGAGAAAGTCTCTGGAACTTGGACTCCAGTGACAGCTTCTTGAAGGCATCGATCTGCTCTGTTACATGAACATGGTAACTGTTTGTAATATAGTTCCTGTCAGTAACACCCTTAATCACGCCGAATCTTCTCTGAAGGCACTTTGCAAACTTATAAGTTGTGGACTCAAGAGGTGTTCCGTAGATGGAATAGTCGATATTCTCTTCTTCCTTCCACTTGGCACATGCATCGTTAAGAGCCTGCATTACCTTAAGACCGAACTCCTCGCCTTCCTTCTCGGTAAGCTTCTTGCCCGTTACTTCGTATACACACTCCCAGAGGCCTGCATAGCCGAGAGAGATAGTGGAATAACCGCCGTAAAGGAGCTTAGTGATGGGCTCGCCCTTCTTAAGTCTTGCAAGGGCACCATACTGCCAGAGGATGGGAGCTGCGTCAGATAATGTTCCTGCAAGTCTCTCATGGCGGCAGCGAAGAGCCTTATGGCAGAGCTCAAGTCTCTCCTCAAGGATCTTCCAGAACTTATCCTCATCTCTTGTCTCGCTGCAGGCTGTGCATGCAACATCTACAAGATTCAAAGTAACAACACCCTGATTGAATCTTCCGTAATACTTTGCCTTACCTTCTTCATCTACATAAGTTGTAAGGAAAGATCTGCAACCCATGCAGGTATAGCAGTTACCGTTACCGTTCTTATCCACCTTAAGATTAAGCATTACCTTCTCTGAGATATAGTCGGGAACCATTCTCTTTGCAGTACATCTTGCCGCAAGTCTTGTAAGGTGATAGTAGGGTGCATCCTCAGTAATATTATCTTCTTCAAGAACATAAATGAGCTTTGGGAAAGCGGGAGTCACATATACGCCGGACTCATTCTTTACACCCTGGATTCTCTGAGTAAGAACTTCCTCAATAATCATGGCAAGGTCCTTCTTAAGCTGAGGGTCCTTTGCCTCATTAAGATACATAAATACAGTTACAAAAGGAGCCTGTCCGTTAGTAGTAAGAAGAGTAACTACCTGATACTGGATAGTCTGTACACCTCTTGAGATCTCCTCACGAAGTCTCTTCTCTACAAGATTATTCTTCTGCTCATCTGTAAGAGCAGCTCCGATATCGGACATTTCCTTATCAACAATTCTTCTGATCTTCTCTCTGGATACCTGTACGAAGGGTGCAAGGTGTGTAAGAGAGATTGACTGACCGCCATACTGGTTGGAAGCAACCTGAGCGATAATCTGAGTAGCGATATTACAAGCTGTGGAGAAGCTGTGAGGCTTCTCGATCATTGTACCTGAGATAACAGTTCCGTTCTGGAGCATATCCTCAAGGTTAACAAGATCGCAGTTATGCATGTGCTGGGCAAAGTAATCTGAATCGTGGAAGTGGATGATTCCCTGATTATGGGCATCAACAATATCCTGAGGGAGAAGAAGTCTCTGAGTAATATCCTTACTTACCTCACCTGCCATATAGTCACGCTGAACGCTGTTGACAGTGGGGTTCTTATTGGAATTCTCCTGCTTAAGCTCCTCGTTATTGCACTCGATAAGAGTAAGGATGCTGTCATCCGTAGTATTTGAACGACGAACAAGGCTTCTTGTATAGCGATAAGTGATATAAAGCTTTGCTACCTCATATGCACCGTGGGACATAATCTGCTTCTCAACAAGGTCCTGAATCTCCTCTACTGAAAGAGCACGATTTACCTTCTCGCACTGCTTCTGAACAGAGTCGGCAATACGCATAATCTGAGTGGGAGTCATTCTCTCACTTTCCTTGGCAGCGTTGTTTGCCTTTGTGACAGCATTGACGATCTTAGTTATATCAAAATCTACCTCTGTCTTGTTCCTCTTGATGATCTTCATTGATTACACCCCTCGTGAATTATTCAAAAAGTTACCTTGCTATTGTAACAGTGTTACACGCTCTTTTGTGTTACATTTTTCAAATTTCTCTGATTAGCGACATCCACCTAATTCTATGCACATATAGTGGTGAAGTCAACATAAAACCCCAATATATTGTGTTACAATCTTGAGGCCGTCCTGAAAGCACTGATATATAAGCCTTTGCCGAGATAAGCTCTTCTTCGCAGCACAAATATGCATAACAAGGCAGAAATAAAAGACCGGTCCTATAGGAAAAATCTCTCCTTTGGGACCGGTCATTAATTAGATGCCGATATCCGTCTGAGCAAAAAACTCAGGCTTTGTAATCGTAAGGAATCTTAGCGAAATATGCTTCAGCAAAAGGAGCTTCCGCACGAAGCAGGAATTCCATTGCATGAACTTCCTTCATGCTGGGTTCTACAGCCTCAAGCATCTGTTGGAAGAGTTCTCTTGAACCTTCCTTAGGACAGTCGACTACGCACGCATAACCCTTTACTCCCTCACGAAGAGTAGCCATGAAGCCGAGAGCCTTAATTGAAGGCTCGTTCTTTGCGAATTCAACAAGTGCCTTGCGGATAGCCTCAGTCTCATCGTTCTTGGGAGGTACGCCGATAGCGATACGCTGTCTTAAGGGCTTACCTGCGGCGGGCAAGGGAGTTACGAGACCTGCCATGTTGTTAACTACTTCACGGGGGAAGTTGATTGTTACGGGACCGTTAGGATTAAGAACAAAGTCGGGACCTTCGATCTGAGTCTTCTTTGCAAGATCCTTGAAGTCGAGCATTGCAATTGAAGGCTTGCCCTGCTTCTCAAAAAGTTCCTTCCATGCAGTAAGTGCGGCGATATCAGTAAAGAGAGGAACCATGGGAAGTTTGTCATCGGGGCTTCTCTTAAGAGTAATAAGCTTGATTATGGGCTTACCGCCGTCCTCTGAAGGCTGAGCGGGCTGGATGGGAACAACAAACTTGCCTGCAGAAATGTGCTTAACAAGAAGGCGCATGAACTGCTTGTCCTTCATGTAGTTCTTATATTCAAGTGTCAGACCGAGAAGATAAGGATTCTCTACGGGAGCCTTGGGATCGTCTTTGTGGAGCATCTTAAGGCATGTAAGAACGGAATATACCGGAACTACTACTTCCGCATCCATTCCTGCTTCCGTCTCGGTATTGAACTTTACGATTACTCTTCCTAAGCTGTTCTTGATTGAATCAACACTCTCATCGGATTCATTCTCGATAGCTTCTACTCTACCTTCAAGAACGGAATCGTCGGGGCGATATACATAAATCTTATCCGCAATCTTAATCTCACCGTAGATATTACCCTTGAGACCATATGTGCTGTCAGCTCTGTCCTCTGCGGAAGTAACCATAAGGAAGAATCTTCTTACTACAGCCTTCTTAGTCTTGGCCTCTTCTTCACGCTCCTTGGTGATTCTGGCAACTCTCTCCTGCTCGTTGATTCTTGCCTGCTCCTTAAGAGTAGCCTGCTCCTGGTCGGTCTCTTCGATAGCCGACATTATGAAGGCATCAAGATCAGCGCCGTCAAGATTGGAGATGTCCTTAATCTCCTCTTCGTTGTTATCGTCATTATTCTTTTTACCGAACAATCCCATTACTCTGTCCTCGTTTCTGTTAATAGCCTTTCGATTATAGCATTAAACTTTAGCTTCAAGGTAGTCTATTGCTTCAAGATATCCGTTAAGTCCCTTACCGATAATTCTCTCGGAAGCAAAATAGGACACATAGGAAATCTGTCTGAACGCTTCTCTCTCGTCCACCTTGGAGATATGAACCTCAACCGTTTTTATCTGAACTGCCTTAAGAGCATCCAGAAGTGCTACCGAAGTATGCGTATATGCTCCCGGGTTGATGATAATGCCGTCAACCTTGTCGAAGTAAGCCTGCTGAATGTAATCGACGAGTGTTCCTTCAGAGTTACTCTGCTTGCACTCGACTTCGATATTCTTCTTCGAGCAGTAATCCTTAATAAGATCCACAAGATCGTTATAAGTGGTTTTACCGTATATCTCGGGTTCTCTAATACCGAGCATATTAAGATTAGGTCCGTTTAATACAAGTATCTTCATAAGATACCCTCCGATCTGAGCTTTTCTTCAGCTTCGCCGAGGAATTCATACTTACTCTCCTTGGCGTCGATAAACAATCTGACGTCAGACCAGGATTCGTACTTATCCTTTCTCTCCTCGTAAAGCTTCTTTGCGCCTTCGCTGGCACTTAAGGGGCGGTCCTTATTATCAAGTGAATCAAGAGGACGCTCCACATATACTATCTTGGAATTACACTTCAGATAGAACTTATTAACTTCTCTTGTAACTACTCCTCCGCCGCAGGATACTACCTTGCCGCTTTGAGGAAGAATCTTCTTTACAACTTCAGTCTCTTTCTGTCTGAAAGCATCTTCGCCTTCGTTCTTTATTGTTTCCGAAGGCTTAACACCGTATTCCTTTAGGTATTCTTCGTCGAGATCAATAAACTCTCTTCCCGTTATCTTCGCAATATATCTGCCAAGAGAAGTTTTGCCTGAGCCGGGCATTCCGATGAAAGTAATATTCTTCATGCTGCCCGTAAGTATATTTGTAATGCCGTCAATTATCTTCGAACTGTCAGCCTTCTCTTCAAAAGTCTTCTCACCTCTGAAGAAGCAGGAGGCTTTATAAGCCTGGGCAACAAGCATGCTAAGTCCGCCTGCAACCTTAAGTCCCATGGACATGGCTTCTTCCATAAGTCTCGTTACGGCAGGGTTATAGATAATCTCCGCATAAGCTTCCACTGCCTTAAAACCTTCAAGAGATAAAGGCTTGCCGTCTACTTCCGGGTACATTCCCACAGGAGTGCAGTTAACTACCACAGCCGTGTCAGAGCATTTCGAGTATACGTTATCGTAGTTGATGTCGCCCGTTCTGCTGCAGAACTGAACCTCGCTTGCTCCAAGTTCATTAAGCGCATAGGAGATAGCCACGGAAGCTCCGCCTGTACCAAGTACAAGGCACTTCCTGCCATCTACCTCTATTCCGTTTGACTTAAGCATATACTCAAAGCCGTATATATCCGTGTTATAGCCGTAGGTTTTGCCATCTGATGCAAATACGACAGCATTAACCGCGCCCGTAGCCTTTGCCTCATCGGATAAAACGTCACACCTTAATGCCGCTTCCTTCTTGTAGGGAATAGTTACATTAAAGCCGCCGTATATTTTGTCCTCGAAAAGCTTATCTATATCTTCCGGCTCTCTCTCGATAATGCCGTAAGTATATTCATCCGTAAGAAGGTGATGAATCATGGGTGAATAAGAATGTGGAAGAGATCTGCCGAGAACTCCGAATATGGGCTTATCTTCATGAGATCTTGTAAGCTCGAAAATCTTTGTATAAAGCTCTCTTATGTAGGGCCTTGATTCTGCACCTGCAGCTTCTTCAAGAGTATCGAGTTTTGCCTGCTCTCTTTCCATATCGTAGACGGGCTTGCCGATATTCCTCTTATATTCGCCGATGCGTCTTGCCACGTCCATTCTCTTCTCGATTGCTTCGAGAATGGCCTTGTCTGCTTCGTCTATCTCACATCTTAATTCATCAAGAGACATTAGTTTCCCCTCTCTTCCGCCAGGATTGCATCGTAGATAGCGATAGCAGTTGCCGCTTCGATTACCGGAACGGCTCTGGGCACGATACAGGGATCGTGTCTGCCTTCGATACTTATCTTCGTATTTGCCTTTTCCTTAATATCTACAGTGTCCTGCTCTCTTCCGATGGAAGGTGTAGGCTTAAGGCAGCAGTCGAATACTATGGGAGCGACAGTTCCGCCTACGCTGATGCCGCCTAAGATTCCGCCGCTTCTGTTAGTAGCAAGAGTTATATTGCCCTCGTCGTCGATTCTGAATGCATCGTTATTCTCTGAACCTCTTAAAAGAGCTGACTCAAAACCGTTACCGAATTCGATTCCTTTTACGGCGGGAACGGCATAGATTATCTGAGCAATCTTACCTTCAAGTCCGTCGAAGATAGGTCCTCCGACACCTGCAGGCATACCGTAAACAACAGCCTCGATAAGACCGCCTACGGAATCAAGATCCATTCTTGCTTCCTCGATCTTTTCCTTCATCTTCTCTCCGGCTTCGTCGTTTACTACGGGGAATTCCTTCTTACATACTTCTGCAAGAGCCGCCTTAAATCCCTCGTCTGAAGGATTGTGGTCAAAGTAAGAATCATCACTTACTCCCGCAATGCTCTTAACATGTGCGAAGACGGAAATTCCTCTTTTTGCAAGCTGCTGCAAAGCGATTGAACCTGCGATGCATAAAGGAGCCGTCATACGTCCTGAGAAGATACCGCCGCCGCTGGCAGACGCCTTCTCGCCGTACTTGATCTTAGCCGTAAAATCCGCATGAGAGGGCCTGGGCTTGTTCATTATTGAAGCATAGTCCTTGGGCTTGGTATTGGAGTTAATGATATAGCCGTGAAGTCTTCCGTCTGAAGAAGGCTCGAAGATAACTTCATCCTTCTCCTTTCTGGGAGTAGACCACTTATTCTGTCCGGGAGCTCTTCTTCTCATCAGTGCTCCGGTCTTCTCCTCATCGGGACTTACTCCCTCAGGAAGGCCGTTGATATATACTCCTATAGTAGGACTATGGGATTCTCCGTATATCTCAAGGTCCAAAACCTCACCTTTATATAAGCTTCTCATACTCATGGCTTCATTTCCTTTCCAATAATCCCGAGTAACTCCGGAAAAGATTTATTGATGCAGTCAGTATCGTCTATATCAACTTCCGCCTCAAGCCAGGCTGCAATAAGTATCGCAGTCATGGCCATTCTGTGGTCGTGATAAGAAGAGATACTGATCGGCTCATCGCCGCTTTGTCCCGTCTTATAAAGACCATCATCGTATTCGTAAACCGTAAGAGTATCTTCCGTCTCTTCGGTTCTTACACCGATAGCCGCAAGCTGTTCCCTTATGGCCTTTACACGGTCGGATTCCTTGATACGAAGTCTGCCAATACCGTTAAATACAGCTTTCTCAAAAATGAAAGCAGCATTAATCGCCATATAAGGAACGATATCCGGTATATCCTTACAGTCGAATTCGACTTTTGCACCTTCATTAAGTTTACACTCTCTGAGGAAATTCTTTATCGCTTTATCTCCCTGAGCGGATTCGTCGTTAAGACCCTTTACATCGATTATGCCGTAAGCAGCCTGCGCAAGGCAGAGAAGGAAAGCTCCGTTGCTCCAGTCGCCTTCTACCTCTACTTTGCCTTCGGGCTTATTGCCGTATCCGGGGTTATCTGTCTTATAAACATTATTATCACAGCTGACATTACAGCCGTACTTACGAAGAGCATTTAAAGTCAGACCTATATATCCGACAGACTTTGCTTCTCCCGTAACAATGATGCTGCATTCCTTATCAAAAAGAGGAAGTGCCATAAGAAGACCGGAGATATACTGTGAAGACACTCCTCCGTCAATTGTATATTCACCGGAAGTCATAGCGCCGCTTACTCTTATGGTTCTTGTAGTGGCATCTTTTTCCACGACTACGCCATGCTCATTAAGTGCCTTTGTAAGTTCATCGAGAGGACGGTCGAATAATCTTCCCTTTGTCTCGAATACAATAGTAATATCCCTGTGCTCTTCTCCTCTTAAAAGGAAAGCTGCCGCAACGGGAATCATGAATCTTAATGTAGATCCGCTCTCGTTACAGGGAAGAATAACTTCACCCTTATCCCCTGCGCAAGCCAGTGCACGAAGGCAGGCCTTTGTAGCACAGATATCGTCATTATCCAGAGGATTCTCACTTATATTCTCTTTGTCACCGCAGAGGAACCTTACAATGAGTTCTCTATGGTATACAGACTTGGAAGGCGGAGCCGATATCGTCAAATCGAATTTTCTGTCTTTGCAGGATACGATCATAAATCCTTACCCTTTCCGATGAATTCTTCGAACTCTTCAGCAGACATCTTACATATCTCTGCCTTACCGATCTTATTTACGAGAATGACGGACAAGGTGTCGCCTCTCTTCTTCTTGTCGTTAAGAGCTCCGTCTGCCGCTTCCTTTGCAGTAATGTCGTCAGTCACGGGAAGGCCGTATGCCTTAATCAGATCTCTCATCTTATTAGCTTCCTCGGAAGGAAGAGTTCCTGCCGCTTCACAGGCATCAATCATTATTCCCATACCCTTGGCAACACATACGCCGTGAGCTAGGGAGAAATTACTGTTGCGCTCGATAACGTGACCGACCGTATGACCGTAATTAAGTGTCTGGCGAAGACCGTTATCAAGAGTATCCTCTGTTACAACGCTTACCTTATCGGAGACATTCATTGATACGAGCTTTTCCATAAAAGCATCGTCTTCTCTAATCTTGTCTGCTCTGCCTTCGTCGGCAGCCTGACGCAAAAGATCATAAAGATCCGTATCCATAATAAATGCATGCTTAAGAACTTCACCCAGACCTTCTGTGAAAAGGTCGTCGGGAAGAGTCTTAAGGCAGTCCGTATCTTCGATTACCATGGAAGGCTGCCAGAATGCTCCTGCAAGATTCTTGCCCTCCTTAAGGTCGATTCCCGTCTTACCTCCAATGGAAGCATCTACCATCGCAAGAAGAGAAGTAGGAACCTGGAATACCTTAATTCCGCGAAGGAAAGTAGCTGCGGCAAATCCGCCCATATCGGTTACTACTCCGCCGCCTAATGAGACTACGGCATCAGTTCTTGTGAACTTATTCTCTGCCATAACGCCCCACATACCTGCGATGGAATCGATATTCTTCGATTTCTCTCCGGCTTCGATAATGTATTCACATGTCTCGATCTTGGCGATCTCTATCCCCTTCTTTACCGTCTCAAGATAAAGCGGAGCGACATTGCTGTCAGATACAATAAGTACCTTCCTTACATCAGGTGCCGTTCTTGCTATAAGGCTTCCTACCTGAGTTAATGCACGAGCGCCGATTATTACTTTGTAAGAGGGTTTTGTCCCTACGAATATACCTTTCATTTTCCGTCTACCTGTTCCTTTCGCTCCTTGCCTTCAAGAAGAAGTTTTGAAAGCTCATCGTGATCGTCATTTTCCATGGCAACCTTATACTTTTTAAGTTCCTCTATAAGATAGTCTATCTCAAAGATAAGATTGTCTTTATTCTCAAGGAAAAGCTGTGTCCACATCTCGGGATTAAGCCATGCCACACGGGTCATATCCTTGTAAGAACCTGCGGAGAATCCTTTGTGGTTCAATGCGTTGGGGCTCTTGATATAAGCGTTGGATACAAGGTGAGCCATCTGTGAAGTGAAGGCTATTACTCTGTCGTGCTCTTCGGGAGTTGACAGGCAGTAGGAGCCGAACTCACAGGGAGCAAGAAGCAACTTTACTCTCTCCAGAAGATCTTTATCGTCGTGGTTCTCGGGGCAGACTACCATGGGAGCTCCGTGATACATGTTTGCTCTTGCGTATTCCATTCCGGAGAATTTGGTTCCTGCCATCGGATGGCAGCCTACGAATTCAAAACCGTTCTCGTCAGCGATTCTGAATCCTTCCTTACATACCCATCTCTTGGTTCCGCATGCATCTATAACCACACCGTTCTTATTGAACTTATCCTTGTGGTCTTCCATCCACTTGATGGTAGCTTCGGGGTAAAGACTTATAACGACAATGTCGCACTGCCCCAGATTCTCATCCGTAAGCTTATCATCAATTACACCCAGCTCCTTAGCCTTATCGGCAGTCGCCTCTGTACGGTTCCATCCGTATACGGTATGGCCTTCCTGATTCTCCTTATATGCCTTGGCAAAAGAAGCTCCTATAAGTCCTAATCCTACAATTCCGACAATCATTTTTATTACTTCCTAATCTATATTATTAAAGTACAGTTCTGCACTTATTGATTGCTTCCATAACTCCTGCAAACTGCTCCGGAGTAAGTGACTGCGCTCCGTCCGACAATGCCTTTGAGGGACAGGGATGAACCTCTATCTCAAGTCCGTCCGCGCCCGACACAGTAGCTGCCATCGACATGGGCTTAATAAGACTTGCCTTACCTGTAGCATGGGAAGGATCCGCTACTACCGGAAGATGCGTAAGTTCCTTAAGCATGGGAACGGCAGACAGGTCGAAAGTATTCCTTGTATAAGTCTCGTATGTTCTTATACCTCTCTCGCAAAGGATTACATTGCTGTTACCCTCTGCCATTATGTACTCGGCACTCATAAGAAGCTCCTTCATGGTAGCTGACAAACCTCTCTTAAGAAGGATAGGCTTATCAATCTTACCGAGTGCCTTAAGCAGCTCATAGTTCTGCATATTTCTGGCTCCTACCTGAAGACAGTCAATGTCATCAAAATAAGGGAGCTGATCTTCTGACATAATCTCAGTTACGATAGGAAGACCTGTTGCTTCTCTTGCCTTAATAAGAAGCTTTAATCCCTCTTCCTTAAGGCCCTGGAAATCATAAGGAGATGTGCGGGGCTTAAAAGCACCTCCGCGAAGGAGTGTGGCTCCGGCTGCCTTAACTGCCTTGGCAGTCTCTACAATCTGCTCTTCAGATTCAACGGAACAGGGTCCTGCCATAACAACGAAGTTGCCTCCGCCGACCTTAACCCCTCCGATATCCACAATAGTGTCTTCGGGATGGAACTTCCTGTTAGCCTTCTTGAAGGGATCTGATATCCTCGTCACGGATTCGATAATATCGAGTCCCTGAAGAAGATCCATATCAACCCTCGTCGTATCACCGATAAGTCCTAAAACAGTGCAGTATTCACCCTTGGTCTCATTAACCCGAATGCCCTGTTTCTCAAACCATTCGGCAAGGTTTGCCACCTGCTGAGGTGTTGCACTGCTTTTAAGTACAGCAATCATTATTGTCTCCTTCTGCGCCGCTTAGGTGCCTATACAAAAAACAAAAGCACCGCCCGAATCGTGATTCGTGCGGCGCTTGTAAAATTCTAATCGTGTCCGATAATCCACGTCATGCACAAACCACTCTTACCTTCAGGTTCTGAAAGTAGTAATAAAAGCCGTAATATGCATAAGCAAAAATATTCTTGGACATATATTTCCTCTTTTAAAGAAAATTCTGTTTTATTTAAACATGGTCATATAGATGTGTCAAGGAAAACCATCTTTGTTTACGGCCATAAACAAAGCCCCCGGCTTAAATCAGGAAGGTTTAAGTCGAGGACTTTGCATAAAACTATGGAAGCTATTTGTAATCAGCAGACACTTAATCTGTCGCTGAGGTATGTCTCTACTTCGTCGGGCATCATATCAAGTGCTACCGCGAATTCCGCATTCATTCTTCTCTCTGCTTCTGCGAGGATCTTCTCATCCTGCATATTAAGCATCTTACCTTCTTCGGCAAGGGATTCTCTGTGCTTTGTAATCATGCCGATAAGCTCCATGATTTCCTTCCTTGTTCCGTTGGAAAGAAGATCGTTGAACTTATCCTTACGACGGTTCCTGTCATCGATCCACTCACTGTCATCGTTGCTGTAGCCGTCGATTAATTCCATGGCCTCGTCCTTGGAGATAACGGGCTGAATCTTGGAAGTAAGCTTCTCGTTGTCAAAAGGAACATAAACGGTAGAAGCCTGCTTAGCAAAAAGGGGCTTAAGAACGTAATACTTCTTGGGGCGTTCGTGGGCAAAACTTATATCTCGGATATCGTCGATTGAACAAACTCCGCTTCCGCCGTAAACAACTCTTTCACCCACTGAATAATCCATTCTTTAACCTCATTTCTTTGAATAAAATCGAAAAATACTCACATATAAATTATATCATCCGACATATATATAAAGCCTTTGGTACATTTGACAAAAAAGCCGGGTAACATCGCCTTCTGTCAAAGGAAAAATGGTTGATATCACAGTTGATATCAAAGCATCAGGAACAAGTTAAAATATTATTGAGCAAATCATCATTTCCTCCCCCTCCGAACGTGCCCTATGTCCAATAAAACAATGGGAATCAGGCAATCTTTGTCTATATTGACTACTTCCTATATTCGGACTTGCTTTTATACTAATTGTTAAGGGGTGTTCACATTTCATTAACATTTTCATCATATTTCGTTTACGAGGAGGAATCTGATTTTATGCGTAAAGGAATGCTGAAGATTTATTCTGCAATCACGATTTCAGCAATGGCACTCTCTATGGCCCCTATGGTTCCGGCACTGGCACTTGGCGGCAGCAACGAGATATCTCTCGTCAATGCTACTCAGGGCGGGACACTTGGCGCTACGCTTACATGCGGCGATGTTGATCTTCTCACAGTCGATAATCCTGCGATTACTTACGGTGATCAGATTATCTGTGACTTGAGCTGGGTCATCCCTAATGATTTCAGTCTCACAACAGACGACATATTGATCTACAATCTCCCCGAAGTTATAGAGTTCGAAGACAAATCCGGAGATATCTTCGACGGCAACAACGATATCGGTGACTACGAGATAGCCGGTAATCAGATTAGACTTAACTATACAAGCGAAGATTTTTGCGTGGAAGAATCCAGACGCGGCCACCTCGCTTTCTCCGGTTCTGCAGAGAGAAATCCTGACGGATCTCTTGATCCCGCAGATATCGTATTCTCCTTCGAAGGAATAGCAGATATCACAGTTCATATTGAGCCTCCGGTAACAGAAGCAAGACTTATGGTAGACAAGGTCTTCCATGTAGTAGACGAAGCTGAGCATATCTACTCATGCTGGATTCCCATCACTGCTACAGGTGCACAGACAGGAATCGTGGTAAGAGATACAATGTGGCCCGGAATGGAGCTTTACGGCGGTTATCCCACTATCTATGCTGATGCCGCTTATACTACTGTATTTACTGACCACACCGACTTTGTAACAGAAGAAGGAGACGGAAGATCATTCTCCTGCACCATCAACAATCTTGCAGACGGACAGACTGTTTACATGCTTTATAACGTTAAGGTAAATGATGCCATGTACGACAGTGTCGCAGGCAATGACTACGTAACTTCAGCAGGCTTCAGCGGTCCCGACAACTACTACCCTACAGGTTACGAAGGAACCATCCCCAACAGAATAACTGTAAGAAGTAACGAAGCTCCTACACCCGTTTCAAAGATCACGGATATCTACGGTTCAGGATACAGCTTTGTTAAGTGGTATTCCCGTCCCATCGGTGACGAGCTTAACCACGGTTATTTAAGATGGCAGCTTTATATTAATAAGATCAACAACAACCTCGTCGATTCAGGATATATCATCGATACTATTCCCGAGAATAACAGCTTCGATCCCGCGAATGTTATTGTCTACAGCGGTGACGATTACCATGGCTACAACATTACTGATTATGTGACAATTACAACTCAGACAGCAGACGGACAGACACAGATTCGCTTCGAGTTTACTCCCGCCATGATCAGTGAACTTAAAAGTGTTGCTAACGGTATATATATTGAATACACAACTCACGTAGAGCAGCAGGCAACATCCGAAGCACATTATGTAAATAACGCTACTCTTTACTACAACGGTGTTCCCAACAGCTCAAGAATGGCAGACACCTACTACACAAAGCCTAACGAGCTTGATAAGACAGGTATATATAACGCTTCTACTGCTCCCTATGCCAACTACACCATCACTGTTAATCCCGCTGCTTTGGAGCTTAATCCCTACAGCGATACGGTAACACTTACAGATACAATGGGTTCTGCTCTTGATCTTGATGTAAGCTCAGTAAGAGTAAACGGTGTAGCACCTTCTTCCGAAGATCTTACATATAATCCTTCCACTCATCAGTTCACCTTAAATCTTGACGATGAGACTTCTTATGTAGTTACATACAGAGCTGCAGTCAACCTCGTTGAGGGAGAGACACTTGATGCTACTAACGCTGTTAACGCATGCGAACTTACAGGCGTTGCCAGCACAGATGGCAGCGGTTCTTACACAATCCGCTCAAGAGTTTACAACAACTCTGCCAGCTCCTCTTCTTCAATCGGACGAGCTACACTTAACATCATCAAGCACGATTCCGAATCAGTAAGTAATGTTCTCGAAGGAGCATCCTTTACAGTCTCAGAAGCAGTACTTGATTCCGGCAACAACGTAACTTCAGCTTCTGCCTATGCTTCAGGTGCTACAGATGCATCAGGAAGAATAAGCAGCTCTACTCTTACAAGAGGCGTTTGCTATATGGTTGAAGAGACGCAAGCACCTGAAGGATACGAGCTTAACGCAGCTCCCGTATTTATCATCTTCTCTGAGAGCTCCTCTGCTTCCTACCCTTCCACAGTTAACTACAACGGAACGGTTTATCCTGTAATAGTAGTCTCAAATACAAGAGCTTCTTATGACCTTTATCTGGCTAACGACCTCGCTCAGACAGTTCCTGAAGAAGACCCTACTGAACCTTCTGAATCCACAGAGCC
>JAKSRK010000021.1 GCA_024403655.1 Saccharofermentans sp. | reverse complement strand
GCGTACGTGCTTTGGGAGCATGGGGTCGCAGGTTCGAATCCTGTCACCTCGACCATATTTGGACGTCAGAATGGAGATATAATTTATTTGACGTCATAGAAAAAAACACCGCTATTTATAGGGGTGTTTTTCTTTATGTTTGATTATTCGATTGATTATTCGAGATGCTCGGAAACGATATAATATCCTCGTAAAATAGGCGAATTTGATAATTTAATGGAAGCGAATAGTATGACAATTTTGTAGTCGATATGCTTATCTGACATTTATTCAGATAGATAGTAATATTGTGATATATGTTTATTAAAGAAAGGCATAGATATGATAAATAAGATAATGAAAAAGAACGGTGAAAAAGCATATATAAATGATTTAAAAAGAATAGACTATTCAGTTATAGATAAATCAATAACTGACATAAAAAATATTAATTATATTTCAGATAATATAAGTGAACATAATTTAGATATATATTATAAAGATAATGATATAGACAAACCAATATTGATAGATATTCATGGTGGAGGCTTTATATCAAATGATAAAGAATTAAATCATTTATTTGGAAATTATATGGCCCAAAAAGGTTTTGTTGTTGTTAACCTTAATTACAGATTAGCATATCCTAAATATACAGTGTTTGATCAAATATATGATATAGACAATGCTTTAAAATGGGTTGTAAAAAACATAAATAAATACAATGGAAATATTGATAAAATGTATATTGCCGGGCATTCATCAGCAGCGGTGTTAGCCGTTATGGAAAGTTTATTTTGCGAAGATGATAAAATAAGAAACAATTTTAAATTGCAAGAAAGAAAATACAAATATAAAGGTATTATTTTGGATTGTGGACTAATGGAATTTTATAAAAATAATATTGCATATTGGGGAATGAGAAATATGATATTTCCAAAAGGGTATAAAAGAAATCAGTTTTATAAAGATATGGTTTTTAAAAACAATAATAGTGTATCTAAACTACCTAAAATCGCACTAATCACAAATTCTAAAGATGAGCTACGAGAGATGACATATCATTTTAAAGAAATATTGGATAAAACAAAAAATCAATATAGGTTAATAGATGCTGGCAATGATGGACATATGGGAATTATATTTAAACCATATACGAAAGATAATCAGAAAATAATAGATGAAATATGTGATTTTTTAATATAATTACAATTTATTTGAATTATCTCCATTCTGACGTGCAGATACATATAAGGCTTGAAGCTATGGCTTCGAGCCTTTTTTGTGCAAAAAATACATTTAAAACTCATTTAAATCCAGTTTTGAATACCAACGGAAGTTTGTGGAAGTTTGTTGGGCTATGTTAAAATAATTAACAAACGGTGTTATTAGGGATTTTGGTTACGATGTTAATTGGATTTAACTCGCTTAGATGAAGCATATGAGCATTTAGGTCGTCTGCTGGGGGGGATCATTGGATGATTAGTTTTGATCAGTTGCCATTATCACGTGATATATTGCAGGCATTATCTGAATTTCACATTAATTATGTTTTTCAGCCTATTTTCAAGAGTGACGGGAAGACGGTTTATGCATGGGAAGCGTTGATGCGTCCCCGGGAAATGAGTGTCACTGAGTTAATCGCCAAGTATCAGAAGGAAGACAGACTCCACATACTTGAAGTTGCGACATTCTTTGGTGCCATGCAGGCATATGAGCTTCGCGGCTACAGTGAGAGGATAGCCATTAATTCATTTCCGTCTGAATGTATAGATTCGGATGAGGCGGAAGTATTCAGAGATTGCTTTGGCGAAGGCATAAGAGGAAGAATGATTATTGAGATTCTTGAATATCCCAGCTTTTCTTTGGATAAATGGCTTATAAAGAATGATTCCGTAAGATATATGGATAATATGTTTTCTCTTGATGACTATGGAACCGGCCTTAACGATATGGATAAAGTTGTATTCCTGAAGCCTGATATTGTTAAACTGGACCGCTCGCTTATATCTGATATTGATATGGATGTAAGTAAACAGGAGAACTGCCGTGAAGCTATCGGTAAGCTTCATGATTTGAATAAACTTGTGGTAGCAGAAGGTATCGAGACCAGGGAAGAATTCGATTATCTTGTTTCTTTGGGCGCAGATTTGTTCCAGGGATACTATCTGGCAAGACCCCAATAAGCGCTAATCGCTTCACCAGCTCAGCGTAAACAGCAGAAACATCAGAAAAAGCATGTATACACCAGCCGGCCTGACACATTAAAGGCCGGCTGCAATTATTAGCTTCTTTTTTGCTATAATGCAGGCCGAATCATTTTGAAAGAGTGCTTATGGAAAAAGGAAGACTAAAAAAACTGATTATCCCGCTTATACTTGAACAGCTCCTGGCTGTAAGCGTTGGCGTAATTGATACTTTTATGGTGTCTAAGGTCGGCGAAGAAGCAGTCGCCGGCGTATCACTTGTCGATAATATAAATGTGCTGATTATCCAGGTCATGGCTGCTTTTGCTGCCGGCGGTATAGTTGTAATCAGCCAGTACCTTGGCACCGACAATAAAAAGATGGCACAAAAATCAGCGGCTCAGCTTGAGATGATTATTGCGGGATTTACCGTTTTCATCATGGCCACACTTCTTATATTCGGTAAGTTCATATTAAGAGCTTTGTTCCCGGATATCGAACCTGAGGTTATGGCTAATTCCAGAATTTACCTCAGTATCTCGGCCTTGTCGTTTGTCTTCTGGGGATTTTATACTTCAGGTTCTGCCATACTTCGATGTAACGAAGATACTAAGACATCCATGAAGATAAGCATCCTTATGAATGTCATGAATGCGGTTCTTAATGCCCTGTTTGTCTTTGTAGTTAAGTGGGGAGTGTTGGGTGTAGCCGTTGCAACATTAATAAGCCGTGCTGTCGCAGGTGTCAGCATGAAGGTAATTATATCGTCCGGCAGGAACAAACTTCGTGCGGATTCGATCAGGCTTTATAAGCTGACAGGGGATATAGTCAGAAAGATTCTGTCCATGGCGATTCCCAGCGGAATTGAAAACGGTATGTTTCATGTCGGTAAGATTATCGTGGCAGGCATGATATCAGGACTTGGAACAAGTGTGATTGCAGCTAATTCAATCTCCTATCAGATTATTGAATTCCCTAATATTCCGGGTAATACCATCGGTCTTGCCCTTATGGTAATTGTCGGCCAGGAGATTGGCGCAGGGCGTAAGGATAATGCTTACAGCTACTCAAAGCGACTTATTAAGTATGCTTACTTCGGCGACTGGGGAGCGAAGGCGCTTTTGTTCTTATTAGCTCCGATTATCGTAGGATTCTTCCCCTTGTCTTCAGCAGGAACGGCAGCCGCAATTCTCGTATTAAGATGTTTCTCGATTGCTTCGATTGCCATATGGCCGCTGAGCTTTACAATGCCGCAGGCTCTTAAGGGTGCAGGAGATATCAGGTATTCAATGATTGTAGGCGTTTTGTCAATGTGGTTTGGCAGAGTTCTGGCAAGTTACATCATGGTTAAGGTATTTAACCTTGGCATCCTTGGAGTGTGGACGGGAATGTTTATCGACTGGTATATAAGAGGAATCAGTTTTTATATCAGATTCAGGAGTAAACAGTGGCTGGATAAAAAGGTCGTATAACGAATAAATAAATATAAAGAAATAAATATACATCAATAAGCTATGGTGTATAATTACAAGCGATAAGAGAGGAATCAGTGATTCCGAGAGATAGGAGAATAATTATGTCCAGACTTCTTTACGACGAGAACAACCTTCCTGATATAAGCACACTTACTGCATTGAACTACGATAATGTAGATGCCAATACGGTTGAACCCGTAAAGAGAATAGGCATTCTCACAAGTGGTGGTGATGCTCCCGGAATGAACGCAACAATCAGATCGGTTGTAAGAGCAGGAACCAATGCCGGCCTTGAGGTGTTTGGTATTACAAGAGGTTATCACGGACTTTGGAAAGGTGAGATCTCTCCTATCGGAATGAGAGATGTATCAGAGACGTTGCAAAGAGGCGGTACTTTCCTTATGACCGCTAGATCTAAGACTTTCCAGACAGATGAGGGTGTTCTTAAGGGTGCACGCATGCTGGAAGTTTACGGACTTGATGCACTTATCGTAAGCGGCGGTGACGGTTCCTTCAAGGGCGCAAGAGCTCTTGCAAGAATCGGTATTCCCGTAATCGGTATTCCCGGCACTATCGATAACGATATCGGATGTACTGACTATACTATCGGATACGATACTTCCATGAATACAGCTATGGACTGTATTGATAAGTTAAGAGATACAGCTTCTTCCCACGAGCGTTGCAGCGTAATCGAGGTTATGGGAAGAAGAGCAGGATATATTGCACTTAATGTAGGTATTGCTGCAGGTGCTGAAGTTATTCTTATTCCCGAAGTACCTTTCGACTTCGACAGAGATGTTATCAGAGTTATCCTTGACGGAAGAAATAAGGGTAAGAAGCACTCTATCGTTATCGTTGCAGAGGGCTGCGGCACAGCTACTGAGATTGCAGCAAAAATCGAAGAGCAGACAGGAATCGAGTCCCGTCCTACAATCCTTGGTCACCTCCAGAGAGGTGGTTCTCCCACGCTTCGTGACAGAACTACAGCAAGCCTCATGGGCGTGCATGCTATCGATTGCCTGCTTAACAAGAAATTTAACAGAATTATTGTAGAGAAGAACGGCGCTATTACTGATGTTGATATCGAAGAAGGTCTTGCTACTACCAAGACAATACCTCTTGCCGATATCGAGAATGCGAAGCGTCTCTCATAAACGGAGATAAATGTATAAGTACACTACTTTCGAAGAAGAAGCAGAAAGAAAAAAGATCAAGGGCAGAGTATTAAGTGTCCTTGAATTCGACAAAGTTATAAATGAACTTAAAGAGATGGCGAGGACTCCCTACGGCAGGGGCCTCGCCGAAGCTCTTGTACCGACAACAGATCCTGTGGTTGTTGCAGAGAGCTTAAATGACACGGAAGAAGCATTTACCTATATTAATAAATACGGTCCTCTTCCGTTGTCTTCTTTCCCTGATATTTCCAATGCCCTTTCCTATACAAAGGCGGGTGGCGTTCTCACAATGAGATCCCTTCTTGATATAGCGATCTTTTTAAGAGGCGTAGCATCTTTGAAGAAGATTGTCTCAGGCGAACATGCCGATATGTATGAGACTAATCTTTTCGCTTCGATTAATGCTTTGTATGAAGTGGAAAAGCTTGAGAAGGAAATCAGCTTTGCCATAGTAAGCGAAGACGAGATGAATGACAGGGCAAGCGACACGCTATATTCCATCAGAAGAGAGAAGAAAGAACTTGCTCAGAATATAAGAGTTCTCCTCGACCGTGTTATCAGAAGTCACGAGGAGATTTTGCAGGAATCCATTATCACAATAAGAGGTGAGCGTTACTGCGTTCCCGTTAAGGCGGAGCATAAGGGTAAGCTTCCGGGTATTGTTCACGATACTTCTTCTACCGGCCAGACTGTATTTGTAGAGCCTATGGCTGTAGTTGAAGCAAATAACAGAATACGTGAATTGTCTTCCATGGAGAAAGCCGAGATAGAGCGTATCCTCGAAGATCTTACCGATAAGGTTAAGAGGGAAAGAGGAAGCCTTAAGTCTGATATCTCCCTTATATCCTGCATCGACCTGGCTTCCTCAAAAGCTGACCTTGCCATAAGGATGAATGCCGTTAAGCCCGCTCTTAACAGCGAAGGAAATATAAGACTTTGCAAGGCAAGACATCCCCTCATAGATCCTGAAAGGGTAGTTCCGGTAGATATCATTAACGGTATTTCTTACAGAACTCTTGTTATAACCGGACCTAATACCGGCGGTAAGACAGTATCCCTTAAGACATGCGGACTTCTTACCCTCATGACGATGGCCGGCCTCATGATCCCTGCAGGTACAGGTTCTGAAGTAGCAGTCTTTGACAGAGTGCTTGCGGATATCGGTGACGAGCAGAGTATTGAGCAGAGCCTTTCGACATTCTCTGCACATATGTCTAATATCGTATTTATCCTGAAGAACGTAAGAGGAAAGTCTCTTGTTCTTCTCGATGAGCTTGGTTCAGGTACGGATCCTGCCGAAGGTGCCGCACTTGCAATAGCTGTCCTTGACGACCTTTACGAGAAGGGCTGCGTCACTATGGCTACAACTCACTATAAGGAACTTAAGGCATATGCCATAACCAAGGAAGGCGTCCAGAACGCTGCATGTGAGTTCGATACGGATACTTTATCCCCTACATACCGTCTTAAGATAGGAATGCCGGGTGTAAGTAATGCTTTCGTTATTTCGAGAAAGCTCGGTCTTCCCAGGAGAATAATTGAGGATGCTACGGCAAGGCTTTCTGAGGAAGAGCTGTCCTTTGAGCATCTTTTGTCTGAAGCCGAGAATAATAACAAAGAAGCGGCGGCGCTTAAGGAAGAGAATGCCAAGCTTAATGCTGAGCTTAAGGCAAAGGTAGAGGAGCTTGAAGCTGAGCGAAAGGCTTTAAAGGCTTCAAAAACCAAGATACTTAACAATATGCGTGCCGAGCAGAAAGCTCTTCTTGAAGAGAAGCAGGAAGAACTCGACGAAGAGATAAGAAGAATCAAGAAGCGCGCCAAGAAGGACTCTGAGGTATCTGCCGCAGAAGAACTCGATAAGATCAGAAGAAGATTAAGAGCCGGTGTTAAGGACTTAAGATCCGACGATGAGGACGATAAGCTTGAAGCAGTATCCCTTCCGGGAGAAGCTCCCAAAGTTGTTAAGGAAGGCGAGCAGTATTTTGTTCCTCACTTAAATGTCACCGGTACCGTAACGGCTGCTCCTACAGGACGCAACAAGAAGGTAAGAATCTCATCCGGAATAATGACTTATACGGTTGAACTTAATCAGCTTCGTATGCCTACGGCTGAGCAGAAGGAGAAGCCCAAGGCTGATACCAAGACCAGAAGAGACAGACCTGTTAATTACAAGGCCGATTCAGCTACGAAGATCAGAATGGAGAAGACTTCGACAGTAATGCCTGAGATAATGCTTCTGGGTAAGACAGTAGCTGAAGCAGAGAGTGCTTTGGATACATATATCGACAGCTGTCAGCTGGCAGGTGTTCGTGAGATAAGAATCGTACACGGTAAGGGTACGGGTGCTTTGAGATCGGCAGTAGATACCATGCTGAGAGGAGACGTAAGAGTTAAATCTCACAGACTCGGAAGCATAGGCGAAGGCGACGACGGAGTTACTATCGCGACATTAAGTTAAAGATAAAGGAGTGAAGGAAAGATGCTCTTTACAGACAAAAGACTCAATATAATCGTTGGTGCATACGGAAGCGGTAAATCCGAAGTCTCCGTAAACTGTGCCAGAATAATGAAGGAAGAGAAGAAGGAAGGCAAGATTCTTATTGCGGATCTTGATATCGTAAATCCCTTCTATCGTTCGGCAGATGCTGCGAAGAATCTTGAGACCAGCGGAATTAGAGTTATCTGTCCTTCCTACGCGAATTCCAATGTTGATGCTCCCGTACTGACGGGTGAGATGTATGTCATCTTTGACGATCCTGACTACTCCGGTGTATTCGATATCGGCGGAGAGGATATGGGTGCCAATGTACTTGGTTCATTAAAGACCAGACTTGACGGTATCGACTGTAATCTTCTTATGGTTGTAAATACATTAAGACCCTTTACTTCCGATGTTCAGGGTATTGCCCAGATGGCAAGCGAACTTCAGGAAGCTTCCAGAATGAAGATTTCCGGTTATATCAACAACACTAACCTTCTTGAAGAGACTACATTTGAAGATGTAAAAGAAGGTGAGAAGATTATCGCGGAGGCAGCAAGGCTTACGGGTATTCCTCTTCTTGCTACTACAATAATGGAAGGTGTTGCTACAGAAGAAGAGCTTAATTCTTTGGAATCCCCCGAAGTTATAAAATTAGAGAGAAGCATTAGATATAACTACTGATAGAGGCCCTGATATGAGTGATTGTGAGAGATGTGCATTTTATTCGTATGACGACTATTCGGAAGACTATGTCTGCGACGTTAATATGGACGAAGATGAGCTCATACGCCTCTCGTCGAGGAGTTTTAAGGAATGCCCATACTTCAGAGACGGAGACGAGTATAAGACCGTAAGGCATCAGATGTAAGAGGCTTTTATGGACAGAGAGAAAATAATCGTAAGGACGGGAATTATAGGGATAGTTGTAAATATCCTTCTTGCGTCTTTTAAGGCAGTGGTTGGCCTTCTTGCGAACTCCATTGCCATAATCCTTGATGCGGTAAATAACTTAAGTGATGCCTTGTCATCAACGATAACTATAATCGGAACTAAGCTTGCAGGTAAGAAAGCCGATAAAGAACATCCTATGGGCCACGGCAGAATAGAATATATAAGTGCTGCCGTTATTGCCATTATTATTCTTTATGCGGGTATTGCTTCTTTTATTGAGTCAGTAAAGAAGATAATCAGCCCTTCCGTTCCGAACTACAGCATAGTGACAATCGTAATTGTAGCCGTGGCTGTTGTAGTTAAGATTTTTCTTGGAACTTATGTTAAGAAGAAGGGCGAAAGTGTTAATTCGGATTCTCTTAAAGCTTCCGGCAAAGACGCTCTTTTTGATGCGATAATATCTGCTTCGACTTTAATCGCGGCAATAGTATTCATGACTGCGGGAGTTGCAATAGAAGCATACTTAGGTGCCGTCATCTCCGTGATCATTATTAAGTCCGGTATCGGCATGTTAAAAGAGACATTAAGCCAGATTCTGGGTGAAAGAGTAAACAGCGAACTTACAAATGAAATCAAGAAAACGGTTCGTACAATAGAAGGAGTCAAAGGAGCCTACGATCTTATCCTTCATAACTACGGTCCTGAGAGATATCTGGCCTCTGTCCATATCGAAGTCGATGAACATATGACTGCCGCAGAGATAGATTCAATCACAAGAAAAATCCAACATGCGGTCCTTGAGGCTCACGGAGTAATAATCACAACCGTGGGCATTTATGCGAATAATACCAGTGATGACGAGATCAATAAGATGAGAAGTGATATATTCCACATAGTAAGATCTCACGACAACGTTCTTCAGATTCACGGTTTCTTTGTTGATAAGGAAAACAAGAAAATCAGTCTCGATTACATAATGGATTTTGCTGCAGACGACCTTAAAGGCGAGTATGCAAAAATCTACGATGAGATTAAAGCGAAGTATCCGGAATACGAGCTCATCTTAAAGCTGGATGTTAATGTAAGTGACTGACATCCCCCAAATGTATTTCTGACTCAGTCGTATGAAAATTTTAGCGGTAGAAATTAATGGTCATACATATGGTTTTGTTTTGGATATTAGCATGTTGATGGAGTTTTCTGGTACGAATCAAGATATTATTATGATGGCGAGGAGAATCTTGTTTATGAGAACGTTTCAGATTCTAGATTGTATTTTAATTTTTGGTTTTGCATGTAGCTTGGTTGCATGTGATTGTAGTTGGAATGTTAATTCAAATACCCCCCATCTTACACGTGAATACACAAGAGATTTTGGAGAACAGGCCATCGATAACCTGAGAGGATTTGAGGATGGTTTTGTCTGTTCTGTAGATTCGCGTGAACTGTTGGTTGTGAATCATAGTGGGGAGGATAAGGGGAGCTATGAATTTCCCTACGATATTAAAAGCATATACACTGAAGATGAGAACAAGATTATGGTGCTTCTCGATAATAATGAAGTCGTAAGTCTATCATTTGAGAATGGAAGTTTTGACGTTGATTATGATATTGAGTTTGATGATACAGTTGATTCAATAGCGTTCTGGTACCATTCCTACTTTGTTCTGATGGAAGACGGTGACTTGTACGTGTTTGGCAGGAATAGTGACAATCTTATTGATGCTAATGCTACTTCGGAGGAAGTGATAGATATACCTGCCAGAATTGCAGAGAATGTAAGTCTCATAGCTGGGCATTATGCCGTTTTGAAGGATAATTCAGTGTTGAATCTTTTGGATGGGGAGATTTCCGAATGTCTGGATGAAGAAATATTGGCTATATACGACAGCTATAACATTTTTGTTGTTACAGAACATATTTTGTATACGCTTAGTGACTCGAAATTTGTTTTATATGCCGATACGGATACTCCAAATGTCGGCTTTACGTCTTCAACTTGCGTGTATGTACACGATAACCATATATTCTATTCAGGGCAGTTGAGTGAAACTCCTAGGGGGAAAGGAGTTTCATGGGTGGAAAAGTACGACCTTGGTATAGAGGAGATGAATAATATATGTGCTGTCAGTTGCGGATTCTTAGTGTGGGATTCTCATGGAGTTGAATTCTATAGTGTCTAAGAACAATTAATACTCAGAAAGATTAACTACGAGAGTTTGCTGATATCAATAGAAGCTAACTTGGATGAAAGCGACGAGTATTATGTCGTGTTAGAAGATATAAGCGAAACAATTAATTAGTTATATGCAAGTAGTGGCGGATTTGCCCCAATAATTCACAAAGATTTGAAATACTTTGAGTGTTAATTAGGCTATCATTTACGTGGTAGCCTTTTTGCTTCCTATTAATTTCCGGAGGATATATTAATGGAATTTCATGCGCATAGAGATGATTCGATAACCAAGATGGAACTTGATAATCAGGCAAGAGTTAGAGCTTTTGCTGGTGAGTGCGTAACAGTGCTTGAGAATAATGGTATTCTGCCTCTCGAGACTATCGGAAAGATTGCTCTTTACGGTAACGGTGCTCGCCATATGATAAAGGGCGGAACCGGTTCCGGAGATGTTAATTCCAGATATGTCGTCAATATTGAAGATGGTCTTAAGGAGGCAGGCTTTGAGGTGACAAGTAAGTCCTGGCTGGATCGTTTTGACCAAGCGTTTATCTCTAATCAGGAAGACTACATGAAGATGATTAAGAGAATCGCTGCCGAGCAGAATAAGCCTGAGATAGAGACTATGTTTACTAATCCCATATCTATCCCTGAGATTTTGAAGATAACTGATGAGGATATAAAGGAAGCTTCATGCGATACTGCCATTTATGTGCTCTCAAGAGATTCGGGAGAAGGTGGAGACCGTAAGGCAAAAGAAGGCGATTATCTTATAAGAGCAGATGAAGTTGATGCTATAAAGACATTAACAGCTAACTTTAAGAATGTGATTGTTCTTTTAAATGTGGGCGGTATTGTCGATATTAAGACAATAAGAAATATTGAAGGCGTAAGTGCCATCTTAAATATAAGTCAGCTTGGAAATATCGGCGGCTATATCGTAGCCGATGTTTTGACGGGTAAGTCAGATCCTTCAGGAAGACTTACAGACACCTGGGCAGTTAACTACGAAGATTATCCCGGCTATCAGGATTTCAGCTCCAATAACGGCAATAACGACGATGAATTCTATAAGGAAGGTATCTACATAGGCTACAGGTACTTTGATACTTTTGGCGTTAAGCCGCTGTATCCTTTCGGATATGGTCTTGGATATACGACCTTTGATATTACTACGGTAAGCGCCGCTATTAAGGGAAGCGAAGTTACGGTAAAAACACAGGTTACAAATACAGGAAAGAGAGAAGGAAAGGAAGTAGTTCAGCTTTATGTTTCTGCTCCCTGCGGCAAGGCGGATAAGCCTTATCAGGAGCTTGCCGCTTATGAGAAAACGCCTCTTTTAAATCCCGGCGAAAGCGCAGTGCTGAATATTACTTTCGACATGAAGGATATTGCTTCTTATGAGCCTTCTTGCGCATGCAGAATACTTGATAAGGGCGAGTACTACGTAAGAGTAGGAAAGAACTCAAGAGATACTTCCATAGAGGCTGTAGTCCTTGTGGAAGACACGATTGTAACAGAGAAGCTTAAGAATCTTTTTGCACAGGATAAGCCTTTTGAGGAGATGACAAACCCCAATAGCGAAAGGCAGATAACAGACTTTAATCCTGACGATAAGACACAGGCGGCAGAAGCGGTAAAGCTTGTTCTCGAAAGCAGTGCAGTTGCCTGCCGTGAAGTAGAGTATACAAAGGAGCATACTCTTCTTGAAGATAAGGATTCTTCCTGCAAGGTGCATTTCGATGACCTTCTTGGAGGAAAGAAGACGGTAGAAGAACTTGTAGCACAGTTAAGCGTAGAGGAGATGGCAAAGCTTTGCGTAGGTTCTTATTCTAGTTTCCTTTCTGACAGCGTGGTCGGCGCGGCTTCCTTAAGAGTTCCCGGCGCTGCTGCAGAGACGGCGGATGACCTTCTTGAAGACAGAGGTATTCCCGTAATGATTCTGGCGGACGGTCCTGCCGGCTTAAGACTTCAGCCTCACTTTAAGGCGGATTCCAACGGCATGCTTTTGCCCGGAGGTGAAGTGTTCGGCTTAAGCTTCAGAGACTTCCCTGAGAATACTCCTGCCGATGCTGTTGATTACTATCAGTACTGTACGGCAATTCCCATCGCGACGGCTCTTGCTCAGTCCTGGAATAAGGATCTAATTCTGGAGGCAGGTAAGATAGTCGGAGAAGAGATGAAGAAATACTACGTTCATTTCTGGCTCGCACCCGGCATGAATATCCACAGAAATCCTCTCTGCGGAAGAAATTTTGAGTACTATTCTGAAGATCCGCTTGTAAGCGGAATCTGTGCTGCATACGACACTTTGGGAGTTCAGTCTTTCCCGGGACAGGGAACTACAATCAAGCACTATGCCGGCAATAATCAGGAAGACAACAGAATGTTCAGCAATTCGCATATGTCGGAGAAGGCGCTTCGCGATCTCTACCTTAGGGGCTTCGGTATTGCAATAAAACTTGCTCAGCCTTATTCTATAATGACGTCTTACAATCTGATTAACGGCACTCACGCTGCTAATAACTATGACCTTATACAGGCTGTTGCAAGAGATGAATTCGGATTTGAAGGCGTAGTCATGACAGACTGGTATACGTCTCAGGATTTTACCTTCGGCTGCATCAAGAAGCCGGTTTATCCCTGCTCGTCGAGCCCTATGTGCATCAGTGCCGGCAATGACTGGCAGATGCCCGGCTGTGAGAAGAACGTGACGGATATTGTCGATGCCGTTGCTGAGGGAACACTTCCCAAGGCCGATCTTCAGTTCTGTACATGCAATATATTGAGAATGGCGGTGAAGTGCTTCTCATAATGTGGAGAAGCAGAAGAGATAATGGAAGAGATATTTGAGGCACAACACTACGTTGTACATTACGAGAAAGAGGCTAATGCGGCTGTACTTGTGTGGAAAGAGTATTCTGAAGTAGACGACTTCAGAACTCCTCTCATGAAGTGCGTCGACATGATAAGAAAGCACGAGAGCAGCGACTTTATTATAGACAGAACGAAGATAGATCAGATCACCGAGAAGGATAAGGTCTGGGTATCCAGAATCTTTCTTAACGCTCTTGCAAGAAGCGGATGCCGAAGAATTCTATTCGTAGCGGAAGACGATGATATGACTGTGCCTACAGGATATCCTTTTAATCTTCTTTCCGGTAAGTACAGGATCAAGATGGTTCCTGATGTTCAAAGTGCCGTTGACCTTATTAAGTTTGAGAAGACCGGCGGAGTATCCGAGAATATCCTTAATATGAGTAAGGAAGAGGCGCTTAATTACCTTGAGCTTCCTTCTGATGCTTCATGGGAGGAGATCGATACCAAGTTCTGGCAGCTCAGTAAAGCATATCGTAAGCTCCCAAAAGAAGAGGGCGAAGATAAGATTAATGAGCTGTCCAAAGTGTACGACATAGCTACAGGAAAGCGTGACAGAGAAGAAGCTGAAGCGAAGGAAAGAGCAGGTAAGAAGAAGTTCTTCGGCAAGACTTTTGACGAGTGGAAGAACTATGTTTACTACACCTGGTATAAGTATCTTATTGCCATTGTAGTAATTGTTGTGCTGGGTAATCTTGCATATACAATCTTCCTTAAGCCTGATAATGATCTGCGCGTAATATCCGTAGGTCACTTCGTACATGAAGGATCTTATCTTGAGGATTTGTCGGCTGTTGTCGGATATAAGTATCCCTATATGCTGGAAGTTAATGTTGCAATTCCTAATGACGAAGGTCAGCAGGGCGATCAGTATTCTGAGCAGGCTGCTGCGGCGGCACTGATGTCGAATCCTAACATAATAGTTACCGACGGAAGAACTTATCCGTACTATTTTGGAAATATGATTGATATCTCCGATTACTATTATGAACTCGAGAACGAACTGCCTCCTGAGATTTATGCTCAGATAACACCTGTATATTGCTCCGAGCAGGAATTCCAGGATCTTGCCGGCGGTTTCTCCGACAGAGATACCGATACAGAAGAATATTCTGACGAAGTGATAATGGTTGGTCTTTTGATAAGTGATTCGGATTTTATTAGCCGTATGGGATATACCTGTCTCTGGCCTGATGATGAGCCTACTCTTGTATTCTCATTCGGAGGCGGAGAGCTTAAAGACCAGGAGATGACTAGAGAATATCTGACTGAAATCTTCCTGGATATGGGAGCTTAAAGTCCCGTAATACTCTTAAGTGAATCAATCTGCTCCGGGCTCATCTCATATAAGGTTCCCGGGGCAGAGTCTTCAGGAAGAACTATGTCTGCGATTCGTATTCTTCTTAAGCTTATTACTTCCTTACCGAAGTGAGAGACAAGTCTTCTGACTTCGTGAGTCTTGCCCTCGAAGAGAGTAATGTTGATCTTGTTCTGCTCAATAACTTCTATCTTACAGGGACGAAGCTTAACGGGTGTGTCGGTATCGGTTAAGGTTAGGCCTTCTTCAGCTTCTTCTATCTCATCCGAACTAAGGGGAGATCCGCTGTAGATAACCTCGTAAATCTTGGGAATCTCATACTTGGGAGAAGTGATTCTGTGAGACAGTTCACCATCGTTGGTAATAATAAGAAGTCCTGTCGTGTGGTAATCGAGCCTGCCGACGGGGCTTAATTTTAAGTTCTTAAGTTCTGCGGGGATAAAGTCTCCGACATTACTGTATCTTTTGTCTTCCATAGCGGTAAGAACTTCATCGGGCTTATCGAAGATATAGTAAAGCTTGTCCTTAATCAGGGTGCTCATTCCTTCGATGCTGATGGTATCCTTATCGGAAATATGCATGGAAGGGTCACTAACGACTTCGCCGTTAACCGTGACCTTACGTTTCTTTATAAGACTGCGGACGTCATTTCTTGTTCCGTAGCCTGAATTGGATAGTGCTCTGTCAAGTCTCATGCAACGATTATAGTGTATAATCGAGTAATATGAAACAGATTGATCTCGAAGCAGGAAGACCGGATGTGGCAAGTGCCATGTCGAGGCTTAATAACAGGATTTATGCTACCAGGGCGACAGGAGATCGCGCCTGTAAGATTATCCACGGTTACGGGTCCACCGGTAAAGGCGGTGCCATAAAGTCAGCCTGTCTGTCGGAGCTTAGAGGTTATAAGCGAAGAGGCATAATTAAGGATTTCTGTCCGGGAGAGAAGTTCGGTCCTTTCTCGGAAGAGGGGCGACGCATGGTTACTGCTTTCCCTGAACTTAATCGCGACCGCGATTGGGCGAGAATGAATGACGGAATTACGGTTATCCTTTATAAGTGAATAAGATGGCAGAAGAGAATATAAAAGAGCAGTGGAAGAGATTCGAAGAGAATTGCAGGAATTGTACGGCCTGCGGTCTTAGTGCTGCAAGAACTAATGTCGTTATATCAAGAGGCGGCAGGAGTGCTCCTCTGATGCTTATAGGTGAAGCTCCCGGGAGAGATGAGGATATTAAGGGAATGCCCTTTGTAGGTAAATCGGGACAGCTTCTTCAGAATCTTCTGGAGTTTTATAACTTTTCACCCAAGGATTACCATATCTGTAATATCGTTAAGTGCCGCCCGCCTGAGAACAGACGTCCCGAAGCGTCTGAGATTATGGCCTGTAAAAAGCTTCTGGCTCAGCAGTTCTCGCTTGTGAAGCCTAAGGTAATAGTTCTTCTGGGCTCTACAGCTTATGAGGCGTTCTACGGCGTTAAGCCCGTTATGCGCGACGTCAGGGGAGTATTTACCGAACGTAAGGGTTATCACATAATGACGACTTTCCATCCTGCTTTTGCACTTCGTAACGATAAGATGAAGATCCCGATTTATGAGGATATTGGTAAAGTTAGAAGGAAGCTTGAAGAGCTGGATATTTTGCCTGGAATTGACTCTGATGAGAACTAATTGGAACTAACTTTAAAAAGGGTGTTGATTTTGCTTTTGTGATTTGCTATACTAACCCACGTCAATCGAATGACATTGCCGAATTGTGTAATGGTAGCACTCCGGTTTCTGGTACCGTCTGTGAGGGTTCGAATCCTTCTTCGGCAGCCACACAAGACCTGATTTGCAGATAGCAAGTCAGGTTTTTTATTGTCCCATAATTCAATCGTTCTGTGAGGATTGTTATAATGTCCTCAGAATATTCAATGTTATCGACAGAGGTAGAATAGATGAAACTTAAAATAGCATTCCTTCAGCTACTTGCTGAAGAGACGATGGAGAAGCAGCTTACAAAAGGAATTGATGCCTGCCGTAAGGCAAAGGCTCAGGGAGCGGATATTGCGTTGTTCCCCGAGATGTGGAGCTGCGGATATAATTTTCCGCTGAATAAAGAGGAAGCCTGTAAGCTTTGCGTGTCTTTGGAAAGTGATTTTGTCAGGAAGTTTGCAGAGCTGTCTGCTGAGCTTAATATGGCGATTGCAATTACATTCTTAGGCGAAGGACTTACAAATTCCGTTGCGCTTTTTGACAGGCACGGAGAATTAATCTACCACTACTCTAAGGTTCATACCTGTGACTTTGCAGAGGAGAAGATACTTAAGGCCGGTGAAGATTTTTATGTTGCCGATCTGGATACGGAAGGCGGCGTAGTAAGAGTAGGCTCCATGATTTGCTTTGACAGAGAATTTCCCGAGAGCGCGCGTATTCTGACTTTAAAAGGAGCAGAGCTTATTCTTGCTCCCAATGCCTGTCCTATGGAGATAAACAGGCTTTCGGCTCTTAGAACGAGAGCATATGAGAATTCTGTCGCCGTAGCCACATGCAACTACCCGGAAGGGCAGCCTGACTGCAACGGTCATTCGACTTTGTTTGACGGAGTTGCATGGCTTCGCGATGAACCAGGTGTAAGAGATATGTGTGTGTTTAATGCTCCGGGAGAAGAAGGAATCTACGAGGCTGAGCTCGATATGGATCTTCTTCGCAAATACAGGGCAGGGGAAGCTACCGGCGATACCTACAGACGTCCTGATGCTTATTCAGTCTTAACTTCCGATAAGAATTATATTGAGACTGAAAGGCTGTTTATTGTCCCTATGAGAATGAAGTATCTCTGGTCTACGCATGAATATGCTTCAGACCCTGAGAATACCAAGTATATGGTAAATCTTCCGAATGATTCTTTTGAAGAGACAAGGGGCTTTATCCGCTATGCGGAAGAAGAGTGGAAGAAGGCTGATCCTCAGTTCTTTGAATATGCAATCCTTATGGATGGTCATGTCGGAGGAATAAGTATTTATCCTGATCAGGAAGATAAGACTAAGGCGGAGCTTGGCTGGACAGTTAATAAAAAATACTGGAGACAGGGAATCTGCAGCGAGGCCGCATTGGGAATTATTAAGCATGCCAGAGAGAAGCTCGGAATTAAGACCTTTATTGCTCACTGTGATTCGGAGAATGTCGCTTCTTACAAAGTAATGGAAAAAATCGGCATGACAAAGATTGATGAATATGGCGGAAGATATAATAAGCAGTCTCCTGAAGAACGCAGAGAATGTTTATATGAATTGAAGTTTTGAAACTCCTTTGTATGAAAACGAATTTATATGTCTTCAAGCGAATGTGGGAAGATTCATATAGAATCTGATTAACATTCTCTTGCTAAAGAAATTGCTTTTATATGAAAAACGTTTGTTGACATCTGAAAATCACGCTGATATATTTTTCTTATGATCAATCTCGAACGAAGAAAGAAAATACTTGATATTCTTGCAACTGAAGGGTCCATTAATACGAACCTTTTATCTGAACGCCTGGGTGTTACAGGTGCGACTATAAGGACGGATCTTCGTGACCTTGCAAGAGAAGGTGCCATCGTTCGATTCCACGGCGGCGTAAGACTTCCCGAGAAGCAGCATACGGATGAACTTTCTGAGAACTATATGGTCAGATCCGTTACGCACGTCGATCTTAAAGAGAAGATCGGAAGAAGAGCCGCCAAGCTTGTACATAACGGCGATACTATCTTCATGGATGCAAGTTCCACAGCTTTTAACATGATTCCTTTCCTTAGGGATACAGATGACGTTACTGTTATTACCAACGGTATTCATACTGCCATGGAGCTTCAGCATCACAATAACTTCAAGTCGATAATACTTATCGGAGGAATGCTTCGTCCGCACTCCGGAACTATCGAGGGTGTTATGTGCCGCGAGATGATCAGCAGATTCAGAGCAGAATACTATTTTGTATCAGGTAACGGTTTCTCTCCTGAACTCGGACTGTCGGGTAATAATCTTTTTGAGCTGGAGCTTAAAAGACTTTGCGCAGAGAGAAGCAAGCATGTTGTTGCTCTTATTGATTCCACCAAGATGGGAGCGGATTCCGCTTCAGTATTCATTCCGTCCAATAAGATAGACTACCTCGTTATTGACGATAAGGCTGACGAGAAGACTGTCGAAGCCTGCAGAAAAAAGGGTATGGACGTACTTGTCTCAGATTAATCTCCGCTCTGTCCTACGACTCCGCTGAAGCTGTTCCTGTAACGCTTGGGAGTCATATGAAGCTGTCTTTTAAACTGTGCTATGTAATAGCTTGTATTTGAAAATCCGACCTTCTCCGCTATATCGGCAACTGAAAAATCAGAGTCTATAAGAAGCTTCTCGGAGGCCTTTATTCTTACTGAATTCAGGTATTCCGAATATGAAAGTCCGATTGTCGATTTGAAATATCTTGAAAAATAGCTGTAGCTCATGCCGGCGACCTTCGCCATCTCTTCTGCGGTGATATCTTCTGGATATCTCTCGTTTATCTGCGTGATAACTCTGGCAAGTCGGGGGTCCTCTTCTACCATGTCGTGTCTTACGTCGTTGCTCTCAGAAAGGAGAATATCCCACTGACGGAAGACGTGGAGTGCTATGGCGGAGAAGTAGCTTCTTATCGCAAGCGTATAGAACTTATGCCTCTCTGAATACTCACTGACAATGTTGTAAATGTACTTGGGAATGTCGGTGTAGTCTACTTCTGAAGCTCTGAAAAGTCTTGCTTCGCGATGTATCGAAAGGGTATACGGCATAACGTAGTGAATCTCGGAATTACTTAAGACGGAAGCAAAGACAAAGTCTGTATCCGCCTGAAGTACGACATATCTGCAGCCTTTGTTGCAGACTATGCTGTGGACATCACCGGGGATTATAACAAGGAAATCACCGCTGTTCAGAGTGTAGTCGTGATGGTTGACTCTTATGTTCATTGAAGATGCGACTACGTAAATGAGCTCTATATATTCGTGATAGTGTTCGTCGCAGTCACCGTTTCCGTAATTTCTAACGGCACAACAGAAGAGTTCCTTACTGCTTTCCTTTATGTTTTCAAAAGAAGCATCCGGAAAGTGGGTGGTGATATTGTGAAAGAAATCGCTGTATCTGAACGCCATTTGTCCGCTCCTTTTTCTAACCCCAAAAATTTTATATCTCTCATACTAATGCAATTTTTTTGTCGATGCAATATGTTGAGGATGAAAATTCCCTTTATTATATGTATAATGTGTGTGTTTATGTGCCACTCAAATCAGGCACATAGGGTTAGAGGTAAATATGCAGGCAAACCAGATCGTTTTACCAAGTTGGTTGGGCAATAAAACAGTATTCCAGCAACAGGTACCGTTCGTGATCGAGGGGAAGGCCGCTCCGATAGCAACCATCACTCTCGAGATACTTAAGGACCCCACCGACGGAAGAAGAGTCTCCAAGCTTGATACCGAATACGGTACGATTTTAAGTCTTGAGACTACAACTTCTGCCAAGGGTGATTTCAAGTTCAATATTCCTGCTTATAAGGCTACTACCGACGCATACACATTTGTCTTTAAGTGTTTTAACGAGACACTGACTCTTTCCGATATCAGATGCGGTGATGTCTGGGTATTCCTCGGTTCGGAATTCCTTTCCATTCCCATGAAGAATGCCACTGCACCTGCAACGCCACTGAAGCGTCAGGTTATGAGTCATCTTCGTTTCTTCACACCTGCCAGATCAGGTCTTGAAGACGGAGAGAAGGAGATTGCTTACGATCCCAAGGAACACTTTAAGGATGCACACTGGATTAAGATCACTGATACCAAGGATCTTGCCAATGTATCTTCATCTGCATTTTCATTTGCATATACCGTCGCCGATCAGGTTCATTATCCTGTAGGCGTTGTAGATCTGTCTGTGGCAGATTCTTCGATAATTAACTGGATATCCGATGAGGTTGTAGAGAATCAGGTTGCTCTCCACGATTATCTTGAAGAGCTTGAGCTTCTTACAGATAAGGAGAGATATCTCGCGAACCTTAAGAAGGACCGTAAGATTAATGAGACCGATTCTCTCAAAAATGAGATTGAGAAGGGAAGATTCTTCCTGGATTTTGATCTTGAGAAGGATAAGAAGCTTCACGATCTTACAACCGACGAAGAGGAGAAGAAGGAAGAGAAGGAGGCCGAAGAGAAGGCCGCTGAACTCGATTTCCCGACTGCATCGGATTCAACATTCGGAAAGCCTGTAGAAGGTGGCGGTTCTGCCAAGAATCTTGACTTCGGAATGCTCTCTGAGATTAGAGAGAAGACCGGCAAGAAGGCAGTTGATTCCGCATATATTAAGACCAAGTTCAGAGTTGGAACGATGTATCGTGCCAAGCTTCATGCATTAAGAGGTCTTACGATAAGAGGCATGAGTTTTTCCCCTAATAAGGAAGAATTCCATTTTGGCAGATACGATCTTCTTCTTATGGGACTTCTCGGAACATTGTCTTCCGTCTTTGAACCCAAGGAAGTATACGATGACTCGCTTATGCCCTCCATGCTTTTTGTTACCATGCATCCGGGCAGCATAGATTACGAATTCCCTTACAAGGTAATCGAGTTCAACGAGAAGCTTATGGCTTTTTGCAGAAAGCTTAATATGCCTACGGGAATGATAAGCCTTCATGATCTGCTCCTTCCGGACAAGACCAAGAGCTTTACTCTCGGAATTCGTCTGGCGGTTATCGCATTAGGTCACCATGTAACTCCCATGATGCCTAAGTCATGCCCTGCATGTTCAGGTGTCGAGAAGGCAGGCAACAAGCTTATCCTTCAGTTCGATAACTTAGGTGACGGATTAAGACTAGCAGAAGGTGAGACAGAACTTCGCGGTTTTGCTGTATGCGGAGAAGACAGAGTATTTTATCCCGCTAACGCAAGGATATTACACGGCGTAAGAGTAATGGTATGGTGTGATGATATAGCTGAACCTGTAAGTGTTGCTTACGGCTTCTCGCCCTTCCCTCACGACGCGACATTCCGCAATCTGAATGATCTTCCCGTTCTGCCTTTCAGATTTGACAGAAATGCTTCTTTCTATGCTCCCGAACTGTTCTTTACAAGCTGCGACAGTCTCGAGTTTATCGGTATTGAGAATGAGGGAGATGACTTCAAGAAGCTTAAGATATACAGAACGTTCAAGGGTAATGGTGTCATTACCTGCGATACTCTCCATAAGACTGAGGGTAATGCGTCGCTTCATATAAGATACGAGACAGAGAATTCGCTTTACGGATTTGAGCCCGTTCTTACATATAAGTCTGTTATGGCTCCTGTGGTAATCAGAGGCAGAAGCAAGATACTGGTAGATGTATTTAATCCTGATACGGTTAAGAAGAATCTTAAGATAGAGAACTTCGGCGAGGCTGAAGTCAAACAGCAGCTTAACTGGCAGACTCTGGTCTTTAAATATCAGGAGGAAGGCCCCATATCGCTTGAGAGCCTTAAGTTTACGGTCGAGGATAATTCCAAGAACGGAGAAATCTATATCGACAACATAAGATTTGAATAAGGAGCTGAACGATGTTTGAGAACGTACTTCCGGCGATAGAAGAGAGCATTAAGAATGACACCGGAGTATTCCCCGTTGTCTTCGAAGGACTCGAACACGTAATTGAGAAGAAAGTTCCTTCCGTTAATATGAGCACTCATAATACACATGAATTGTGCTACATAAGAAACGGTAAGGCGGAGTTTATAATTGACGGCAGAAGGGTGTCAGTCGAGAAGGGAAGCGCCCTGATAATAAGACCTGATACGCCTCACTGCTTTACAGTAGAATCTTCCGTGGCAGATACTATCGCGCTTTACTTCGGTTTTGCCAAAGAGAAAAACATGGGCGGAAGATATCAGCCGTCACTTGAGAGCTTCTTCGAGTTCGCCGAGGGTGACGATGACAGTAAAGACGCACTTTCCAAAGAACCTTTTATTGTAATCTCGGGCTCTTACAAGAAAGAGATAAGCGAGGTTATGGAGAAGATTGTTAAGGAACGTAAGAGCGAGTTCCAGTCCAAAGATCTTATGCTTCAGATACTTACACTTGAGCTAATGCTTGTTTTATCCAGAGCGTTAAGACGTGAGTGGGAAGAGAGCCTTCGAGTGAAGAACGGCAAGGCACAGGAACTTGTTTTCATTGCAAAAGAGTATATAGATTCCAATTATGACAGAGGCATAACGGTAGCAAGTGCCGCTTCCTATGTTTACTTAAGTCAGGGCTACTTCACCAGAGCCTTTAGAGATGAGTTCGGTATAAGCCCTATGTCTTACCTTATGAAGAAGAGAATCGAGAGAGCATGCGAGCTTCTCGAGGATAAGCAGATAAAGGTAGCGGGTGTAGCTTCGATGGCAGGCTTTTCGAGTCCGCAAAGGTTTAATGTCGCATTCAGAAAGCAAATGGGAATAACTCCCATGGAATACAGAAAGCAGCATGCTGCAGATTACGAAGAATAACAATAAAGACGGAGAAGATAGTAATGTACGACTACGATAATGATTTTAGTATTCCCGAAGAGAGCAGAAAGAATATGGACCTTCCGGCAATTGAAGGTGCTGTAAGAACTATTCTTAAGGCAATAGGAGAAGATCCTGACAGAGAGGGACTTCTTGAGACTCCCCAAAGAGTAGCAAGAATGTATGCGGAAGTATTCTCCGGACTTCACAGAGATATTTCCAAGGATGTCAAAGTATTCACGGAGAAGGGTAATGACGAGATGATTCTTATCGGCGATATTCCTTTTTACTCCATGTGTGAGCACCATCTTCTTCCTTTCCACGGAAAGGCTCATGTTGTATATATTCCCAGAGACGGTAAGATTCTCGGACTTTCAAAGGTGGCAAGAATCGTAGATACACTCTCAAGAAAGCCTCAGCTTCAGGAGAGACTTACATCCGAGATAGCAGATCAGATTTTAAAGTGCATCGATGCTTCTTCAGTATGCGTTGTTATTGAAGCAGAGCACCTCTGCATGACTATGAGAGGAATTAGAAAGCCCGGATCCAAGACGGTTACATCCGCTATGAGAGGCGGCTGCCGCAACGATGCAAGAACACGTAACGAGGCTCTTGCTCTTATTAATCGTCAAAGGAGCAGCACATGATGACTGAGAGATTTTGCGGAACTATAAAGTGCAGAGATAAAAGACTTGAATTCGACAAGCAGACACTCATAATGGGTATTCTGAATGTCACTCCGGATTCTTTCTCCGACGGTGGTAAGAATTTCCGTTTGTCGGATGCGATGTTCTCGGTTCAGAGGATGATCGACGAGGGTGCGGCTGTAATTGATGTCGGAGGTGAATCTACACGTCCCGGCGGCTATACTCAGATTAGTGTGGACGAAGAACTGTCCAGGATAGTTCCCGTTGTAACAGCGATAAAAGAGAATTTTGATACTGTAATATCCGTAGATACTTATAAGGCAGGTGTGGCAAAGGGAGCTCTTGAAGCAGGCTGTCACATAATCAACGATATTTACGGTTTTATGTATGACCCGAATATGGCTTCGGTTGTAAAAGACTACGATGCAGGCTGTATTCTGATGTTCAACTGCAGAAGAAACGGCGAAGCAGTCTCCGAAGATATAATCGACAGAGCAGTAAGAGAGCTTGACGGAAGCATAAGAACCGCTCACAGAGTGGGAATAGAAGACGATCACATAATACTTGATCCCGGTATAGGCTTCGGCACTTCAAGAGCACAGGATATTGCACTTACGGCAAGAATATCCGAACTGTCTTACGATTCCAGATATCCGGTTCTTCTGGCTTGTTCAAGGAAGAGAACTCCGGCAGCCGTTCTTGACCGCGAGACTACAGCGGATCAAAGAGATCCTGTATCGATAGGAATGGCTCTCGCGGGAATTGCTTCGGGAGCTTCAATGATCAGAGTTCATAATGTAAAGGATTCGGCAGATGCCGTAAGAGGATTTGAATATACTCTTCAGGAGGGAATCTGATGGACCATATTGTAATGAGTCAGATGGACTTTTACGGTTATATCGGGTGTCTTCCGGAGGAGAAAGAGAAGGGTCAGCCTTTTATTGTCAGCTGTGATATGGCTTTTGAGAAGATTCCGGGTGCGGTGACCGACAGGCTTGAAGATACCGTCGATTATTCCGCAGTCTACGAGATAATAAAAGCTGAAGTTACGACTTCCGAGTGTAATCTTATCGAGCATCTTGCGTATGAGATTGCCGGTAAGGTTCTTGATTACTCGAATCTTATAGACAGTGTAAAGATTACCGTATCCAAGCCCGAGGCTCCGGTTGAAGGTTCTTTTAAGACCATGCTTACAGAGATTACAAGAAAAAGAGGCGAATAAAATGGCGGAACATACGGCATACCTGTCTTTGGGAAGTAATATGGGAGACCGCGAAGATAATCTTCGCAAGGCGATAGAACTTCTTTCCGGGAATGAGAATATTACTGTCAGCAAATGTGCGAATATTTACGAGACGGAACCTGTAGGATATGACGATCAGCCTTATTTCCTTAATACCTGTCTTGAAGTTAAGACGACGCTTGATCCTTATTCTCTTCTTAAGGTTTGTCAGAAGATAGAGAATGATCTTCACAGAGTTCGAATAATCAGAAACGGTCCAAGAACAATAGATCTTGATATTCTTTTATACGACGACATGATCTCGGACGATCCGATTCTTACCCTGCCGCATCCGAGAATGTTTGAGAGGGCGTTCGTTCTTTGTCCTTTGAAGGATATAACCGAATATACGGGAACAATCCCCGAAGACAAGAGTGTCAGGCCGGTAGATAAGCCCTATATTTGAAGTTTAAAGATATAACCTATATAATTTTAAAGTTAATGTCCCGACACGGAGGAAGAAATGGCAGAGAATAACAATAACGAGAATGCTCCCAAGAAGCAGAATAATCACGGCGGCAACGGGAACGGCAATAATAACTATCGTTCCGGCAACCGTAATAATGCCAAGAGAAGAAATAACAACCGTCCCAGAAGGAATAACGGCGAATCCAAGGAGAACAGATCTTCTGATAATAAGGAGAATAAGGCTCAGTCTCAGAATGAAGCCAATAACAATCCTTCCGGCAATCAGGGCGGCAATAACAGAAATAGGAACAGGAATCAGAATCGTACGGACAGAAGACCTTCACGTCCCAAGCACAGTACTCCTCCCAAGCCTGTTCATGTAGAAGAGACAGTAGATGATATCAGAGCAGAGAATGAGCGCCTCGAGAAGGAAATCTGGATTGATATCGCCGAGATACATACAATCAAGTTGGACTGATGATGGAAAAAGGTATTTTTATTACTTTCGAAGGAATAGACGGATGCGGTAAGAGCACCCAGTTTAATCGTGTTTCCGAGTATTTTAAGACACTCGGAAAGAAGTTCATCGTCGTAAGAGAGCCGGGCGGAACAGCAGTAGGTGAGAAGATAAGAGAGATTCTTCTTGATAAGAAGAATGACTCCATGACTTCTCTTGCAGAACTCTTGTTATACGAAGCAGCAAGAGCGCAGATAACGGAAGAAGTTATTAAGCCCGCTTTGGAAGAAGGAACTTCGGTTCTTTGCGACAGATTTTTTGATTCAACCAGTGCTTATCAGGGTTACGCGAGAGGCTTAGGCAGCGAACTTACGGATACACTTAATAAGATAGCAACAGCAGGAATAAAGCCCGACATTACTTTCCTTCTTGACCTCGACAGCCAGACTGCATACGACAGAAGGCATGTGAGAGGCGAAGCTGAGGACCGTCTTGAAGCTCTCGGCAATTCTTTCCAGGATAAGGTCAGAGCCGGCTATCTTGAGTGTGCCAAGGCAGATGACCGCATTAAGGTTATAGATGCTTCTGCTACACCCGATGAGATTTTTGAAGAGATTAAGAAATGGCTTTGCGAGATCTTGTAGGACAATCTGAAGTAAGATCCAGAATTACTTCGATGCTTAAGGGAACTCCGGCTCAGTCGTATCTTATAACAGGTGCACCCGGAATAGGAAAGCATACCTGGGGCAATGAGCTTGCCAAGGCTCTTTTGTGCCAGGACCTTAAGGAAGACGGTGCATGTGGCAAATGTCCTTCCTGTGCTTATTTTGATGCAGGAACTCATCCTGATATAAGAAGGTTTGAAGCAGCCAAAGGGAAGAAGAGCATTAAGGTAGAAGATCTTCGTAGCGGCCTTATTGCAGACGAAGCGGTTAATCCCCAGATCTCGAAGAATAAGGTCTACATGATTAACGCCGATCAGCTGGCGGATGTCTCACAGAACCTTCTTCTTAAGTCTTTGGAAGAACCTCCCAAGGGAGTTGCATTTATACTTATGTGTTCCGACCAGAGCAAGCTTTTGGGCACAATCCTGTCCAGAGTAACGGTTCTGCCTTTGCATCCTTATAGTTCGGACGATATTGAGAAGATAGTAAGAAGTAAGACTGAAGGCGCTTCTGAAGATAAGATAAAGTTTTGTGCCGAATTCTCTTCGGGGATTCCCGGAAAGGCACTGGCTCTTATGGAGGACGAGGAGTTCTCTCAGGAGAGGGAGCATATCTTTGAACTTGTCATGAAGATGCCTAATATGTCCTATACGGATATACTTATAGATGAAGTTTCTTACTGGAACGATAATTCCGACAGAACCGAAGAGCTTTTGCTGCTTCTTCAGTGGACTTTGGGAGACCTGGCTGTACTTCTTGCTTCCGCCAGCAAGGGCGTACTTAAGAATCAGGATAAGAAAGAGAAGCTTATTGGCTTCATAAAGGATTCGAGAGGACTTACTCTCATCAACGTAAGCAATGCCGTTAATGCGGTGACGGATTTTGCTTCGGGACTTAAAGTCAATATCAGCTACGACGCCGCATGCTCAAATATGCTTTTGAAGATACATAAGGAGTTAAAACAATGAAGAAGATAGTAAATCTGCGTTTCAGAGACGCGGGTAAAGTATATAAATTCTCATGCAACGGCATGAATCTCAGCATAGGCGATGCCGTTATGGTAGAGACTTCCATGGGAATGGACCTTGCTCACGTAGTAGAGGAGCCTATCGAAATGGAAGACAATCTTGTAGGAGACGATGTGCTCCCCGTGCTTCGCATGGCAAACGACAAGGAACTCGAAAGGTATGAGCTTAAGCAGGTGAAGGAGAAGGAAGCTTACGACAAGTGCCTCCAGCTCATCGAAAAGCATGACCTCGACATGAATCTCGTTGACGCTGTATTTGCTTTTGACGGCAAGAAGGTAATCTTCTATTTCACATCCGAGAACAGAGTAGACTTCCGTGAGCTTGTAAAGGACTTGGCTTCCGTATTCCGTGCAAGAATCGAGCTTCGTCAGATAGGTTCAAGAGATCAGGCAAAGCTTGTCGGAGGTGTCGGCGTATGCGGAAGAGAACTTTGCTGCTGCACTTTCCTTAATCACTTCGCTCCCGTTACTTTGCGTATGGCAAGAGATCAGGGATTATCACTTAATCCCACCAAGCTTAACGGCGCATGCGGAAGACTTATGTGCTGTCTTCAGTTCGAGAAGGAAGCTTATGCGGATGCTCATAAGAGACTTCCTAAGGTAGGCAAGAAGATAAGAACTCCCAGAGGAATGGGTATTGTAGGTGATGTCAACTTAATCGAAGAGAAGGTATCCGTTAAGTTCACTGTAGATGACGTAAGTGAAGTAGAAGTCTTTGACTGGGCTTCTCTTGAACCCTTGAATCAGATTCAGTGCGGTCACAAAGAAGGCTGCCAGGGTCCTGCACAGAACGTTGACATGCTCGACGATATCGAGGATTAAGACTTAAATCGAATAGATAAGGCAATACAAGTCTTACTCGACAAAGCGTCTGTTTTTGC
>JAKSRK010000020.1 GCA_024403655.1 Saccharofermentans sp. | reverse complement strand
GATGCTATCGCTGCAGGATTTGAGAAGATTGTTTTTATTATTCGTCACGATATTGAAGCTGACTTTAAGGCTGTTATCGGTGATCGTATTGCTGCCATGTGTGCCCCTTTGGGAGTTGAGATCTGTTATGCTTTCCAGGAGATTGGTGATGCTTCCAAGTATTGCCCGTCTGTTGATTTGAGTTTAAGAAGTAAGCCTTTGGGTACAGGCCACGCTATCCTTTCATGCGCTTCTGTTATAGATTCGCCTTTCGCTGTAATTAATGCTGACGATTACTATGGTAAGAACGGCTTTATCAAGGCGGCTTCTTTCCTTGGAACGGAATATGGTCTTGTAGGATATATTCTTAAGAATACTTTGTCTGAGAACGGCGGCGTTACCCGCGGTATCTGCTCAGTTTCTTCCGGCGTTCTTACGGGAATAAAGGAGACAAGAAATATCGTTAAGACTTCTTCCGGTGCTGCTGTTGACGGTGTTGACGTGGATGTGGAGAGCTTGGTATCCATGAATTTCTGGTGCTATCCAGAGAGCTTTATGGATGTGTTGAAGGAAGGCTTCCCTAAGTTCCTGGCTACAATGCCTGATCCTATGAAGTCTGAGTATCTGCTTCCGATTATTGCCGACTCTCAGCTTAAGTCCGGAACTAAGTTCTCTGTGCTTCCTACTGACGATAAGTGGTTTGGCGTAACCTATCAGGAAGATAAGCCTGCGGTTATGGAGAGCTTTAAGGAGCTTATTAGCTCGGGTGTATATAGTCCGGATCTTTTCTCTGATTTGTAATTTACGGCGGTATATCCGCCGTTTTTTTGATTGCATTCGACATCTGACTTCTGTAAGATATTTTTATGAATTTGTTATTTATTATTTTATTTATAGGGGCAGTAGTTGGATATATGCTGTCCTACAATGCATATATTAAGAAGGACCTTGCTTTCTTCCCTGTAACCTTTGTTTCATTAGCTTCCGTAGTAATGTATATATCAGGCTTTATAGGGAATATGTGGGCAGGCTATTGGGCTATAGTCGGAGCGGGACTTCTGCTTATTCCTTTCTGCCTTGTTCGTAAGAAGGTTAAGATTAGTTCGTTGTTGTCGCCGGTAGTTTTATTTATGGCTATCGGAGTTATATGGGCTTATGTAATTACAAGAGGCACCGGAATCTCGCATGCCGATGATTGTAGCCACTGGTACAGAATATGTAAGTCGCTTTACTACGATAATTCACTTCCCTATACGGCTGATATCAGGTATCAGATGTATGTTCCGGGTACTGCCTGCTGGGTGTCATTCATAACGCGACTTCTGTCCTTTAATGTTCCTAATTGCTTTTTTGCCCAGTCGCTTATTAACCTGTCATGCTGTTGCAGCCTGATGTCGGTCTTGCCAAAAGCTGCAGGAACAGTAAGGAAGATAGTCGTATATGTAGGCGTATCTTTCTTGGCTGTCCTTCTTTGTGCCCTTGATTTAAGCACTTATTCTTTGCTTGTTGACTGTACTTTGGGACTCATGGCCTTAGCTGCAGCTGTATATATAATCTGCTATAAGTCTTCTTTGACTGACCGAAGTTCCCTTATAGTACTTACGTCGCTTTTGGCTTATACGGCATTAATCAAGACTTCAGGGATAATGCTGATAGTATTTGTTCTTGCTTTCCTTAAGATGCAGTCGGGTCTTCCTCTTAAGAAGCTTTTGCCTTACCTTGGAGTACCCGTTCTTCTTATCCTGTCGTATGCCATATGGGGAAGACTCCACTTCCCGGATATAGGTGCCAGTGCGCAGGCTGCAACTGCTGACAGATACATGTCCCTGTTGTCTGAGAAGCCACCGCTGCTCATCCTTCAGGTTATTGTAAATTCGATAAGAAGTTCACTTCCCATTATAGGCGGATGTGCTCAGTCTGATGTCTTCTGGATTAGCCTTATCGGAGTAGCCGTTATTGAGTACAGGAAAACCAAGCACTGCGGACAGCTGACTTTATACACTTTATTCGTATTCGGCATATATCTTCTTGGGCTGATTGGTACATACATATTCTCCATGAATTACGCTGAAGCAGAAAACCTGGCCTGCTTTTACAGATATATAGGAACGATAGTAGTCTACTTAAGTGGAATTGCTTTTTATTTGGGACTGGAGCTTGTCGCTTCTTCAAAGGATAAGGAATATATTTGGACCTGCCTTGCTTACTTCGGTGTTACCGTAGTAGTTGTGGCTCTTATCCTTGATCCCCGCTATATTATGGGATATTCCAGTTACTACCCGTTGGAAGCATATTCATCAGGTGCCTGGAACGGAATCTATGCCTGTGCTAAGGAGAATACTTCATACTCTGAGGATTATTATGTGGTAGTCTGGGCCGATGAGATTCTCTTCGATGACGGAATATATGCCCATAAGGTTCAGCAGTTATGCGAAGCCTTCTACAGAGACATGAATGTATATGTTCTTACATTCAATTATGTTGATAAGATTGGCCTGTCCGATGGGGATACAAAGGCTCTTGAAGGCTGTGATTATCTTGTAATCGTAGGAACTCCTGACAGCAGAATTGATTCTCTTACATCGTACACATCTTCCGGCAACCTTGTTACGGGAGAAAATCCTTGTTGATCTACAAGGATTGACTTAAAAATACTAGAAAACCATTAAGGAGGCTCAGATGGCATCACTTGTTCCTATAGTAATACCGTCTTATGAACCGGATGAACGTTTCCCTGCAATTCTGAAGGATTTGATTGCAGCAGATCTTACGCCCATAGTTGTCGTAGACGATGGGTCCGGGCCTTCTTATGAGTCTTTCTTTGAGCAGGCTCGAACGATAATAGGGGATAAGGGTGTAGTTCTTACTCACGAAGTCAATAAGGGTAAGGGAAGAGCACTTAAGACAGCTTTTACTTATATTCTTGAGAATATGTCTTCTGCGGTCGGCTGCATAACAGCGGACTCTGACGGACAGCATACCGTCGAGTGTATCTCGAGTGTCCGAGAGGGACTTATTGCTAATCCGGCATCTCTTGTGCTTGGTGTTCGTAAATTTGACGGAGAGGACATTCCCTGGAAGAGCAGAGTAGGTAATAACATTACGATTAAGGTTGTATCCTACGTGTCCGGCCTTAAGATTTCCGATACTCAGACCGGTCTTCGCGGAATCCCTGCGTCGTTTATGAAGTCGCTTCTTGATGTTAAGGGCGAGAGATTCGAGTTCGAGACCAAGATGCTTCTTGAATCGGTAGGTCAGTATCCGATATATGAGATTCCCATCAAGACCATATATGACTCTAAGGAGAATCACACAACGCACTTTGATCCTTTGCGCGACTCCTGGCGTATTTATAAGATGTTCGGCTGGCAGTTCTTAAAGTATATCTTCTCATCGGGTTCTTCCTGCCTGATAGATATCCTTCTGTTCTGGCTCTTTTGTAAGGCGTTCGGAGGCTTTGCATTCTACGTAGCTTTGGCAACGGTACTTGCAAGAGTAATCTCGGCTACTTATAACTTCATAATTAACTATAAGCTCGTATTTACCAGCAAGAAGAATACCGCAGTGTCTGCAGGCAAGTATATCGCCCTGGCCCTTTGCCAGATGGGCGCCAGTGCTCTTCTTGTCTCAGTAGGATGCATGCTGCTTCCTGTAATACCTGAAGTTGCGGTTAAGCTCGTCGTGGATTCAGTATTGTTCTTTGTAAGTTACTACATCCAAAGACGCTTCGTCTTCTGATATAATCGGCATATGGGAAAAATGAAGACTGATAAAAAATCACCGTTTTTGTTTGTGCTTTCTATGGCACTTTTTATGTTCAGCCCTTTTACGCTTATTACGACTATGGCTGATATGATTGGAGATACTGCGATTCAGATTCGTCTGGGTCTTGACTTCATAGCATCGGGACACATTATCCTGGATGAGATTTACTCTTGGCATGAAGGGCTGACTTTTACCGCCCACGAGGCCGGCTGGTATCTGCTGATGGGAAGCTGCTACAAGGCATTAGGCATCGCAGGCGTTATCCTCATCGGAGCTTTGTTTACATACGCCACGGCTTTCTTTTGCCTGAAGTATGTTTCTTCTACTTCTGCAAATCCTGTGGTTACTGCATTTGTTGCAGCAATCGTGCCTTTCCTCGGAGGTTTTCCGGACTACAGCGTAAGACCTTCCTGCACATCGCTTCTGGCCCTGGCCATTGTCGTGTATTCTTACATGACTTCCAAGAAGCATATCTCGCGATGCATTGTCTTCGTAGTATCCTGCTTCTTCTTAGGCTGGCTTCACGGGGGTATCCTTCCGGTATTTGCCGTAGTGATGGCTTTCTTTGCAGTTATAGAGCTTCTTTACAAGGAATATAAGAAGGCAGGTCTTGATGCTCTTTCTATCCTTGCGGGCTTTGTAGTATCCCTTCTTAATCCCATCGGAATAAGAGTATGGACCTTCGGCCTTAAGCAGTCAGCCGCTTCTGACGTATGGCAGTATGTTGACGAGTGGAAGCCCATGAGTTTTGGCATATTCGTATCCGTCTGTCTTCTTCTTCTGTTTATTTCCTTCATGGTGACGGAGAAGGTAAGATCTTTTGATAAGGCGGCAGTAACCAAGCTCGGCCTTATCTGCATGTTCTTTGTTGCAACCTGCATCTACAAGAGATTCATGCTTCAGCTCTCTGTCGTCTATCTGATGTTCGCTCCGGAGTATCTGACAGACCTTATAGCCTGGCTTAATTCTATTTTTCTTAAGCTTAAGAGTGCTCCCGAACTGTCTCCAAGATTCTATAAGCTTCTCACAGTTGTCATTGTGTTCCTCGCTCTGGCTTCAGGTGCATTAAGAGGCATGCAGTACTTTCACAGCAATTCCATGGCTGACATCGAGGCTATGGCCTGCTACGACAGAGGAGTAGTAGATTATGCTTTGTCTCACGGTTATGAGAGACCTTTTAACACTTTCAATACCGGTTCATGGCTCGTATTCTCAGGTGTTCCAGTGCATATCGACAACAGAATCGATCCCTACATGATGGAGTATTCAGGTGTTGACCATGTAAGAGATAAGATGAATATCGCATCTCTTGCAGATCTGGACTATATTGAGGGCCAGTACGGCTGTGATGCATTTATCCTTGATATGGGAGTCGGATATTCTTATCTTCTTTATGAGATAGAAACTTATGCGCCTGACAGATATAAGGTTGTCTACGATAATGTAGTTAATTCTCCTTATAATGAGTCAGCTTTGCGATGGGTAATTATTGAGCCTGTAAGCTGATATATCAACTGTTTTAACTTCTTTTGCTATTAACTGCCGGTTGCTTTCTTTGTTGATGGTTAACAAAGAAACCGACCGGCATTTGTTTACGTATGGTTTACAAATTCCCCAAAGATACTTGATATAATGAAGAGGGTGTAAAATTATGGCTGACAGAGGAGTTATTAGGAAACGCATAGCAGTTCTTTGTGCTCAGCCCGAGGAAGATTACCAGCAGGGCGTGCTCGAAGGCATTAACAGGAAGCTTTTTGCTGCCGGTTATGACGTGTGCGTTTTTGCGATGTATCAGAAGTTCCAGGAAACCAAGTTCAGAGAAGTCGGCGAATCCAATATTTATAATCTTATAAATTTTGACCTCTTCGAAGGTATTATTATTCTTGCCGACACCATACAGACACCTGGCGTTCTTCGCCGTCTTGAGATAAGACTTTTTAACGAATATAAGGGCAAGGTCCTCTTTGTGGATAAAGAGAGTGATTACTTCCCCTATGTTAATCTTCCGCATTACGATGCAATAACTGCGCTTGTATCACACCTGATTGAAGATCACGGATTTAAGGATATTGCTTTTGTTACCGGTAAGCAGTGGCATCCGAATTCAAGAGAAAGACTGAAGGCTTTTACGGACACAATGGCTGCCCATGGTCTGAGCGTAGGACAGAATCGTATTTTCTACGGTGATTTCTGGTACTCAGGCGGTGAGACGATAGGCGACGAACTGATGGAAGATCCTTCTTCTTTGCCTGAGGCTATTGCCTGCGCCAACGACTATATGGCGATAGGTCTTGCTTCTTCTCTTAGCAAGCGTGGAATAAAGATTCCCGAAGATATAGCAATAGCAGGCTACGATTCGGTAAAGGTCGGTCAGGAGAGCCCTGCTCCCATTACATCTGTTCCTTCTCCTTCGAAGGACTACGGTATGTATTGCGGCGACTGCATTTTGAAGCTGTTTGCAGGCGAAGCTTTTGAGAACTTCGATGCTTCTCATAAGCTCTTCATCGGAAGATCGTGCGGGTGCCATAACGAGAGCGTTATCCCCCGTATACTCGTAAGAGATAAGTGGGATACTGACGTATCTACAAGATCTTTTATTCCTAACTACAACAAGATACTGGCTGAGATGTTGTCAGGTGCCGATCTTGAGGAAGTAATGGAGTCGGTAAGATCGCTCGTATACCAGATTGGACCTTTTAAGAGTTTTGATCTTTGTCTTAACTCCTTCTGGCTTAACGATACGGCTTCATCCGAGAGCAGCTTTATGAGTGTTGGCTACACTGACAGCATGGCGAATATCTTATCCTGTGATTCTACGGGAGACAGCAGACTTGAGCTGCTGGAGACATTCGATACTTCGGATATACTGCCTGCTTTGCAGGAGCCGCAGGAAGAGCCTTCCTGCTACATGTTTACGCCTTTCCATTTTGATGACAGGTGCTTCGGTTATGCAGTACTGGGCCTGGAAGAATCTTTGGCAAGTTTTAACCACGGTTATTGTACCTGGCTTATCAACATGATGTTCGGATTTGAGGCTTTAAGAAGACTTCGTGTTCTTAATAAGGCTAACAAGACGATGGAAGCGAGCAGATTCGTAGACAACCTTACGAACCTTAATAACTTCGATGGTCTTCTTAAATATGCAGAGCCGCTTATTGACAGATCACTGCAGCTTCACTGCTATATGACAGTTCTTGCTTTGGATATTAATAACTTAAGCAAGTTCAATGAGACATATGGAAGAAAGGCGGGCGACAGAGCGATATGTAAGGTCGCCGAGATTTTAAAGACCTCATCGGGTGAGAATGCTGTTACCAGCAGACTCGGCAACGACGAGTTTGTCGTTGCATGGCTTGCCGGAGAGGACCATGACGAGCAGCTGTTCAATGTAAAGCAGAAGATAAACGACGCCATGGAGGGTTATAACGTTCGCCAGGGCTACGATCTTAAGCTGTCAATTGGAAGTAACAGCCGCAGAATCGGAAGCACCAATGAATTTGAAAGACTTATCAATTCGGCGGTAACCATTAAGAATGAGAATAAGGTAAAAGAGCACAGATTAAACTTCGACAGCTCTCTTACACCTGAACAGAAGAAGACGGCTAAGATCGTTAAGATGCTTCTTGACGAGAACCGCTTCAAATACCATTTCCAGCCAATCGTAAGTGCCAGAACGGGCGAGATATTCGCGTTTGAGGCCCTTATGAGACCGGATATTAATCCTTATATCGGTCCTGCTGAAGTAATCGAATATGCGGAGCACTTAGGTCGTATTTACGATGTTGAGAAGTCTACCTTCATCAATGTCTTAAGAGAATATGAGACGAAGATGGAGCAGTTCCGCGACAGGAAGCTCTTCATTAACTGCATTACGGGCGTTAACTGGAACGAAGAAGATACTCTGACAGTTGTAGAGAAGCTTAAAAGATACAGTGCCAATATTGTACTTGAGCTTACCGAGCAGAAGGAAGCTGATGAGAAGATGCTTCAGAAGATGAAGGAGCAGATAAGGATGCTCGGCATACAAAGTGCAATTGACGACTACGGTGCCGGCTACTCCAATATCGTTAATCTCTTAAGGTATACTCCTGACTACGTCAAGATTGACAGGCTCCTGCTGTCAGGTATACAGGACAACCCTCAGAAGCAGCATTTCGTAAGAGATATTGCTCAGTTCGCACATGACAATAATTTCTATGTGCTTGCAGAGGGCGTAGAGACAAGAGAAGAGCTTAAGACCGTCATTGAGATTGGTGCCGATTTCCTTCAGGGCTATTACCTGGGTAGACCCGTGGCGGAAATTATCCCTGAGATAGATTCCAAGGTCAAAAACGAGATTATTGAATTTAACCTGATGCTCTAAGAAGATGGCATTTCGCCTTTGTTAAGTTATAATATCAGTGCCGCCGACATGAAACGGAATTCCTGTCGGCGAGTTTTATTATTTGCTTGCTGCTGTAGTTGTGGCGGAAAGCAGAAGGAATTATATGAATAAGAATGTAGTCAGTGTTGTCCTTGCTTTGTCCTTGGCAGCTTCTGTAGCTTCGTGTTCTGCACCTGCAGCTACGGATACTACGCCGGAGGAGACTCCTGCGGCGGTTGCTCCCATCTATCCTATTATCTACGAGGATGCTTGTGGCAACGAGATTACAATTGAAGCAGCGCCTGATACTGTCATCTGCATGTCTCCTTCTGTTACGGAGATTGTGTATGCGTTGGACGCAGAAGAAAAGTTAGTCGGAAGAGCTGACTGCTGTGATTACCCTGGAGACGTTCTTAGCATTGAGTCCGTAGGAACAGACAATAATCCGGATGTGGATGCTATCGCTTCGTTAGAGCCCGATATTGTTATTGCGTCCACTCTCTTCAGTGCTGACGCTTATGGCGAACTTGTCGAGCAGGGAATCACTGTTGTGTTTATAGATGATGCCACTTCTATTGGCGGTATGTTTAATACTATCAAGGATGTGGCAGACATTATAGGTGTCCATGAAGATGGTGAAGCTCTTGTTGAGGAACTTCAGACGGAGCTCGATGAACTTTGGATAAGTGCTCCTAATACTGAAATATCAGTTTACTACTGCAGGGCATATGGTGAGTACGGCGATTATACAGCAGGCAATAATACCCTGGTTGGAAATATCATTACGGCGTCCGGTGCAATTAATGCTGCGTCTGATGTAAGTGGCTGGATTTACTCTGCGGATGAGCTCATGGAGGCTGACCCTGATTATATTCTCATTGATGAGCCTAACTACGATGGATTCGTATCTACTGAGCCGTATGCATCTCTGACTGCAGTTCGCGAAGGACGCGTTATAGTTGTTGATCCTGCCCTTGTTGGCAGAAGCGGTCCTCGTAATGTTGACGCAGTTGAGCTTATTCAGAATGCCATCACTGAAGATTAATGAAAAATAAGAATAGATATTATCGGATTTATGGATAGATTTAAAATAACAATAGACAAAGTAGCTTTTGGCACATGCGGTGGAATAGGAGTTGCTTTCGGCCTGTTTTTACTGGTTACTGCTTTTGGGGTGTATGGAGAGAAATCCGAGATTGATTCACAGGTTGTTGCGGCTTTTGTACTGGGGCTGCTGACACTAATAGGCTCCATATGGATGCTTGCGGATCTTAACGGTTTTGAAGTGAATGTCGAAGGCTTTGAAGTCCATGTCAAAAACGACAAGAAATTATATGACTTTAAGGTACAGGATATTAAAAAGGTCGTATTTGTCGAGCGACGTGGCAACAAAGGAGCACACATACTCTGCTGCGAGATTAGTGTCGGAGACAACGTACTTAAGTTTAATCATCAGTATATAGGCTTTCTTAATATGCTTGAATACCTTAAGAAGAACTACGACAGCGGCGTGATGAAAAGTAATACGATCAGTTCATCAGCTTATGCCAAGCTTAATGACTTTATGGAGCGTTGCCCCGAAGGGCGCAAGAGGGCGCGTCTTGAGGCAAAGAGAGATTCTTAAGTAAGATTACCAGAGGCGGTCAGCTTTTTGACCGTCTCTTTTTATAAGCACGAGAAGGAGTACTATCAGAGGGAGCGTTACCAGTGTGACAGCAAGGCCGCCCTCAGGTCCGAAGCTGCCGCCTGTAATAAGGTCTGAGTGATTAGCTGTATACGTTGTCTTTATAAATGCTGTCGTCAGTTCGTTACCGCTTACCTGAAGTCCGTAGAAGTTACCCTGACAGAAGTTCCATGCCGTGTGCGCACCGCTTGTAATCCAGATGCTGCCACTCCTGTAGGAGATGAGAGCAAAGAGGAGAGCTATCAGGAAGAGATTTACGGAAGCCATGGGAGTGTAGCCCGCATTCATGCTGTGAAGAAGCGAGAAGAGGGCAGAAGAGAGAAAGAAAGCAAATATCTTATTGGTTTTCTTCGTTATTCTGGGAAGCATATAGCCGCGGAACATCAGCTCTTCGCAGGCACCCTGAGGAAGCCACATAAGAAGCGACAGGAGTATTGCCCCTATTGTGTCTTTGTTGATTCCTTCGTATCTTACCTGTCCGGTAACGTTAAGAATAAGGTAGACGAGACTCATAAGGGAGATTCCAAGAAGAACTCCGCCGAAATATTTGCCGGCAGTGCCTTTCGTAAGCTCAAATCCAAGCGAAGCCATGTGCCTTCTGATTTTGTGCTTTCCCTCAAGCTTTTCCCTGATGCAGACCATAACAAGGTAGCAAAGAATCATGAGAAGGTAGCCGGCAGACATGGATACAATAAAGAGCGGATCGGACAGGAAAAGTCCCAGAAGGTCAAAGGAGAATTTAAGTACCCCTGCGAAAGTAGTAACTCCCCTCATACTGTTTACAATCTCAGCGAAAGCGGACGTTGACGTGTACTTAACAAGTACCGGCAGCATGGCAAGTGTCTGGAAAATCGAAAGGATAACAAGCGGATACCAGGCCTGATTCAGGATAAAGCCCGGAAGAGACTTTGCCTTTATCTTGCCGTCTGCGGGAGCTTTTACCCTGTCGTCGCCGCTTTGTAAGTTTACGGTATATCTCTCGCTGCTAAGAAGCTTAACGCAGACATATACGGAAGCAGCGACAATAAGAAGAGTAAAAATAATGCAGATGCCGCTATACAGAACGGCTTTGGGGCTGTTGTTGCAGATTATGCCGCCTAAGCCGTAGAAATGGCCGTAGATAGGAATCAGATAGTAAATGTCAGATGCCTCTCCCGCATTCTGGATGCAGGTAACACAGATGGTTACCATTATGAAGAATAGCGGCAGGAAGGCAGTCTGTGCCGATACCACTGAATCGCTTAAAACGGATATAAGGATAGTAAGCGAAGCTATAAGAAGTACAAGGCTTATAAGAAGCGGCAAAGCTACAAGAAAGCCTGCGATTCCCGAATAGGATGGGATAAGGAAGACGAGGATGGTCATGATTAGAGCAGGCAGGAGAGAACCCATGCTTACTCCGATAAGATCTCCCAGGATTATCTGAAGTCTTGGTACGGGGGATAAAAGTATAGCTGCGAAGGTACCACGTTCCTTCTCTCCCGCGATGATGTTGGTGCCCGAATTCATGGCGGCATAAAGTATGCTGACGAAGAGAATAAGAGGGATCAGGGACTGGGCAGCGAATCTTAGCAGGCCCGTGGCCATATCCGTCTGAGGTGCAGTCGGCGTTCCGTAAGTGGCAGTCTCTACAGGCGGATATAAAGCAACGGTTTTGCCGTTAAGGTCCTGCACATAACCCAGGTAGCCTTTAAGTATAGAGTCTTTTACGTTGTCTTTGGTCTTGTTGCTGATAAGGTAATCTGTCCTGCAGTAGGTAAGAATCTCCGGTATTTCTCCGCCCTCGCTTACGGTCTCGTCGAAGCCTTTGGGGAAGACCAGTACAACGATGCCACCTCTGCTGCGCATAAGTTCTTCGAAGTAGCTGAAGTCGTAGTAGGCATCGGTCTGGAAGTGGTCGGAGTTGGTGCGCGGCAAGCCTATAATGTCCAGGTAGTTGCCGAAGGTTTCAGGTTCGTTGATAACGAGGAGGGTGTTGGGGCTGTCCTCCCAGATTGAATAAAGTCTCCAGGGGAAAACATAACTTACAAGCACCAGGATGTAAGCTATCGCAAAAGACAGCAGAATAATGAAGGTCAGGGCGGTTCCTTCCGTCTTGAGTCCTCCGCTGTTTCTGAAGGCCTTATGGGCCAATGTCTTTATAGCTTTAAGGTTCATGGTGATTCTCTTGGTATATCTTGAAGAATGCGTCTTCGAACTTGTCTTTGCCCTGGGAAGCTGTGAGTTCTTCGCGGGTTCCTTCTGCGGCAATCCTGCCGTCAACTAAGATTCCTATCCTGTCGCAGAGTTCTTCAGCGACGGAGAAGATATGTGTGGACAGGATTATCGCTCTGCCCTGATTTTTTAAGCCCAGAAGGTAGTCTGTTACCTGCTTTGAAGTAAGAATATCAAGACCGTTGGTCGGCTCGTCGAATATTATGACGGGCGGCTCATGTATAAGGCTTATCGCGATTGATACCTTCTGCTTCATGCCGGTCGACAGCTCCACTATCTTCTTCCGGGAGAAGGGTCCTATTCCGAAAGTAGCAAATGATGTCTCCTTCTTTATCGCTGCTTCCTGCTCCGGTATCGAATAAAGAGAAGCGAAGAAGTCGTAAAGCTTATCCGGGGTAGATAAGGGATCAAGCTTAATCTCGGTTGTAAGAAAGCCTATCTTCTTATGAATCTCGAGAGAGTCCTTGACTGAGTCCAGACCGCATATTCTGATCTGTCCGGAAGAAGGGCGTGAAAGGGTAGAGATCATCTGCATCAGGGTTGTCTTGCCCGCGCCGTTAGGTCCGAGAAGTCCGTAAACTTCTCCCGGCTTCACTTCAAAACTTACACCCTTAATGATGTCGGGTGTGTTTTTGGAATATCTTTTAAAAACATTATCGACGACTATGGCGGCATTGTTACTCATAAGCGTTCCACCTTTTTGTAATTTATCCGGAAGATCAAAGCTCCGCACAAGATATCAAGCCCTACTACAATAATGAACTGCCAGAGGTGCGCCTGCGACGCGTAGATATCTCTTATAAGGCAGATGTTGTTATGAAGGGGGATTGTATATTCCACTGTAAGCGGTCTGTTGAATCTGAAAAGCGTAAGGAAGAAATCCATAAGGAAAAGAATAAGAGGGAGCTGCAGATTAATCATGATGTCCTGAAGCTTGCTTAAAGAGAAGACGATAAATACGGTGCAGGAGGACATAAAATAAACTGCCGCTATTATTACAAGAAGAACCTGCAATACCTGTAAGGGAGTAAGAAACATTCCGAAAGGCAGCAGCGACATGGAATCGTTGCTCCAGTTAAGCCAGGAAGACATAAAAAGAAGGAAGATAGTTACCAGCGAAGATACTCCTCCCACCGTCATCATGGTGAGGACTTTGCCCCTTACGATGCTTTTGGGAGATATGGGGGATAAAAGGAGCTTATTAAAAAATCCTCTGTCCTTTTCTGCCGCGAAGAGGTCGCAGGCAAGGGAATATACACAGTAGTAGGCTAATAGCATTACTATTCCGGGAATGACACGCGCTGCATTTGAGTTGGCGACGGATCTGTTGTCAGTAATCTTGGTTACGATGTTGAAGTCATCTACTACAAAAGGATCTTTGCCTTCTTCGCGGAAGTTGCCGCCTAACCTGTCGAGCAGTGTGTCCTTATAGCCCTCGATTATAAGGTCTTCGAAGGCTTCTGCCTTGGGAGCAGTTATGGGGGAATTATCGTCGTAAGTGATATTGATTCTGGCGTGGCTTATCGCTCCGGCAAGTCCTTGAGCGAGATTCTCGTAATATCTTGCTATCTCTTCATCGAAAGGGAGATCTCCGTCTTCGAAGTAGACCCATATGGTGCCCGCCTTAAGACTCTTGGTAAAGTTTGCTCCGGAGTAATCAGCTTCTGCTTCTTCTGCGGAGATTATTTGGAACTTATAGGCGGTGGTGCCGTCTATCTCTTCAAGATAATCCCTGAAGGATGCGGGGGGATCTACGAGGATAACAGGGTTCCTTCCGAAGTTGCCCGTAGACATGTAATTAATAAGGAAGGGGAAAATATTAAGGGCAATCAGCATAAAAGCCGCAGGCAACAGAAGAACTGCTGCTGTTCGCCTCCAGTTGGAGGTCAGCCTCAGTATCTCCCATTTAAATATTTTCCATGTCGATTTCAATTCCTTTTCCACTACAAACATAATATAACAGAAGGCTGTTTTTGATTTGTAAGAAAAATAAATAATATATAAACAAAAATGAATCTGAATATCCGCTTGACAAAAACCGGCTCCTAATCCATAATATTCAAGCGCACGGTGCCATAGCCAAGCGGTAAGGCCAAGGTCTGCAAAACCTTTATGCCCCGGTTCAAATCCGGGTGGCACCTCCAGAAGTAGCAAAACCCGGTTCTTAGAGCCGGGTTTTGTTTTGCCTTTAAGGCTTATCCTTTTTGTAGTAAGATTAATTTAACTGACTGTCAGGAGATTTATAGTAATGAAAGAAGAGATTAAAGAAGTACTTGCAAGATACGACCAGCTCGTAAAGCTGGTTCTTGATCAGAAGATAGATGAGTTCGCAGACAAGATGGATGAGCGTCCTCCTGAAGATGACGATGTTACTTATGAGACATATCTTCAGAGAATAGCAATGAATGAGACAGAAGAGCAGAGCCGCCTGATGGAAGCGCAGCCCAATGACCTTCTCGGCGGCATGTCAATGAATGACTACTTTAAGACACTTCCCTGGGAAGAACTTAAAGAAGTTCTCGAGTATAGTGCGCTCGAGCTCGACAGAGGTGTTCCCGACAGCGTTATTAACGCAGTGTCATCTTCTTCGGATAAGGAGCAGGTAGTTGGTTATGCTCAGCAGGTAGTAAAGGATGCTGCATGGACTGACGAAGAACTCGGCAACGAAGATTCTCTGTTCGAGATGGAGTTCCAGAAGGTAAAGGCCTGCTTCAAGGTTCTTTCTGCAATGAACGAATCCGGACTTCTTGTCCCTACTCTTGAGAGATTCATGAGCTACGATAAGATTCCTGATTTTGTAGCAGACTCAGTGGCAGAATATATAGAGGCATTCCCGGACGAATCCATTCCTCTTATTATCGATATCCTTAACGAACATAAGGAAGACGGACTTACAGGTCCCTGCGAGGATCTCGTCATCATGCTTACCAGAATCGGTAAGGAAGATCAGTGCGATGAGATTTACAATGCGTTGAGATCCGCTTTCCGTTATATGAGCAATAAGATTTATGCTGTTATCTGCCTTGCCGACTATGGCGATGACAGAGCAGTTCCCATGCTTAAGAGCTACATCAACCGTAACCAGTCAACAATCGACAGAGATCTCTTCTACGAGATCATGTCCGCAGTACAGGCCTTGGGCGGAGATATCTCGGATATCTCAGATCCCTTTGGCGATTTCCAGAAGAAATTCAAGTAATTATGGATGCAAGAGAACCTGCCGTAGCAAAGCTTCTTGGAAAGCTCGAAGATGCCTCGTATTCTGACCACATCCTTTTGGGTCATCAGAATGCGGGTCATATCGGTGTGTCCCTGGATAATACCGACGGAAGCAGGTCCGACATCAAAAATCTGCTTGGAAAGCACCCGGCTGTGGTCGGAATAGATACCTTATCCTTTAACGGCTATGAAGGTACCATGCTCGAACTGGTCAAAACAGTTAAGCAGCTTCATAAGGAAGGCGTCATTCTTACCCTGTCTTCTCATATGCCTAATTTCTCATTGGGTGGCGAAGAGTTCTTCGACTACTCCCCCAATATCCCTGACGGCAACGTAGGGGAGAGACTGCTTCCGGGTGGCGACCTTAATGCCAAGTACATGCGCTTCCTGGATGAGATAGCCCTGTTCGCTTCCAAGTGTGTGGACATAAGCGGTGAGAGAATCCCTATGATTTTCCGTCCCTTCCACGAGTGTAACGGCTCATGGTTCTGGTGGGGGAAGGAACACCTTTCTGATGAGAAGTTTATTGATCTTTTCCGCTTCACGGTAGATTATCTGATGAACAAGAAGAAGATTAGAAATTTCCTCTTCTGCTATTCTCCCAACGGCTTCTTTAAGTCTGCCGATGATTTCTTAAGCAGATACCCGGGCGATGATTTTGTCGACATTATGGGTATGGATATTTACCACGACAGGCCTTCGGAAGGAGACGGCTTCTTCGATGAACTTATCTCTTCTCTTGAGGTAATGGCTTCCTGTGCGCAGGACCACGGCAAGATATATGCAATTACCGAGATAGGGCTTCGTACTCTGGATCAGAATCCTAACGGTTTTTACGAAGGACTGGCGCCGGAGGGCAACCTGCAGCGTGAATGGTTCACCGATCTTCTTGATGCTCTTAAGGATTCGGAGGAAGGTCTTCGAGTCGCATATATGCTCTTCTGGGCAAACTTCTCAGACACCCAGTTCTGGGTTCCTTATGAGAAGGGGGACTTCAGACATGAGATGTGTGATAACTTCATCGAATTTGCAACGAGCAAATACATAAAGCTCGCACCATAATGCAGGCTTAACTCAGTTGGTAGAGTGTCAGCTTCCCAAGCTGAAGTTCCAGACCTTGACGCGAAGGGTGAAATTGATTGTTCTCACTTGGTCCTTAGAGCGTGTGAGTTTGCAGGGATTGACATCTCAGCTTGTAGTTACACGGGTGATATGCTTAGACTTGAGAATCAAGGCTTCACTGTTTATGCTTGTTCGGATGGATATACCAATGATGGTGACTACGAGTTGATCAGTATGCCTAATGGTCTTCAACCAGGTGATATTTTGTTGAATGAAGATCATCATGCTGCGATGTATGTTGGTGATGGTCAGATCGTTGAAGCTGTTCATAATGAATATGGTACAGGTCATTACGAAGGAGGTGCATTAGGAGATACCGGAATGGAGGTCTCTGGCTCGGAAGAAGTAGTTCGTCGCGATTATCACGATTATAGTAACGGTGGATGGCATTATGTATTAAGATATACAGGGTGATTAATGATGATGAAAAGTTCAAGACGATGCAAGTGGATATATGTGTTGGCGGCTTTGTGCATACTGACCGGATGTACGGGTGAGGTTCCCGCTCCTTCCGAGTCTTCGACGCCGTATGTGACGCCTGCGACAAGCGAGACATCAGCCGATACATCCGGTACTACCGAAGAGACTGCTCTTCAGCTACCTGCTGCTACGTATACCGATGATCTTCCGGTCATACATATTGAGAGGAATGATCCGGAGAAGCTTGAAGAGACTATTACCGTTGAAGGGGACGGATTTGGAGCCCTGCGTGATACGATCGATGAGATACAGGAGGCTAATCTTGAGCAGTATCACGTGCTGCTCGATCCGGATCCGGAATGGAGCGGCTCCAACAGATATTACCCTGAGCGTATAGACAGTGAACTTGTCAGTTTTTACTACATGTCTCATTACACATTCTCGGATGCGACATATGAGGGATATACCATAAGCTGTGACGGAGATATCGTATTCTTCGAGGATCTTATCATCCCCGGACAGATGCAGGCTTTTACTGAAGCCGCTGAAGACTTTATAGATGATGAATACAGATGGTCACTGGATGGACAGTTCTATACTTCTCTGGATATAGATGATGTATATGCACAATTCGAGGATCTGGATAATTCCGGATGGTTCCTCGATGCATCCAGCATAGTCTTTATCTATCGATATCAGCTGGGAGATTCACAGAAGGACAGAGCATGCGCGATACATCTTCCGTATGACGAATTTTCTGAATATATCAATCCGAGATTTCTGCCCGGAGATCAGGCGATGATAGGTACATACAGCTACTTTGATCTCTACTATTCGGAAGATTATATGATGGAGACGATACCGGATTCGCATGACGGTCTGCGAGACTACATCGTCGATCGTGATCTTACACGTCTGTTTGTAAATAATCACAGTTATAACTTTGATAATTCATACCTTAGCGAAAGGGGAGTCTGCACCTATGTGAGAGATGCAGAAGGTAATTCATATCTTGTTATCGTACAGGGGCCTACTTATGAACCTGTTGAAGGAATGGAATACGTTAAGATATATGATATTACGAATGGTGAGCTCGAGCTTGTCTATTCTTCCGATGAGGGCTATGAGAGGCAATATTATTCTGATATCGATGAAGTCCTGGCGCTTATAGAGCAGGAGTGAACGGGTTTCTTCGGAATTAATTTGATTTTTTCAAAAAAACATATTGACAAATGGTGCGTATCCAAATATAATTACTTTCGTCGCTTGACGAAGCGCGGGATTAACTCAGTGGTAGAGTGTCACCTTGCCAAGGTGAAAGTCGCGAGTTCGAATCTCGTATCCCGCTCCACTATATAAGACCTGAGTAAGCTTGCTCAGGTCTTTTTTTATGATTATAATCGTCACGTTTGTGTGAATGGAATAATCACACAGGAATTATTGGGAGGATATATAAGAATGAAATATGATGAGAGTTTAAGCCTGGTTTATTTCAGTGAGAACCCTAAGACGAATTTTGCTGAGAAGATGGATGTCATGGGACATATGGTTAACCTTACTTCCGATATGGTTCAGAACTACTTTGCCGAACAGCGAAAGGATGAGCCCAAGAAGCCGGCCAAGGCCAATATAGCCGGAATAGTTTTAATTCTGCTTTTATTTGCCGCTCTTATAATAACTCTGAAGGCAGGAGCTTATACTGTCGCTGCAATTATCGGAGGCGTATTTCTTACAGGCTTCGGAATCTCTACCTTCTTCGATAAGAATTCTTCCGGAAGAAGAGGTATAAGTCCGCTGGAGTCCAGGACGGGAAGATCGTTTGTATTTGTAGCACTTGGCCTTGTTCTAATTGTTCTCGTTCTTGTAGCACCTGTTCTTGAGACAATGCAGTGCGTGTTTGTAGGCTGCGGATGCCTGGCCTTTGCTTTTACCTTAATGTGCATTATGGATGCTGTTGTCGGCAGCAGCAGAGCGAGAAAAAATTATACTGTAATTGTTCCCGCCAAGTGCATAGGCTACCTTAAGAGAACCAGAGCATTTGAGGCCACCGGCGGTGTTAACGGAGTTCATAAGACTTATGTCGAGGGAACACCCGTATTCCAGTTTGAGTACTCCGGCATTATGCATAAGGCTTTCCTTAATGAATTCAGCCGCGGCAAGCTTCAGCCTGCTTACGGAAAGGACGTAGAGATTTCCATTAATCCCGACGATCACGACGACATTCTTTATCGTCCATACCTTAAGAAGAGAAATGTAAAGCTGGTATTGCTCGCTGTTGTTACTCTTATTGTTGCAATCGCATTTTTGGCTGCCGCAGCATTAATCTGAGTCTTGACCTTCCGTCAGAGTGGGTACACAATACGCTTAACTGATGAAAGGAGAATGTCTTATGGCAGAGATAATCATTAATTCGGATAACTTTGAGTCAGAAGTAATTAATTCAGAAGTTCCTGTTCTTGTTGATTTCTGGGCCGAGTGGTGCGGACCCTGCAAGATGCTCGGACCTGTGCTGGAGCAGATTGCCGAGAAGTACGAAGGCAGATTAAAGGTTGCCAAGCTTAATGTCGACAGCAATGACGCTCTTGCGCAGAAGTACGATATCGATTCAATTCCTGCACTTAAGATATTTAAAGGCGGAGAAGTCGCAGCTGACAGCATCGGATTTAAGCCGCTTCCGGCTCTTAGTCAGTGGATAGATTCCGTTATCTGATATCTGAACAATGGGTCGCCTCAGCTGAGGCGGCTCTGTTTTTTGTTAGTTTTATCTACAATTCTCTCTACAAGATAGCGAGCGGTGTAGACGATTGTGTAGAACTCAACCCCTAATCTGTTCTTATGTTCTGAATGAAGGGATCATGAGATCCCCCTGGGAAGAAGCTTCTTGAACAAATGCCATGGTCTGATCTTTGTTTGCCAGATATTCAGCCGCACTGTCGTAGTGACCTGAAGGAACAGTCCTTCTTAAGTATTCGGGAGCATCGTCTTTAAGATGCGGCATTGGCGTGTACTGATTCATAAGACTTATATAAATGTTGTTGCCGTATTTACTTGTCAGATGATCCAGAATCTTCTTGCTGTCAAAAAGCTGTCCCGGGAGCATCAGATGTCTTACGATCAGGCCCTTCTTCATAAGACCTGTGTCGGAATCAAGGATAACCGGGCCGGTCTGTCTGTACATCTCTTCAATCGCGGCAATTGCCTTGTCCGCATAATCTGAAGCTCTCAGTATCTGCCCGGATATTTTGCTGCTCATAACCTTGAAGTCGGGCATATAGATATCGACAAGGCCGTCCAGGAGTTTTAATGTCGACACTTCTTCGTAGCCGCCTGTGTTGACCGCTATGGGAATACTAAGTCCGCGATTTCTTGCATCCTTGATGGATTCTCTTACCGAAGGGGCGAAGTGCATTGGAGTAACAAGATTGATGTTATATGCGCCCTGCTTCTGAAGATCAAGATAAATATCCGCGAGACCTGAAACGTCAACGGACTGTCCCTTGCCGGTCGGTCCGCCTGAGATACTGCCGTTCTGGCAGAAAATGCACTTTAAGCTGCAGCCTTCGAAGAATACAGTGCCTGAGCCGCGTGGATCTTCAGGGCCTTTTATTCCCGAGATGGGAGGCTCTTCTCCGTGGTGAAGCATGTAAAGATTAACAACGGGGGATGCGCCCATGGAGCAAAAGCCCGTCTTCTCGTATCTGTTTACGCCGCACTTCCTGGGGCATAAACGACAGTGTTCATATTCTTCAAAGTAAGTCATAAGCACATTATACGCAACTTATCCAAAAACGCAGTACAGCGACGCTTCAAATTCTATGCGAAATATATTCTCATAAAAGTTTTTGCATATTCGCCTCGAATGATAAAATCTTTAAGTGAAAAACTCCTCCGGAGGGGCGAACTATGTTTAACGGTTTACACGAAGAATGCGGAGTGTTCGGCATTTATACCAGAGAAGAGACTGATATCTCATCCCTGATGTACTATGGTCTCTTTGCTCTGCAGCACAGAGGTCAGGAGAGCTGCGGTATAGCAGTTAACGACGACGGCACTATCAGGTGCAGCAAGGCAATGGGCCTTGTAAGTGAAGTCTTTACTCCCGACAAGTTAAAAGAGCTTAAGGGCTCCATTGCACTCGGTCACGTAAGATACTCTACTACGGGTGCAAGTACTCCCGAGAATGCTCAGCCCCTTGTTACACAGTATGTTAAGGGTACTTTATCCATAGCTCATAACGGCAATCTTACTAACTGCATTTCGCTTAAGAAGAAGCTGCAGGCAGAAGGTGCGATGTTCAGAACGGATGTCGACTCCGAAGTTATTGCCTACATGCTTGCCAGAAAGAGAGCAGGGACTCCTTCCGTAGAGAAGGCAGTAGAAGAGGTCATGAAGGAGATCGAAGGCGGATATGCCCTCCTCGTAATGAGCCCTCGTAAGCTTATAGCAGCAAGAGATCCTTACGGACTTAAGCCCCTTGTTATGGGTGCTATCGGTTCAGATATCGTATTTGCTTCAGAGACATGCGCTCTTGATGCAGTCGGAGCAGAGTACGTAAGAGACGTTAAGCCCGGCGAGATTATTATCGTAGACAAGGACGGAGTAAGAAGCGTACAGACTACAGCAAAGCGTGAAGCCAAGTGTGTATTCGAGTATATTTACTTCGCACGTGCCGACAGTATACTGGACGGCATCTCCGTATATGACGCCAGAATCAAGGCGGGAAGACTTCTTGCCTCTCAGCACCCTGTAGATGCCGACATCGTTATCGGTATCCCCGAGTCAGGAATAGATGCGGCTTTGGGTTATTCACTTGAATCAGGTATCCCCTATGTAAAGGGCTTCGTTAAGAATAACTACGTAGGAAGAACTTTCATTAAGCCTTCACAGCAGCTTCGTAAGCAGGCTGTAAGAATCAAGCTTAACCCCATTCCTTCTGCAGTAAAGGGCAAGAGGGTAATAATGATTGACGACTCGATTGTAAGAGGAACGACAATCGCCAATATCGTAAAGATGTTAAGAAAAGCAGGTGCTACTGAAGTTCACGTAAGAATTTCAAGCCCGCCGTTCATGCATCCCTGCTTCTACGGTACAGACGTACCCTCATCAGATGCTCTTATCGCATGCCAGCACACTATCCCTGAGATCTGCGAGATAATCGGAGCAGATACTCTCGGTTATCTTGATGTTAATACTCTTGGCGAAATGCTCGGCGAAGAAGGACACAAGTTCTGTGATGCATGCTTTACGGGAGATTACCCTAATATTGATAGCGGCATCGACCTTCTTAATGAGGATGCTTCGGCACTTGAGAAGTAAAACAGAAGGCTTTTTGGCCTGTATAAAGTGAAGTGACATCTTTGAATAAACGAGAAAAACGGCGATTTAACGAGATCTTGATAAAATCATTAAGTTTTTTCTTCGAAATGCTTGACTTATCACAAAGAGGAAAGTATTATACCTAAGCGCGTTCGAAGAACGCTTTATCAGCTATGGTATTAATTATATAAAAGAATTAAGGAGTGAAGTCATATGAAGACATTTGTTGCTACATCAGCAAACATCGAGAGAAAATGGCTTGTTATTGACGCTTCCGGTAAGACACTTGGTCGTCTTGCTACAGAAGTTGCTAAGCTTCTCAGAGGAAAGCACAAGCCCACATACACACCTTTCGCAGATACAGGTGATAATGTTATCGTTATCAACGCTGCTGAGATGGTTCTTACAGGTAGAAAGCTTGATCAGAAGATGTATCGTCACCATTCCGGCTACGCAGGCGGACTTAAGGAGATCGATTACAGAACTCTTATGAACAAGAACCCTGAGAAGGCTCTCGAGATTGCAGTTAAGGGTATGCTTCCCAAGAATTCTCTTGGTCGCCAGATGTTCAGAAAGCTTCACGTATATGCAGGTGCAGAGCACAATCACGCAGCTCAGAAGCCTGAAGTATATACTTTCGAGCAGTAATAGGGAGGAGAACGTAATATGGCTACAAAGAAAGCTAACAAAGTTTATTTCTACGGTACAGGTCGTCGTAAGGACGCTGTCGCTTGCGTTCGCCTCGTTCCCGGTTCCGGTAAGATCACAATCAACGGTAAGGACATTGACGCATACTTTGGTCTTGATACATTAAAGCTCATCGTTCGTCAGCCCCTCGTTGCTACAGAGACAGAAGGTAAGTTCGACATCATCGCTAAGGCTGTTGGTGGTGGTATCTCCGGTCAGGCTGGTGCTATCCGTCACGGTATCGCAAGAGCTCTCGTTGAGGCTGATGCTGATGCTTACAAGGCAACACTTAAGAGCGCTGGATTCCTTACAAGAGATGCTCGTATGAAGGAGCGTAAGAAGCCCGGTCTCAAGAAGGCTCGTAAGGCTTCACAGTTCTCAAAGCGTTAATCGTTACCCGATATACGTTATACGAATTATCCAAGGCACTTCACATCCAATGTGGAGTGCCTTTTTTATTGCCCGATGCAGGCCATGGCCAAATACCCGGACATTTTTACTGCAATTTGGCCGTGGATTTGGCTATATCCACCTCTGTGGACATACAGACGGACATTTTTTATCGAATTTGGCCGTGAAAATGTCCATAAAGACAGATTGCTCAATGGTCGCGTTGACATCAATCAAAACGGGATATACAATAAACGTACGAAAATGAATTCAAAAACGTACGAGAGGTGGTATTATGATCGCTGCTAAGAGTATGGATGTAAGAGATAACTTTAAGTCGTGGTGCGGTCAGGTGGCAAACGGAGAGATAGTCCAGATTATGCGCCCCGGAAATACTTATGTTTATCTTATCGGACAGGATACCTATGATAAGCTCACAACGAAGAGGAGAATGGAGGCGTACGCTTCTTATCTGTTTGGTAAGGATAAAATCACCAATCTTAAAAGACTCTCTGAGATAGAGAAGCTCACTGATAATTGGAATAACAATGGCGCCGGAAAGATTCCTGCGAGCATTATTAAGTCTGTTCGAAAGCTTCTAATGACAATAGAATTTCAGCCCGAGATATTCCCTACAGCTTGTGATGCTCTCCAACTGGAATGGGATAACAGTAAAGGTGAATATTTGGAGATGGAAATATTGGAAGACTCGGTTAATGTTTTTCAGATTGATTCAGAAGGTAGTGAATTACATAGTACTATTGAATTCGATGAAGAAGCAGTAAAGGCACTTGTGAGAGATTTCTATGACAGAGCCGTTTGAAGCAGGTGAGAGGTTATACCGTGCTGTATATCCTCCTGAAATAATGCCTATGTTCTGGAAAGAAAACGGAGAGATTTCTTCTGCTGTATTTAAAGATAAAAGAGGATTGTCTGTTGAACGCTCCGGTGGCCGAGAAGAAGAGACAATAATGGGTGACATGAGACTGTTCTTTTCAGGTATGATAGTCAGAGTTTTGGCGGCTGACTGTTTTGCATGTCGCGCAGTGGTTAAATATTTACCGACAAAAAGAAGTATATTTCATTCAGAAATACACGGCGGTGAAGATAGAATTCTTCTATCACAGGCACAGTGCAAACATCTGGCAAAGAGCGCACATGTGTGCGAATAGATTCCTACATAATGATATTAGAAAGGCACTTCACATCCAATGTGGAGTGCCTTTTTATTGCCCGATGCAGGCCATGGACAAATACCCGGACATTTTTGCTGCAATTTGTCCGTGGATTTGGATATATCCACCTCTGTGGACATACAGACGGACATTTTTTATCGAATTTGGCCGTGAAAATGTCCATGAAGACAGATAAGCCGAAGAAGTTGTCCGCCTTTTTTATCCTGCCCCTTGCCGAAGGCGTGGATACTATTATAATGTAACGTATCGTTATAAAAGCACGGCGGACATTAGCCGGGAGGAGAGCGGAATTTGCAGAAGATAATTAATGCTCATTGCCATATATATCCTGAGAAGATTGCCTCAAAGGCAGTGGAAGGAATTAAGAGCTTCTACGATCTTGATCTTGAGCTGTATCTGGATGGTACGGTCGAAGGTCTTATAAGAGACGGACAGGATATAGGAGTTGTTCACTATCTGGTTCATTCGGTGGCTACTACTCCCGAGCAGGTTCATTCAATCAATACTTTTATCTCGAATGAAGTTAAGGCACATGAAGGACTCTTTACGGGTTTTGGTACACTTCATCCTGACAGTGAGGACCTTGAAGGAGATATAGATGACCTGATAAGTCTGGGTCTTAAGGGTATTAAGATTCATCCTGATTTCCAAAGATTCCCGCTGAACGGCAACAGAGCCATGAAGCTGGGAAGCCTTCTTCAGGGAAGAGGTCTTCCGCTTCTTGTTCACTGTGGAGATCCGAGGTTCGAGTTCTCTAATCCGGATCAGATGAAGCCTTTCCTTGAGGCATTTCCTGACCTTACGGTTATTGGTGCTCATTTTGGCGGCTGGAGTAAGTTTGACGAAGCAGCTTCGAAGCTTGCGGGTATTCCTAATCTCTATGTAGACTGCAGTTCTACCTTTTACTATGTATCTCCTGAGAAGGGAAGAGAACTTATAGAGAAGTTCGGAGCAGACAGAATTCTATGGGGAAGTGACTATCCCATGTGGGATGCGAAGCAGGATCTTGAGAGATTCAGGAAGTTGGGTTTGACTTCTTCGGATGAGCAACTTATTCTTTATGAGAATGCGGCAAAGCTGCTTAAGATAAACGAATATAAGTGATATGGCAGAGAGATTAGAGATAACATCCAATTCAGCTGAAGAGACGATGGAGCTCGGCAAAAAACTCGGTAAGATTTTGCTTCCGGGTGATGTTGTGGCGCTTGACGGAGATCTTGGTGCAGGCAAGACCGTAATTACAAGAGGTATCACGGAAGGTCTCGGCCTTATAAGTGAAGATGTCTGCAGCCCTACTTTTACTATCGTTAACGAATATGTGGAGCCTTCTGACAAGACTCCGCTTTTTCACTTTGATACATACAGACTTACCGGAACGGATGACTTCCTCGCCGCAGGTCTTGATGAATACTTTTACAGGGGCGGCGTTTGTGTGATAGAGTGGAGCTCGATAATCGAGGATATCCTTCCGGAAGACACCGTCCGCATTGTTATAAGAGGCAACGGTGACTCAAGACAGATAGAAATTACCGATCCTAAGGGGAGATTATGCTGATTCTTTGTTGTGATACATCCAATTCCACCTGCTGTGCCGGTCTTTACGAGGACGGCAGTGAATTAGGATTTAGACTTAATAACTCAGGCAGGACTCATTCCGAGACCTTTATGCCTATAGTAGACGAAGTAATAAAAGCTTCCGGAAAAGAGTATAAGGATATAGACGCGATTGCAGTTACGACCGGCCCCGGTTCCTTTACGGGAATCAGAATCGGACTTTCTGCGGTAAAGGGCCTTGCTCTTGCACTTAATATTCCCTGTATACCCGTATCTTCCACAAAGGCTCTTGCAGGTTCTGTGGAAGTTGTGGCAGCTCCTTCGAAGGATTCAATACTTGTGCCTTGTTTTGATGCCAGAAATAACAGAGTCTTTGCTTCTGTTCTGACTGCAGATTCCATGGAGATTCTCGTAGAAGAAGGTGCTTACGATGCGGATGAACTTGTAAGCAGAATGAAGGAAGAGAATCTTTTTGAAGCTAAGACGATTATTCTTCTCGGAAATGGCGCGGATACAATGCAGAAGGCGCTTGCAAAAGAAGATATCAATGCAGAGAACGCAGGCGGAGCAGCTATTCTTCCCAAGGGTATCTTAAAGGCATCCGAAGGAATTGAGCCCATTAGCGGAGCTGCGATAAAAGCGGTTTACTGTGCAGTATCTTCTGCCGAAAGGCTTAAGAAAAGCTGATGCTTCGTATTGCTACTATTAACGATGTTGAAGCAATAATGTCCCTTGAGAATGAGTGCATGCCTCATCCTTGGGTTGAAGCTGACATAAGATCCCTTATCACAGACGATAAAAAGACAGCAGTAGTAGACGAAGAGGACGGCAGACTTGTCGGCTATGTCGGTGCGTCTTTTGTACTTGATGAAGCCGAGATAGGAAACATATGCGTGGCGCCTTCTTGCAGAAGACAGGGAAGAGCTTCAGGGCTTTTAAGGGAGCTTTTTGCTACGCTGTCTTCTATGGGTATTGAGACTGTTTTCCTTGAGGTGGAAGAAGGCAATTCCGGTGCGGTTTCCCTCTATGAGAAAGAAGGCTTTGAGAAGTATTCTTCCCGTAAGGATTACTACGGTCAGGGACGTAATGCGCTTTTGTACAAAATCAGCATGGCAAAATAGACATAAAACCATAATTCACTCGTACGGCTTTTGGGGTAAAAAGTCGAAAATCCATTAAAGGATTATTAAGCACATTGACTTCTTTTCTTTGTAAAAATATACTTGCAAAGAAATGATAAATAAGTCGCAGTCTATGCGGCGCGGAGGCATAAATGGTAGAGAAGAAAGTAGTCTTTCAGTGCGATACCGATCTTCAGATGAAGGCAGTTGCAGTACTTGTTCAGAAGGCTTCAGAGTTCAGAAGCACTGTATATCTCGTAAGAGAAGGCCGTAGAGCAAATGCAAAGAGCCTCCTCGGCGTTATGTCACTCGGAATCGAGAACGGAGCTGAGATTGAGATTTGCGCAGACGGCGATGATTGTGAGAAAGCTGCAGAGACACTTGCAACATATCTTGTAAATCCCCAATTATGATTGTTACAATACTTGCATGAACGGGAATGCGTTTGATGCAAGATTAGATACGATACCTATGGATCCCGGAGTATACCTGATGAAGGACGCTTCGGGATCTGTTATTTATGTAGGAAAGGCAAAGAAACTTCGCAACAGACTTCGAAGCTATTTCGGAGGCGGAGTTATCACGCACCCTAAGGTGGCGGCGATGGTGTCGCACGTCGCAGACTTCGAATATGTTGTAGTAGGCTCGGAGTCGGAGGCCTTGCTTCTTGAAGCAAACCTCATTAAGAGATATACCCCCAAGTACAATATTCTTCTTCGTGACGATAAGGGATATCCTTATTGCTGCATTACTTTAAATGAAGAGTATCCGAGGGTATTTAAAGCATTTCGAACAGATGAGAAGGCTCGTAAGGCGGGAGCTTTATATTTCGGCCCTTACATGAATGCCGACCTTTACCATACCTTACAGACGATATATGACATCTTCCCTTTAAAGAGATGCCGTAAGCTTCTTCCAAGAGACATAGGCAAGGAGAGACCCTGCCTTAATGCGCATATAGGAAAGTGTATGGCGCCCTGCGGAGGTGAGGTAAGTGCTGCAGACTACAGGAAGATGATCGGACAGATTGTCCTTTTCTTTGAGGGTAAGTACGACGGCATTGAAGAGGACCTTCGCGAAAAGATGCTGCAGGCTTCGGAGGATCTCGACTTTGAGAAGGCGGCTGTCTTAAGAGACAGACTTCAGGCTCTTTCCAACATCAAGAAGAGTCAGCGTGTCTTCATGGAGATAAGACGTGATGTGGATGCGGTAGGTATCTATAGCGATGCGGGTGAGACTTCCATACGTAAGCTCGAGCTTCGTGACGGAAGAATAGTAGGCTCGTCTACATACTTTATTGCCGGAGATAATGCGTCTACGGCAGAAATCATTTCGGGCTTTGTTATGCAGCACTATGAGAATGCTGCCAAGATTCCGCCCATGATTCTGGTTCCTCAGTATGAGGAAGAGGCGGCCGATGATATATCCATGCTCGAAGACCATCTCTCGCAGGTGGCAGGACATAAGGTGAAGATACATGTGCCGGAGCGAGGCGAACTTCATGAGCTTCTTAAGCTCGCCGGCAATAACGCACGTGAGATGATGGTAAGAAGAATATTAAGAGGCGGTGGTGCGGATGCGGATCCGACGCTTGCCTTAAGATACCTCGAAGAGCTTCTTGAAGTTCCGCAGGGGACTATAGGAAGAGTAGAATCTTACGATATCTCCAACCTTGGTAACGACGATATCTGTGCGGGTATGGTCGTCTTCAAAAACGGCAAGCCGGATAAGTCTTCCTACCGTCTTTTTAAGATGAAGACCGTTACCGAGCAGGACGACTTTGCTTCCATGAGAGAGACTTTATCAAGGCGTCTTAAACACAATAAGGACGATAACTTCGAGTACCCGTCTCTTATCCTCGTCGACGGCGGTAAGGGACAGCTCTCTGCAGTAGAAGAGATGGTAAAGGAGTTTGCTCCCGATAGCGGAATTCTTCTTGCGGGTATGGTGAAGAACAACAAGCACAAGACTTCCGGAATTCTTTTTACGGACGGTCAGTTCATCAAGCTCGATAATGAGCAGCAGTCGGACAGGGATGTTGTTCTTCTGAGATTTTTGGCTGCGGTTCAAAACGAGGTGCACAGATTCGCGATAACTTACCAGCGTAATCTGGCGAAGAAACGTAATATCAGGTATCGCCTTGAGAATATAGAAGGAATAGGCCCCGCTAAGCGAAAGGCACTCTTAGCCTATTTTGGAAGCATAAAGGAAGTTGAGGAAGCTTCCGTAGAGACTCTTAATGAAGTTAAGGGAATATCCGCTTCGGATGCTAAGGCGATATATACTTATTTTCACAAAACGGAGGAAGACTAATGGCGCTTTTTGCAATAGCCGATCTTCACTTGGCATTAAGTAATCCGGATAAATCCATGGAGATCTTCGGCAAAGGCTGGACTGACTATATTCCAAGATTAAAGGAAGCGTTCGAAGCTAATGTAACGAGCGAAGATACCGTCCTTATGCCGGGCGATATATCCTGGGCTACTTACATGAAGCAGGCAGGTGAAGACTTTAAGTTTATTGATTCTCTTCCGGGAAAGAAAATAATAGGAAGAGGCAATCACGACTACTGGTGGACGACCGTAAAGAAGATGGAAGAGACGGTTGCCGCCATGGGCTTAACTACAATCAGCCTCAGTAACCATACGACATTTGAGACTGAGACTGACATAATAACCGGAACGAGGAGCTGGAAGCTTCCGACTGATGATAACTTCTCGGATGAGGATCGTAAGATTTATGAGAGGGAGAAGATAAGAATCGGTCTTTGCGCCAAGGCCTTGGAAGAAGCCGATCCTGAGCATGCAAAAAGAAGAGTCCTGATGCTTCATT
>JAKSRK010000002.1 GCA_024403655.1 Saccharofermentans sp. | reverse complement strand
GTTAAGACTCCTAAGAAAGTTGCGAGCAAACAGGCCGAATAACAGAACTATTAAGGAAGCTCTCGCGAGAGCTTCCTTTTTTATGTTTTCTTAAAGAAATCATTTATTTGGATTAGCATTTCCTTTAACCATGACTGTTAAGATGAATTCATAACAGCGAAAGGAATAGATTAGAAATGAATGATATTACTTTAAGAAACGCACAGATACTTGCAGAGAATGCAAAGAACGCATCAAGAGTATTTACCTTATGCGGAAGCCTGGAATCAGCAGCATTTGCATCAGCAATGTCAGATGTGAATTATGATATAGACAGAGCTAAGGCATGTAAGAAGCTTGTAAGCAGTAAGACCGGATTATTCTCCGCACTCGGAGCAAGTGCTACCCGCATAATTACAACTGCGTCTGTATATAAGAGCAACTCTCCCGAGAAGAAGATAGATAATATAAATGCGATATATAAGATCGTTAAGAATAAGTTTTGGGGAAATGAATATTCCGCTCTTGCAGCGATAATCATAGAAGATTCAGGTAAGGATGCTGAGCTTGTAGTAGATGAGATGAGCAAAATCTATAAGCTCATGAAGAAAGAGCATTTCTTCTATTCTTCTTCAGAGGATTCTGCTACATATGCAATAATGGCTTTGTCGGGTAAGAGCCCTGAAGAACTCACAGCTGAAGCTCAGAACTGCTATAAGATACTAAAGCCAAATTTCTTCGACCATAATGATCTTCTTACATTGTGTTCGCTTCTTGCCATATATGACGAAGCTTGTGACCTGAAGTGTAGTAAGGTCCTTGCTATAGTGGATGAACTTAAGAAGAGAAAGCTTAAGCTTAGTGGATATAGCTCTGTCGCAATTCTTGCTCCGCTTGTAAAGGCAGCATTGGAAAAGGATGCTTCTGAACTTGCAGCAGAAATAGCGGAAGTAGAAAAGTATCTGTCATCCTGTAAGATCTTTGGTGGCCTCTCAGGAGTAGGTAAGTCCTTAAGAACCATGTTTGCCTGTGGAGTAGTAAGTAATTCAATCGGTAATCAGGCTGAATCAATTACAAATGTTGTAACAGCATCAGTAACAGCTATAGTTACTCAGGAAGTAGTAATGGCGGCATGTATATGTGCCTGCATTGCATCTTCAACCGCTGCAGCTACTTCGACCACATAATATAAGAATACAAAAAGAGGAGATCATTTGATCTCCTCTTGAATATTCTGGTGACCCATTGGGGGTTCGAACCCCAGGCCCCTTGATTAAAAGTCACATGCTGATTTAATTTTCAGCATGACATTTCTCGATCATTTAGTTATTAAAGACATCTTTAAAAGATGTCTTTTTTTATTGCAATTATTTTATCTCCTTACTAGCAAGTAGATACATAAAGAGCCGTTTCGGCGAAGACTTGCTTAGTTCTTTTTCATTTGCGTTTTTGCTAAGCAAGTGGAATTGGTCGAAGCGGTGCTTTATGTACCTAAAGGTGCATAGGAAAGGAAAAAACGCAAATGAAAAAAGTAATCGCAATTTGTAATCAGAAGGGTGGAGTTGCTAAAACTACCACTACAGTCAATCTTGGAATTGGACTCGTTAAAGAAGGATATAAAGTCCTTATCGTCGATGCTGATCCGCAAGGAAATACGACTCAGGCTTTAGGATACTATGACTTTGAGTATTCTCTTGCAGAAGGATTGAATTTGGCTATGTCATCAGATAATACAGAAAATCTTGATGTATCTGCACAGTTCATTCTTTCTCATGAGGAAGGTGTTGATCTGATTCCAGCTAATATCACACTGGCTGCTACTGAAGCTGCTTTAGTAACTGCTATGTCAAGGGAAACAACTTTGAAGAGATTTTTATACGACTTTATAGGCATTGAAGAATATGACTATGTAATCATAGATGGACTGCCCTCTTTGACTATGCTTATGCAGAATATTCTGGTAGCTGCAGATGATGTAATCATCCCTATTCAACCTGAATATTTTGCTTCACTTGGTCTTGTGCAGCTTATCGAGACGATCAAGAGGATTAAGAGAAGGATCAATCCCAAGCTCAGTATTGCTGGAATTCTCTTTACTATAGTCGAATCAAAATTCATGCTCAATAGAGAAATCATAGAATCAGTTAGCGAAGTATTTGGAGATAACATCAGAATATTTGATACACAGATTCCTAAGAGTGCTCATGTAGCAAAGGCTCCGCCTAAGGGGATAAGCGTATATAAGTATGCTCCTAAGTGTAAGGGTTCAATTGCCTATAAGAAATTCACAAAGGAGGTAATTGATAATGTCTAATACACTGGGTATTAAAAATAAGCTTTTAGCAAAGACTTCTATGGATGATTTCTTCTCAAGTGAAGATATGCGTAACGGCTCAGCAGAAGAGATAATCACGGTGGATATTGATCTTCTTGATGATTATAAGCATCATACGTTCGATATTAGGCCGGATGATCATCCAGAAATGCAAGAGTTAATTCATTCAGTTCATTTGCATGGTCAGATTACTCCTGGCATTGTAAGACCTTCTCCTTATGAAGATGGCAGATATGAAATCATTAAAGGGCATCAGACTAGACATGCTCTTGAAATAAATGGTTTTAATAAGATGAAGGTTATCGTTAGAAATTTAACTGACGATGAAGCAGATATTCAGATGGCTGAAACAAATATCGCTCGTCCTGATATTTCTTATATGGAGAAAGCGAGAACATACCAAAGAGTACATAATGCTACGGTTCACCAGGGCAAAAAAGCAGATGGTATGACCAATGAGAATCTGACAAGAATATTTGGAGATTCTGCAAGAAATATAAACAGATATCTTCGATTAAATGAGCTTAACAAAGATTTTCAGACATTAGTAGATGAAGGAACTATCAGTTTTAACGCAGCCGTTGAACTTTCTTATCTATCGTCTGAAGCTCAGGAGATAGTGTTTAAATCCATTGATGAAAAACAGTCTTATCCGTCTATTCATCAGGCTCAGGAACTAAGGAGACAGTTTGAAGCAGGTGAATTAACCATCGAGTCAGTTGATGCGTTAATGAATCAACTGAAGGGAAATCAGAAGGAACAATACAAAATCAAGAGGGAAAGAATAGTTTCTTATCTCCCCTCAAGACTTCAAACAAATAAAGACGTAGAGGAATACATCATAGCAGCATTAAAGGCGTATGCAGGTGATTGATAGTAATTAGCAACTTTGCGCCAAGTTGGCGCGAAGTTTGCTTGTCGTAATATAAGAAGGGAAGTCATATGAAGTTTAATTATTTAAGTTTAGAAAAATCTACCAGCTATTCTTATTTTGTTATTCCTAAACAATTGGTGAAAGATCCAAAGTTTAAGAAGATTAGTACAGACGCTAAACTTCTATATTCTCTTCTTATGGATCGTGCTAGTCTATCGATTAGAAACGGTTGGATAGATGATAACAATCATGTTTATATTTACTACACCAACAATGAAATAATAGAAGATTTAGGATGTTCAAAAAATACAGTAACAAAATTGATGCAAGAACTTGTTTCTATAGGTCTTGTTGAGAAGATTAAACAAGGATTAAATCGTCCGGATAAGATCTACGTTAAGGATTTTACTGATGAAATAGAAACAGAATCTTCTGAAAACTCAATAAAATCAACGGTTCTTCCGGAATCCCAAAATTTGGGAGTCCGGAATCCCAAAATTTGGGATTCTGGAATCCCATTATTTGTGAATCAAGAGTCCCAAAATTTGGGAGCAAATAAGACTGATATAAATAATACTAAAAAGAATAAGACTAATAGTAGTGGTAGTAGTACTAAACTTAAAGTAAGTGATATTTCAGAAGAAAGCTGTTTTTCTGAGACCGCTGCCACCGCTGATATCATTTCTTCAGTTTTTGACGAAAAGGATATTTCGTTATCCGGCAAATATTTCGTCAATAAATGGAAAAGTATGAACTGCTCATTGGATCTCATTAGACTTGCTATCCAGGACAACTTGTTTAGAAAAGATAAGCTTCAACTTAAGCACGTTGACGCGACTCTTACAGAGTGGTTTGAGTCAGGAATTACTTCTACTGATGAAGCTACAGTTTATATGCAGAAGCAGCATGAAGCTAATAAATGTGCTTACAGAAAAGAGCAGTCTTCTACAAAACGTAACGTGCTTAAGACTGGAGCTGAAGCAGGAATAAAAGCTGACAGTTACATTAAACCCGAAGAAACGTTAATAATGAACGATGCAGAAAATGAATACTCTGATGCAATCTTTGATTTATTTAGCGAAGTAGGAATCAATTCTGTATAACAAGAACTTCTCGCCAAGTTGGCGCAAAGTTTATTGCAAAACATTTAGCCAAATCGGCGTAAAGTGAAAGGGATTAATTATGATTAGGTTAGAAGTGATAAAAACAGATGTTGATGGAGTATTTAGTTCCCTTAATGCTGATGATTTCGAAGAACTTCTTTATAACAACCAAAATGATGAAGAAATTGTTTTGGGATATGAGTTTGAAGATACAGAATTAGTTGAAGCTGAAAAATGCTTCGCTTCATTATCAAATGTCTGTCACGCAACAAAGACGGATAGCTTCATTACAATTCAATATTTGACTATGTATCAGGAGACACAAATGGACTCAGACGAACAGTACAGAGAAACCATGAAAAACTGTTATCCAAGTACTGTAGCATAGCAAGAAAAGAGGAATTTGATATGGCAGCTGATGAATCTAACCAGATTACATTTGATGAACTCATTAAAATAGCGGAAGAAGAGATTGCAGTAACACTTGATAGAAAACCTGTAATTTTGAATGATAAAAGTATTACTTCCGAAAGCGTTCCTAAGATCGTAGATGCTCCAAAGAAAAAAGAAGCAAAAAAGGTTGAAAAGCCAGTTTTAAATCCTGATATCAAAGAAATGTGGAATAAGGTTGATTTATTCAGTGATTTAGAAATTTTTGGGGTTTTTTGTGATTTAAAAGTGCTTGGAAACAATATCACTCATCAAAATAATGATGATTACACATTACCTATAAAATCACGTTGGTACAATGCCTATAATGATTTAAGAACTATTAGTAATACAGAACCGTACTATATCTACTATGTAGATGAAAACTCACGAGTTTGGGAAGCATACGTTAAGCTTGATTTAGATCGAGTAAGTAGAACTATTAGTATATGTGAAAAATCAGATTGGAAAATAAATGAACGCTTTCATGAAAAATGTATAGGATGCTATCAAACAAATGATGAATTGTTAGACATTTTAAAAGAGGTTAAACCTTGGACCTATAAATATTTTTTTGATGAAAGATATAAGGAAAATGGGTATAAAGGATTAATAGATCCTGAACCGTTGACAATCCTGGCTGCACCGGAACTTGAAAGTTTGATTAAAGCTGGTTATCTGTTTGCAGAGAAATATGTAGCTGCCATCAAGCCATTAAATAAGAATTCAGAGTTGGATCAGGGTAAGTTGGATAGTTACAATCGATTAATAAAAAGACTTGATAATCCTGGAAAATTGAAAAACATTTTTAAAACATCGCAAGTGGTGTGCAAAGTTTTAAAATCAGAAGCAGATATATTTGTTTGGGATAACTACAGGAAGATGGATAAGTTTGGAAGGCTAGGTAACAATGAAATACAGCTTGCTTATGATGCAAGACTCTCCAAAAAACAGCTAGATCAGATTTCCAGTATCCTTGGAAGAAAATATGAAAATAAGCAAGTATTCACGTTCCCTTCATTAATGACTTATTTACAACGAGTAGATATGTATGAAGCAATTGGTACTGATGAAGCATTAATATTAATCGATGATTATTTAAGACAATGTCAGTCCCTGAATATTAAACCAAAGATTGATGGAGATTCCCTTAAAAGAGAACACGATGTAGTTTCACGAAATTATAGAATAGCTTCATCTGTTAACCGAAACGCAGCGGATAAACTTAAAGAAAAAAATGCTACTGATAACTTGCGTAAGTATGATTATGAAGAGGATTTATTCTTTATTCGTGGAATACGAAGCCATGAGGATTTATTAAATGAAGCTAATCAACAGCATAATTGTGTTGCAAGCTATTACCACAGAATCCTTTCTGGTACATCACTAATATTTGTTATGAGGGAAAAAAGAACTCCCAATACTTCACTTGTTACAATTGAATTGTCTCCGGATGGATCAACAATAAAACAAAAATTTTTAGCATATAACAGGCCGATTCATAATGCAGCCCAAACAGAATTTATCAAAAGATGGCATAAACATGTTAGGGATGTAATGAAAGGAATAGAAAAGCCTATGGTTATATCTGAAAGTCTCAATGGTTATTATGATCATTTTAAAAGTAACGAATACGACAACGCATATGTATATGGGATACATCACTCTTTTGGATATGGTATGCAACCTATGGAGAATCTGCTTTATCAAGGTACAGATCCAGATGGTAAGTTCAAAGCAATTCTTAAATACTCATATCCGGTTAAGGATTCTGATCTTAAAAAATATAGCATGGAACTGTTATCAGCCGGAGAAAGAAAAACAGCTCCAGTTCATCATATAAATCGCAATCAGGGAATGGAAAGATAAGTTCGCGCCAAGTTGGCGCAGCGAGAAAGGAGATGCAAGATGGACGAAGAATTTTATGAGCTTTTAAAAACTGTTCTTCAAGAAAATGTAAATGAAATAGCAAAAGATGACTTGAGTATTTCAGAAGCTACAAAATTAACTTTAGAGTATGATTCTAAATTGCAGAATTTATATAAGCTTCTGTTTGCAATGAAACAGAAAACTGAATTTGGTTCTGATATGAGACTATATTTGGATAAGCTTTCGCAGGTGGTAACTGATTCAAGTTTTGAAAATCTTCACAATCTGAATGAAAGATTAACTCGTTTGAAGGTTCAGGAAGAAGTTGAACAAAACCAACGTTTAAAAGGTGAAACTGAAAAAGAATCTGTAAAACATAAGTATAGAGGATTAGAAAGATAACTTCGTGCCAACTTGGCGCGAAGTTGGCACGAACTATGAGAATAAAGAATTCAATCATCCAAATAGGTTTTCCAAAGCATAGCTGCTATAAAGGGTTTGACTATGTAGCTGATGGTAAATATTTTGATCCGAACTGTAAAGAATACATTTCTTGTTTAGTTGGTCTCTCAAGCAATAACTCAGTAATCGGTTATATCCGACCTGAACAAGAAACATCCAATGGCAAAAGACTTCCGTACAGAAAGTATATTTTCAAGAACAACTAGCGAGGCATGATGATGGAACAAGAATTGAATACTATAGTGAATCACATAAAATCTACTAAGCAGCCTAAGACTAAAGATAAAGGTATCGAACGTTAATTAACTTCTCGCCAATTTGGCGCGAAGTTATTCTTTATAATAGATATAAATGCTATAATCGCAACATGTGAAGGATAAAGGAGCCTGTTATGAGTGAAGTTGGAGAACAGTTATATCAAGCATTCAATACTTCGGTGGCCTTTGACTATTTCGATGAGGTTGAGGAGCTTAAAGCTAAATACGAAAGTTTAAAGCCCTTTAATGAAACGGATCTTGATGGTCTTCAGAGTTACGAAGAAGACTTCAAAGTCAGATTTGTATATAACTCTAATTCTTTAGAAGGAAGCACATTAAGTCTTGGGGATACGGCATTGGTTCTTGACGGTGAATTCCCTCCACATCGTCCTGACAGCAAACTTAGAGATATATTTGCTGCCAAAGGTTGTTTTGAGGGATGTAGTTATGCAGTCGAAACGATATCTGAGTATCCGCAGCTTACCGAAGAATATATAAAAGATACTCATCAGAGGACTGCTCTTGATTGTCAACCTCGAACTAGAGGCGTATATCGTATGTCTCCGGCAATTATTAAAGGTTCCATGACTGCGCCTGTAGATGCTTTCTATATTAGAGAGTGTATGGCGGATCTCGTTTATCAGTTTAATAATTGTCCGAATCATCCGTTGGTTAAGATTGCTGCGTTTCATGCTATGTTTGAGCGTATACATCCTTTTATTGATTGTAACGGGCGAACCGGACGCAACATAATGAATGCCATGTTAGTTTCATTCGGCTATCCGCAGATAACTATTAAGGCATCTGCCAAGGGTGAATATAACGGAGCCCTTGAAGATTGGCAGGTTAAAGCTGATCCTAGTTCATTCTTGAGGATCTTTAAAGAGTCCATTATTGAAGAATATAAGGCGCAGATCAAAATACTTGAAGCAACAAGAGAGTGTGTGAAAAAACTTGATAAGGAAAGAACTAAGGCAAAAGACCGAGAAATCGAGCGTTAAGGAACTTCGTGCCAAGTTGGCGCGAAGTTAAGAACACTACTGAAGCACCTGAGAAATCGGGTGCTTTTTTATGGGAGATAAAATGAAATATGAGATTGTGCATATAGGTAATCTGAAGTTTTGGAGAGATACCGGGGTGATTCAGAATAGAAATCATACATTTTCATATGTATCGTGGGGTTTTTATAGGGATCCAGAAACAAGAGAGCCGATATTTTGTTTGATTGGATACAATGCTTCTTTGTCTCCAATCGGTTTCACACGAATTCAGAACAGAAATTCCTTGGGTAAAGTTCTTCCACTTATGACTAGTTATGGAACGGAGTTTAGAACTGATATCGATACAGTTAATCTACGGTTAGAAGAAGAATGGAACAGGCTAGGGTATAAGGTTAAGCTTGGTGCGGTAGGTGACTTCTTATATCCCTCGCATAATAAATTGAAATATGAATTCTATTACGGTAGGCACGAAGTTGAGCCGATAGATTTATCAGATTCACAGGAGGTTTTAAAAATGGTTATTCACAGTGAAGATCTTAATGAATTTGCAAAGCTTAATGGTATTGCAGCTGAAGATATCTTTACAGAAGATATCGAGATGGAATTAGGGGAAGGAGAGCTTGTTGAATATGCCGACGAAGAGTAATTTTGAAAAGGATAAAACAAAACAAATGCTGATTGATAAATATATCAGCTGTCTTAAAGAAGATGAACTTCCCTGGATTAAAGGTTGGAAGAATCTCTCAGGAAACAGGAACGGAATAACCAATAGAGCCTATAAGGGAAAGAATGCATTGCTTCTGGCTATAGTAGCTGCGGATGCAGGATGGAGCGATAGAAGATGGATGACATTTAATCAGATTAAAGATTATCGCGAAAAGCATAATATTACTGGTCAAATGTTCAAGGACGAAGCGAAGGGAATGGGAGTGCCTATTACATATTATGGTGTTTATTCTTCAGAACTTAAGAAGATGATCTCGTTTGAGGACTACAAGAAGCTGGTCAATAACGATGAAATCAATCCTAAGAACTGCTATATCCGTCCTTGGAGAAACTATTATGTGTTTAATGGCGATATCATTAACGGACTTGAGCCTGATCCTGAATTGGAACACCTAAAAGAGAATTCGATAGATGCTGATGTTAGAATCGGCAAGATCATTGAGAATATGGGTGTCAATTATATAGAAGAAGGTTCCAGAGCATATTATTCGCCTACAAAAGATACCGTAGTAATTCCACCTAGCGGAGCGTTTAAATCTCCTGAGTATTACTATTCAACTCAGCTTCATGAGTTATGTCATGCTACAGGACATTCTTCAAGGTTAAATCGTGACACACTTGTAAATAATGATGGCTTTGGTAATATCACTTATGCTAAAGAAGAACTTAGAGCTGAGATTGCTTCGTCTTTTATCTGTGCTGAGTTTGGCCTAGGATTGGATGAGCAGCATGTAAATAATCATGCAGCATATATACAGTCTTGGATTGAGGTACTAGAAAAAGAGCCAGAAGAACTCTTTAAAGCAATCGATGTTGCAACGGGTATCGAAGAGTACATCATGGAAAAAGCGGAGTTCAAGCAAAAAGATAAACAGCTTGATCAAGATGCTCCTTCTCTTGATGTAGTCAAAAAGAAACCAAAGAAAATCGAACGAGAATTTGAGCATTGATAACTTCGCGCCAACTTGGCGAGAAGTTGAAAGGAGTAACTATGAAATTAAAAAAGATAGCATGTGTGATGCTTTCTGGAATTGTATTCTGCGGCTTCGCTTCAAGCTGCAAGATTAAGAAAGCTGAGGATGTCATAGATTCTGACTCATCTTCAGTAGAAGTTGATGGATCTGATGAAACGGAAGAGAGTCAACTTTACTACGATATAGGAGATGAAGTTGAAACAGAGGATTTTACCTTTTGCGTGAATAGCATCAAGAATTTTCACGATGCGGATTATTTCTATGTAGTATGCGATGTTACATACACGAATAATACGGATGCATCAGTATATGTATCTATAGGAGATTCGATTTCAGGTTATCTCGATAATCAGAAAGCAATTGAGCAAAACTATGTAGACTACCCTTGGGTTGTAGATAATAACCTTTTGTTTAGATCTGTTTCCATCAATCCAGGAAGATCATATAACGGATTAATTGTTTATTTATCATATAAGGAATGGAGTCGAGTAGAGGTTCAGTGTGGAGACGTTATTGTAGTTGCGGAGATAAACGATACTGAGTATGTTGAGCTTTATCCCAATGCTACAGAGACTACCGTAACATCTGAGACTGAAACTACTGCTACTACACCGACAGCAACTCCAACACCTGAACCCGTAGTACCTACTGAAACAACAATAGGATATATAGTTGATATTCAATCGCGTACATTCCATGTACCATTCTGTGATGAGCTTATGAATGTTCCTGTTGAAAATCAGATTATCATAGAAGGTAATCACAGTTCTATGATTGCTGAAGAGTATGTTCCTTGTGGCATATGTGGGTCTTAAGGATTTAAAGTGGATCTCCGCAACTGTACTGATAGAATTGATTAACTGTACAGAAGTGTTATAATATTGCTAGATAACTATATTTAGCAAAGGAGATTATCATTATGAAAGAAGTGAACTTAACAGAATTTAGGGAACAGCTGAGACAATATTATGAGCTTGCAGCATCTAATCGAGAAGCTGTTAGAATAACTAACAGAAAGAGTCCGTATGATGGTGCAATATTAATTTCATATCAGCAATACAAAGATTATAAGTTTCAAGAACGCTTGATTAAGTATTGTGATTTCATAATGAAGAACTTTGATAGTGGTATTGATTTCAAGGAGATACAAGATGAAGAATAAAAATATAAGGATTACAAGCATAACAGTTGTGCTTTCAATTCTTCTTATGCTTTTTGTGTTGCCCCAGAACGTCATGGCTGCTTCTAATACCGACGTAAGTGTATCTTACAGTACACACGTACAGAATGTTGGTTGGCAGACAAGTGTATCTAATGGAGCAATGTCCGGTACAGAAGGACAGAGTTTAAGACTTGAGGGATTGAAGGTTAATGTCTCAGGTCAGAACTTAGGTGTTAGATACAAGACTCATGTTCAGAATGATGGTTGGCAAGGTTGGGTATCCAACGGAGCAATGTCCGGTACAGAAGGTAGATCTTTAAGACTTGAGGGTGTCAAGATTGAGCTTACAGGTAGTAATGCCTCTAACTACGATATTTACTATAGAGTACACGTACAGAATATCGGTTGGATGTCTTGGGTTAAGGATGGAGCAATGGCTGGTACAGAAGGTCAGAGCTTAAGACTTGAAGGCATTGAGATTAGAGTAGTACCGGCAGGTGCTTCTCCTACATTTGTTACATATAATACTCACGTTCAGAACATTGGTTGGCAGTCAAATGTAACCGATGGTGTTATGTCTGGTACAACAGGGCAGAGCCTTAGACTTGAAGGTATAAAGATTTCATCTAATATCTCCGGTGTAGGTATCCAGTACAAGACACACGTACAGAACATTGGTTGGCAAGGTTGGGTATCCAATGGAGCAATGTCCGGTACAGAAGGACAGAGTTTGAGACTTGAAGCTATTGAAATTTCTCTTAATGGTAGTAATTCAGGTAGCTACAATGTGTGGTATAGAACACACGTACAGAACTTTGGTTGGACAGGTTGGGCAAAGGACGGTGCTCCTTGTGGTAGTGCCGGATATGGATACAGACTCGAAGGTATTGAGGTACTAATACTTCCTGTTGGATCCGCTGCTCCTGGTAGTACATCAAATTGTTTCTATGAAACAACTGCACCTGCTCCTGCTCCGGCTCCTAGTCCTGTAACTCCCTCTACTCCGTCAGCAGCATTTGATATTGATGCTTCTGCAAGAGCTAACGGCTATGAAATCATTGATATTGATATGGGTAACGGACAGACACAGAGAATTTATGGATACTATGTTGATATGTCTGAGCTTGATAACATGATTAACAATTATCGAGTAAACACATTAGGCTTACAGCCGTATCTTACAAGTGGTGTATCTCAGGAAGCAATCAATACTTTTAGACTAAGAGCTGCTGAAGCAACGGTTGTTTGGGGACATATAAGACCTAATGGTCAAAGTGGTAGTCCTTACCCTATGGATGAGAATCTTGCAAGTGGAACTAATGCTACGGATGTTTACACCAGATTGTTAAATTCTCCTGGTCATAGAGCAATTTGGACTGACACTTATCAGGACTATTTGTATTCTGTTGGTTTTCAGCGTATGGAATACGATTATAGTAGCAATTCTTGGATGGCAGCAGGTTCTGCTACTATCAATGGAGTTGTTTGGGTTTAACTAATATCTGAAATTGTTGCCATATAAAAAACATTGGATCTCGGAAACGGGATCCTTTGTTTTTGGAGAAAAATAGAAAGGAACAATTACTTGTGTATAGAGGACGCGACCATCCCTTTTTATTTACTTACTTTTTGTTAGCAAAGGAATCCTTAATTGGATTCCTTTTTAATTTATCACATAAGAAAGGAAGGAATTGTACTTTATGAAGTTTTTCAGAAGTATAAGGAAAAAGTCAAAGCATATCATTGCTGCTTTGACAGCTGCAGTAATAGCGATTGCTCCTTTTAGCAATTTCGTTAACGCTTGGGGCGAGAATTGGGGCTATGATGGCTCAATAGCTTTGGCACCGCAAGACAGTAATATTCAACTTTATGTTGACTATAATGGTCCTCGTTACCATGCTAACGCTAAAGCTGTAATTGACGGTAACGGTCATTACATCCCTGTATATTGTATTGAACAGGGAAGACATCTTGAAAATGGTGAGGGGGCTACACGAGAGACTTATGGTAACGATAATATTGTTACTGTTGGCTCTATGGCAGGTCATACCGTAAGAGATGCCGTTGGTATTATCTATACGGTAGGTTATAACGGTGAGAACGGTTGGGGTGTATACGATATTAATATTTACACTTCCGGAGCTAATCTCGGTAATGGTAACTACGTAAAGTATGTTGCTACTCAGGCACTGATTTGGGAGGCTGTTAATAATCAGACATTCCATCACTCTCCTGATCCTAACGATCCTGTTCAGCAGGCTATTAATGAGCTTAGAGCGAGACTTACGGATTATGAGCATCGTTCTGACCGTGTTAGTTGGAATGGTAGTGGAATTACACTCTACGATTCGCCGGCAGAAGCTATTGCTCATGCAAATAGTCAGACAAGCGTAGATTTCGATGGTTCTACATATACTTTCCATTTCGGATACAACTATGGACCTGAATATAATCCTAGTAATTACAGTTTTAGTTCCAATACAAACTATATTGTAAATAGATCTGACTCGGATTTTACACTTACTCAAAATTCATTTGGTCAGACTGTAGTTATGGGTTGGGATCTTCAGTGGGGGGTTAATGCTGAAACTATCACTGGTGGATACTATGCACTTAACGATGTACAGCTTTGGAGACCTTCTGGAGCTAACGATCAGCTTTGTATTTCCGCAACTGCAACTCGTCCTGTGAGATATGCTGCTTTCAATGCAATCGATGAAAGAGAACGATATAGAGCAGATGTTTCTTTGTCAACTGTAAAGGTAGACGATCAGGGCAACCTTGCAAGTGGTGCTACATTTACTGTATACAACTCAGACGGTTCTGTTTTTGGTACTATGAGTGATTCTGCAAATCCTGGACACTATACTATTAATGTACCTACAACATATTTTGCTGATGATGGTGACGACTATTTTGACACTGACTTAGCAGGTAATCCTATTACTTCAACAATCAATCGTAACTTCACGGTTGTTGAGACCAGTCCCGCTACAAGAGTTAGCATTAACGGTACTTGGCAGAATGCTACATTTGCTGATAATTCAGCAACAACATTTACCATTACTACATCTCTTAATCGCCAGACAGGTGAGATGACTTGGACTGCAAGTGGTTCTAATGGTGGAACAGCTACAAGAAATGCTGCAAGAAGACTTACTCATGCAGATATCTCATTCGGTACTTCTAATGGAAATACAGTAAATGTTCCTTACATGAACGCAAGTTATTCCTTTGAGATTGCAAAGGTAGATGATACAGGTAGATCAGCAAGAGGAGCAGTATTTACTGTTTACTCTGATTCAGCTTGTACTAATGCTGTTGGTACAATGACAGATTCTTCTAATAACGGAATCTATACCTACAGTGGAACATTTGCAGACCAGCTTAGAACTACTACAGCAGATCAGAATGTTACTCTTTATGTAAGAGAGACAGCAGCTGCAACACAGATTCTTTACGATAACACTTGGGTAAATGTTGAGTGTGGTCTTGATGATACTGTTCATGCAGTAGCAATTAGTTGGAATCCTGCAACTGGTAGCATGACAGCTACAATGGATGCTGATAATACGATTACAGCTACAAGATCTGCTTCATCTTTTACTACAACTCTTGACGCAGATTGGACTAGTAATCCTATTGTAAACTCGCCTTATATGACAGCTGATTACTCATTCGAGCTTGCAAAGATTGACGATATGGGTAGAGATGCTCGTGGCGCAGAGTTTACTGTTTACTCCGATGAAGATTGTACTGATGTTGTTGGTACAATGACAGATTCTTCTAATAACGGAATCTATACATTCAGCGGTTCTTTTGATGCAGAACTTAGAATTACAGATGAAGATCAGGTAATTACTCTCTATGTAAAAGAGACAGCAGCTGCTGATCAGGTTCTTTATGGTAATTCTTGGGTGGATGTTGAGTGTGAACTTGATGATACAGTTCATACTGTAGTAATTACATGGAATCCCAATACGGGAGATATAACAGCTACTATCGATGATGGTAGAGAAGTAAGTTCAACAAGAGATGAATCTTCCTTTACTTCATCACTTGTAGCAGATTGGACAGATGAGCCGATTGTTAATAACGTAATGACATCCGGTAGTCTTACAATCGAGAAGCAGGACGACCAGACAGGTGACGCATTAACAGGAGCTGTATTTGCAGTATATGTTGATGTAGACGGAAATAATGCTTTCGATCCTACAATCGATACAGCATTTGCTCAGATTACAGATGAAGACGGTGACGGAATATATATACTCTCCGATCTTCCTATTCAGAAGTATATTGTTAGAGAGCTTATTGCTCCCGATGGATATGAAATAGATCCTAATAATTACTATTTTGAAATTGTTCCCGGACATCTCGATGTAGTCCTTGATAACATTGATTACACTGTTCTTGATACTACAGCTGGCATATTCGTTGACGGTAATGCAATTACAGGAACAGAGTTCCTTTCAATTAGTGAATCTTCTCATATGCTTGTATATGCAGAAGAGGCAACATTTATCGACCATGTATCTTATAACGGTCTTATCGTAGGTCAGACTTATGAGTCTGTTGCTGTTGTATACGACAAGGCAACAGGAGAGCCTTTAAGAGATGCTAATGGCAATATCGTAACTAATACAGTTATATTCACAGCTGAAGAGACAACAGGCATGATTGAAGTGCCTTTGACAATCAATACTCTTGCTTGGGAGTCTGGTAAGACAATCGTTTGTTTCGAGGACCTTTACAGACAGACAGCTAACGGCAGAGTACATGTTGGTGTTCATCACGACATCAATGATGAGAATCAGACAATCACACCACCTTCCGGAGCTACTACATTCATGGGTACTGCAACAGGTACACATGTAGCACCTGCAGATTCATCTGTATCGCTTACAGACGTAGTTGAATATGAGGGACTTGAAGTAGGTAAGTCTTACACCGTTACAGGAACTATTATGATTAAGAATGGTGAAGAGCAGCCTACAGAGCTTCGTGACGCTAACGGTAGAGTGATTACTGCAACTACTACATTTACAGCTACAGCAACATCTGGAACAGTTAATGTCGTATTCGAAAACATTGACACAGCTTCTCTTGTAGGTAAGGATCTTGTTGCTTTTGAGTCTATTAGTACATCAGGTACAACTGTTTGGATCCATGCAGACATCAATGATGAGAATCAGACAGTTGAAGTTCCCAATATGGGAACTACAGCAACAGTAGACGGAAGAAAGGTATTTAATCCTTCTGAGACTGTCACCCTTAATGATGTTGTTGCCTATGAGAATCTTGTTCCTGGCCAGACATATGAACTCGTTGGAACATTGATGAACAGAAATACTGGCGAAGTCTTTAGAAACGGTGATAATGCAGTTACAAGCACAGTTCGCTTTACACCAAATGAAGCTAATGGTGAAGTAACAGTAACATTTACCTTTAATGGTACATCACTTAACAATAATGATAAATTAGTCGTATTTGAACGTCTTTACCTTGTATCAACAGCTGTTGATGATAATGGTAATCAGACAGAAATAACTACGATTATTATTACTCATGAAAATATTAATGATGATAATCAGACTGTTACTATTGAAAAGAGAGCAACCCCTTCAACTGGTGAAGTTGTATCAATGGTATTGCCTGCTATTGGTATTAGTCTTTTGACAGTTGGTACTGGTATTGCAGTATTTTATTTCGTCAGACGTAAGGAAGAAAAAAGCGTGTTAGAATGATTTAACAAGAGGCAGCCAAGGGAAGAAAACTATTTTAATTACCTAATTTATAGTCAATTTGCAACTTCCCTTGCTGCTAAAGTTTATATTCAACACTGATAGTGCTCACAAGCTGTTGTTTGTGAGCATTTTTGAGTGCTGAATTATAGTATTCAGAAAGGAGATTTCAGTATAGTCATGCTAACGATTAGACGAAAGACGTTAGAGAAGGCTTTTAATACTTTGTGTTATCTTCTTGCAGGAATACTAATAATGCTTGTAGGGGTTCATAAGTACAAAGAGATTTGTGTAGATGATATAGCTCCGACAACTGTTGCAGCTGAATTTGTAAGAGTAGTAGACGGAGACACTATCGTAGTAATACTTGATGGCGAAGAACAGACTGTCAGACTTATAGGAATCAATGCTCCTGAAAGTGTTCATCCTGATGAATCAAGGAATACACCTGAAGGTCATGCTGCATCAGATTATGTATCTGAACTTTTGGCTGGTATTGATGAGGTTTATCTTGAGTTCGATCAAGAAAAAATTGACGCTTATGATCGACTCCTGGCATATGTTTACTATTACGATGAAGATGAGTTAATAATGCTAAATAAAAAGATATTAGATGAAGGATATGCGGTTCCTCTTAGCATAGCTCCTAATACAAGGTACGCCAAGCTATTCAATTGATTATGAAGTTCATCTATGAGAGATAAAACAAAGGAACGTCGGTTGGCGTTCTTTTTATTTGTATCAAAATCGGTTAATCAAGTGTCGGTGACGCTTTATTAATAAATAAATTTCCAAGGAGGATTCTTTTATGAATCAGACTAACACTAAGAAGTCTCAGGACTTTATCGTAGATGTAGGATCTCAGAAGATCGTCATCACATCAGAAGCTGCATCCGTGGATGCAGGACGCATGAACAAGTATGTGGAAGCAATTAAGAAGGGGGATAAGTAATATGCCAGAATTAAGCTATGAGGCATTTAAGGACTATGTTAAAGATCATATCAAGGAGTTTCTTTCTGCAGAGTATGAGAATCATGACATGAAGTTTGAATCTATTTCTAAAGTTGGTATTCAGTATGACGCTTTGATCATCAGGGATCCTTCAGAAACTATGTCGGTTACTCCGTTGCTTAATTTGACTGAAGCATATGAGCAGTTTCAAAACGGTAAAGATATGGACTATATACTAGACAGTCTAGCTGATATTCGTATGAACGCATCTGAACCTCATGTTATGGCTAACAAGAATGACCTACTATCTTGGGAGTTTGCTAAGACTCGACTCACAACACGACTTATTAATTCGGATATCAATAAGGATTATCTCATGAACAAGCCGCATGAGAATGTCGCAGATTTATCAGTTGTATATCAAATGATTATTCATGAAGATAGAGATGGTGTTTCTAGCGTTGTAGTGACTGATGATCTTATGAATACGTGGGGTGTTGATAAGAAGACGCTCCATGATGTTGCTATGCAGAATATATCTGAAAGACCGATTTCATTCATGAACATTCAGGATGCGGCATTAGCTGCTATTATGAATGAAAATTCTAAAACAAATCTTCTCGAGGATGTTGAACCAATTGTAGTTTCGGATTATCTTTCACCTCTCTTCGTTTTGAGTAATGAACGTGGAAATTTCGGCGCAGCTTTGGCTGCGAATTCTTCTATAATGGATAAAATAACTGATAAGTTAGGTCCCGTATATGTTCTTCCGTCTTCAGTTAATGAAGTTCTAATCGTACCCAAGAGTGAGTGTGATTTGAATTTCCTTGCTGCTACCGTTGCTGATGTAAATAAAGAAGTTCTTGATTCAAAGGAATTTTTGTCTAATAGTGTCTATGCTTATGATAAGAATAGCAAAACTCTTGCAATCGCTCACGATGGTATTGAACACGATAAGACTCAGAACAAGGATAGAGGGCTTGAACGTTAATCAACTTCGCGCCAAATTGGCACGAAGCTGATACGAATTGGACAAAAGATAGGAGCTGCTTCGTTTGGGGCAGCTCTTATCTTACTTTAAAGGAGATTATACAATATGCATTCACTTATTAATACTTATTACAGTCTTTCTTCAAGAATCTTCATGCTCATGGCTGACGACGATATTAACATATCTGATACAGGTATCTCTGAGCTTGATGAGCCAATTAATAGATTGGCTACACTTATAGCTAGCCTTTGTACTGGAATTGGATTCATCTGGCTTGTTGTTTCTATCGTAATGTTTGGCTTTGCTTGGAGTGAGCAGAGTCCTCACGAAAAAAAGACTGCACTTAAATCAGCTTTTGGCGGTGCAATCGTAATGTTTGCTGGAGCCATAGCACTGTTTATCGCTGGACGTCGATAAGGAGTTTTTATATGGCTGAAAATGAACACGATATCATGGAGTTCAGTAAGCTCACCAAGGAAGAGCAACATGCTTATCTTAAGAAACAGGACGAAGAACGCAAGCAGCTTATGAAACAGCTTGAAGAAGATGCATACTGCAGATGTAGTACTGATCCGCAGGAACTTCTCAAGTGTCTCGATATTATTGGACGATTCGAAAGGTTATCTTTGTCCAATAACATCTTGCTTTATGCTCAGTGCCCTGAAGCTTCTACTATAAAGACATTCGATGAATGGAAAAAACAAAAGGTAAGCATCAAGAAGAATTCTGAAGGTATTCTTCTTCGTAAAAGAGTATCGACAGGTACTTATGTTGAGAATAACGAGGTCAAACAAAGTTTTGTTTTTAAGTCCTATTATACATTTGATGTCTCTCAAACGAATTGTCGTCCTGGAGTCCGTCAAAAATATCCTATCACTTTATGCTGTCTAGCCTTTGATGATTTGGTATCTAAGTCATATAAAACACATAAGGTCGAACCAGATGATGATGGCACGAATTTATCTATGTATATCTATTCGTATATTCATACGCTACTAACAAATAACAATGCTGATGATGCAAACTTTAAGGCTTGCAGCACAACTGTAGCTGTATGTTACAAGCTTGGTTTTGAGATTCATCCAGATATCAAAACTGCATTGGGACTAGAGTTAGGGAGATATATCTCATATGGGAAACCTCTTAAGTCAGTATTAATGGTAGCAAAGACTACATCGATAACTTTCGTGGAGGAATTTATGACTTCAATGAACGATGTTGCAAAGAGACTGTTTCTAAATCGTCCCGACAACTAACTTCGCGCCAACTTGGCGCAAAGTAGAAAGGAAGTTAAATATGTCAGATACAACAAGGTATTTCTATACAAAAGAAGAGATAGATAGAGCTTCCAAAGTATCTGTCTACGATTACCTTACTTCAGGTAAGGGAGCATATCGCGCATACGATACAGGGAAGTACGATAAGAAAACAGGTGAGCCGATATATACCTGTGACTATGACGGTGCTTCTCACGATACAGTAAGTATTACGACCAACGGATTTAAACATTGGGCATCAGGTAAAAAAGGCTGCTATTACGCTTATGAATTTCTTCGAGATTATTGTGGATATCAGGATATTACCAAAGCCGACCGCATGAAAATTTACGAAGAGATTCATTTGGCAGTTTACGGTGTTCCTTCTCAGTCTTGGGAAGAACATCTTCAGGAAAGTAAAATTCAAGAGAATAGTCGAAAAGAGAGAAAGTTGTCTAATACAAAATTCTTTTCAGCTGCGGATCTATCATTGCTTACTAAGGAACAGATAAGACAGATTAAGCCTGGTGGTATTTCTGAGCCATTGTGGAATAGTGTTGGTTCCGTTGCGGAGCTGTATCAGCTTCTACTTGATAATGCTGATGATGCTACAAGAGAATATATAAGTGAAGCCTTTGGTAAAGGCTTGCCTGAAAAGGCTGTAGTAGTTGCTACAAGTAAAGATTTCATAGCTCCTGAAAAGAATAATACTAATAAGCATGTATATTCCTATTTAACATTAACCCGCGGATTAAGTGATAAGTTTGTTCGTTGGTTGATCAAAGAAGGTTATGTGTATGAGACTGAAATAAAATCTTATATTGATAAAGATGGCAATACCGTTGAATTAAAGAATCCACGGTATAACATGGTTGTTCCAGGAAAGGATCCTGAAGGTCAGATAAGGTATGCGTATAAACGTGAACTTTGGGAAACCTGGGATAAATATCACTGTAACAGTGATACTACTAGGAAGCCGTTTAAAGGTGAAGCTGAGAACTCTTCAAAGGAATTTTCATGGAGACATGAAAATCCTAACTCAAGTAGATTGTTTCTCTTTGAAACTCCTATGGATGCATTTAGTTATATGGATATTGTTAAAGAAAAATACCCTGAAGATGAGCTTGCGAACTATCTTTCCTTAGGTGGTGTTTCAACAGTTGCCCTAGATAATTTTCTTAATTCTCGTCCTGACATCAATAAGGTTTTCATCTGTCTCGACAATGATTATGATGTTGTAAAAAAGGTAGGTGAGGACAAGGCGGCGGGGCCCGTTAATGCAAAAAAGATAAAAGAATATCTCGAAGATAAAGGTATCGAAGCGGTTGTGTATTTATCACCAGCGATACCTGCTGTTGATATCGACGGCAGAGAAAAAATCAAAAACGGAGAACAGATTTTGACCAAAGATTACAATGAATATCTCCGTTCTTATCGAGCTGCAGAAGGTAATCTCCCGACCAAGAAAAACGATAAATCGATCCGAAGGGAGAGCAGATGATCTTTGACGGATGTCAAAGTATGGGTCTTAGGGCAAAGCCCTAAATATGATTTGTATCCATATTGTGGATACAAATTCGTTGCTCGCCGAGACGAATTTTCGTTTCGGGATGTATAATAAAAGAGAAAAGCCCTCAGGGCTAGAGGTGACATATGAAGGAACAACTTAGCCGTAGACTTCATTTCAGAATGTCCGAGTGTGAGTTTAATCGTCTGCAGAAACTGGCAGCTGCGAACGGTTTTACCGCTTCGAGTACAATACGATATTTGATCAGATATTGCAGTTTGCCGATCGTTCCACCGGCTGATCTGTCAAATGAACAAAGAAGAGAATTTGAGCACTGATAACTTCGTGCCAAGTTGGCACGAAGTTAAAATGGAAGGGTATGTTATGAGAGAAAAAATGAATAAATCCATTCGAATCAGACTATCTGACAAGGATTATACCCGACTTCAAAAGCTTGCGGATAAGTCTGAGCTGACCGCATCCGACGTTATACGACATCTGATTCGAGATGGCAAGGTTCCACCGCCGATGACGAAGGAGATGCGAGAAGAAGTCCGACAGCTGATGAGGATCGGTAATAACCTTAATCAAATCGCTGCTGTTGCCAATTCTCACGGAATCATTATGGATGAACTTAAACTTAAAGAAACTACAGATGAACTTAAAGAAGTCATAACGTTAGTTAAAGAGAAAAGAAGTTACGAAAGTATTTCTTCGTGCCAACTTGGCGTAGAGTTAACAGAAAGGAATAGAAATAATGGATGATATTATTCTTTATCATGGTTCGCGTGGTGGAATTATAGGGGATATTCAGCCAGAGAGTCGAGAGTCTTGTGATTTTGGTAAAGGCTTCTATATGGGGAGCGATAAAATGCAAGCGTCGTCTCTTGTTTCTGAAAAAAGAGAACCAGTTTTATATACTCTTCGTTTGAAGCTATCGGAGATTCCTGATGAACGTATTTTAGTATTGGATGGAAATAATTGGCTTAATGGAGTCCTTTCTAATAGACGGTATTGTGACGAGTTCAATAAGCTTAAGCTCGCTAAAAGGTGGAGAAACAAGCTGAATCATTATGATGTTGTAGTTGGTAAGATTGCTGATGATAGAATGCTTGATGCTTTAGAGCGTTTTGCTAGTTATGGAATGACAGATGTAGCTCTGATTGAATGTCTTCAGTCTGTAAATTACGGCTTTCAATATGTTGCTAAAACTGAATATGCTTGTTCTAAGATTGAAGTTGTTAGTTGTATGAAACTTCAGGGTGTCGAGCTCGAAGAAGCACAACGACATGCAAAAGAGTCTCGAAGGATTGCTCTTGATGCAGTAGATCAAGCCATTCGCAATACAAGAGGAAAAGGTAGGTATCTTGATGAGATTGTTCGGGAAGAACTTAACCGCGAGAAACAGTCAAGAGAAAGGTAAGAAGTAGTTATGGATCGTATCGAATTGAAAATCTGTGGCACACAAAAAAGAATATATAAATATGCTGCTAAATTAGGATATTCCATTGAGGATTTTTCAAATGCTTTTTTGAAATCAGAATTCTGTGCTGAAGCCTTTGATACGGAATATTCTCGTTATCAGTTTGAAACGCCTATAGAATGCATGGATTTTATTCTTCCTGAAATCGAGGGTAAACTAAAAAAGTGTGATGTTTCGGATTTTGATTTGGCAGGATATGTGGGATTTATATATAGATACCTTTACTATGTTACCCCTTATTCTAGTTCTGAATTAGTCGATAAAGTACCATTTGAGTCTATAGCTAGGACAGTTGATAGTTCTTTAATATCGGGAGAAGAAATTGTGGTTGATGATATCTGCCGGGAATTTGGATTAGAATATTATCCTGACAAGTTATAAGAACATTTTACCGACTTGTCGCAAAGTTAAAAACACTACTGAAGCACCTGAGAAATCGGGTGCTTTTTTGTTGGAGGAAATATGGCTGTTACATCCCTATGGTCGTATAAGAATACTGTTTATAAATGTATATCTTATGTTATGAATCCTGAGAAAACGGACTCTAGTAATTGGAAAGATTTTCATCTTGATATGAATGGACAGGGTGAGTTCTCTATTTCTGAACGTGATGAAAAGGCATTCCTCATCTCTGGTATTGGTGGTGTTGCTGTTGATTCTCCTGAAGAAGCTGCGTGGTACTTCCAGGAGACTAAAGATATTTACCATAAAGACAAAGGTAGACAGTGTTATCATGGATATCAATCATTTGCTGCAGATGAAGTTGAACCTTCAGAAGCTCATGCTATAGGTGTCGAACTTGCTCAGCGGATTTGGGGAGATCGCTTTCAGGTCGTTGTAGCAACACATGTTAATACAGGCCACGTACATAATCATTTTGTGATTAATTCCGTATCTATTGCTGATGGGTATAAATTCTATAATTCTCCTGAAGATTATGATTTGATGCGTAGAACATCTGACGAGATTTGTCTTGAACATGGTCTGTCTATTATCGAGGAACCTAGTCAAGTTGGAACTAAGAATTGGCTGAAAAACAGAGAAGCTGGTCAGCCGTATACGCGAGAACGTATATGTAGAGATGTTGATGCAGCAATTGTTGATTCGATATCACTGGATGATATATACATCATCCTTCAAGATAAAGGCTATCAACTTAAGGTTGGATCAAGATATAAATTCCCTGCATTATCTCCGCCTGATGCATATGATAAGAATGGTAAGCGTAGATTTTACCGATTTTGTAACCTAAATCGTTATGATGGATATGATATAGAAGATATATATCGTAGGCTTTCTGATCCCGAATACGATAAGCAAGTGCTTAACCGAGAATATGTCAGATATCAGCTAAAAACTCCCAAGAAGATATATAGACTGAAAATAAATAGTGTTAAATTATACCGTCGGCACCGAGGTTATTATGTCGATGGCAGAAAAGTACATAGTTATTTCTTCTATAAATACTTCAAGTATAAAAAGGAACTTGAGCAGAATTCTAACAGAAATACTCTATCTGCAGATGGTAAAGCAGCGTATAAGGAACTTCAGTTAATATCTGGAGTATCCTGTTTCATTCTAAAGAATGATATCAAGTCTATTAATGATGTTTCAGCAATAAAAATAAAGCTTCATCGTGAACTTGTAGAAATTAAATCTGACAAGAGTACGAATCCTGATTTTAAAAAAGCTGAAAAGAAGAAGCTTGAGAAAGAGATTTCCTATTGCGATTACATACTTAATCACAATCGCAGATCACCACAGATGTCAAAAGATAAATATTCAGTTCAAAATAAAGAGAGGTATTGAGGATGGCAAAAGTTAATTACAACGGTTATATAAGTGGGATGACAGACGAGACAAAGATTAGTGATTTGCCGCCTGAACTTCAGGATAAAATTAGTAAGGAGCTATTATCACAGGCTAGAAAAGGTAAATTCTCGGGCATTGTAGCGGATCTTATGAATAGCGGTAATATGGGGAGCTTATCGACTATACCTAATTGGAAAGAACTTCTCCGTGAACCTGATCCAATCGTAGTATCTGTAAAAGATATGCTTACAGTATCAGGCGGAAATCTAAACGTTGTAGATGTCGATTATAACGCATCCATCTCATGTGTACAGATAGATTTTGAAAATAATACCAACTATTACAGTAAATTCTATGACCTAATGGTATCTAATACCTATATTACTTCTGTAGAAAGCATACATTTCAGCGAAGTAGAAGCTAATTGGAGCGATCTCATTGAGAAGAATTATGAGCTGTTTGAGTCGTTTTCTGATATGTGGTGGAACGACAAATACGAAGATAAAGAGGAATTCATCGATGAATGGATACATGAGCTTCAGGCTTACTTTTCTGGCCAGGTTAATGAGGATGTCTACAGAAGTGCCTATGAGCATTTTAAAGATATAATTCCAGCTGAAATCAAATTGGATCCTGAAAAGGTTAGTCCGGAGCTTATTAAGAAGTTCGAGAAAATACCGGAGCATATCAATACCGGAGAGAGAAAGACAAGATTGTTCGTGGATATGGATGGGACGGTTGCCGAATTCAAACCTGTTGATACTTTGGAGAGATTATATGAAAAGAATTATTTCATGAATCTTAAACCGAACCAAAATGTTATCGATGCGATTAAACTTTTTAAGCAGCTTAATCCAGACGTAGAAGTCCATATTTTGTCAGCTGTACTGACTGATAGTAAGTACGCATTAGCAGAGAAAAATGCCTGGCTTGATAAGCATATGCCGTGGCTTGATGATCAAAATAGAATCTTCGTTCCTTGTGGATCCGATAAGGGTGCAGCAATAAGAGGTGGAATAACCGAGAAAGACTATTTACTGGATGATTATACGATTAATCTTAATTCCTGGGATCCGCCAGCAAAGGGTATTAAACTTTATAACTCTATAAACGGAACCAAGGGTACATGGAAGAAAAATCGCATTTCACATCTTAGAGCACCTGGAGACATTGCTAAGTGTATCAAGATGATTATGGATGGTGAGTTAATTCAGGATGTACCACCGCAGATTCAATATCAGGATAGAAAGATAAATACCAGAGATGAGAGGTGATCTAAATGCTTGAAGAACAGGTTGGCTCATATGCTATGAGATTAATGGTTGATGGGGTAACTACAGTTGTAAAATCATCTTCAAGAGTGATGATGGATATAGTTGCAAAATATGCTGCCGAGCGCGAGAAAATGTCTGAAGCGGAAAAAATGCAGCAGTACTATAAAAAGAATCCGTGTGAAGCTTTTTTAAAAGATGGTAAAGAGCCTGGAGCGATTACTCTGAATAAAGAAGATGCTCAAAAATTACTAGATCCGTTATCTAAGGCAGGAATTCCGATATATGTAGTTTCAGATGATATTTCTAATAATAAACTGCTTGTATTCGATAAAAAGCTATCATCTGTTATCCAGGAATACTGTAAAAGACTTGGACTAATTGAATATAGTCTTGAACAGTCTAGTACTAAGAGGTTCGAGCAGTATGAACATAAGCTTCATACCAATATGGAAAAAGTTCAAAATCCTGAAGGCTCCAAAGCTGAGATAGAACGAGAAGATAAAGTTGAGCAGAAGAATTCTGATGTGATTAAGTCGAATAAGACATCGGAACATTCTAATTCTAACGAGGATAAAGAAGCAAATTTTCCCGAAGCTCTGAAGGAACAGAAGCTAACAAAAGATCTTTCAGAGCCGAATTTAATCGCTTATCAGGAAATAGTAAACCCAGACTCGTTGGAGGAAAAGGAGAATTTGACAGTTCAGGAAGCTTCAAAGACGGATTTTATAAACTCACAAGACGGTTTGCCCGATCCAATGAAACAGGCGATAAGTCTTAATCAGGAGAATAATAAGAAGCAAAATAAAAGCTTTAAACAGTCCTTTGCAAAATACGAGCAAGAAGCTAAGGTTCGTGAAGAAGCTCGACGTCAAGCAAGAACTATTGCTAATGGGTTAGAGAACAGAGAAAGGTAATAATAATGGGTGAATTTGTAGAATTCGTCACGGCAATGTGGAACTTTTTTGCTGATAATGTGATTTCTCTCTTGGAATGGGATATTGAGAATACCTATCCTGAGGTGTATTCAATAGTATCATCTATTAATTCAGCTTTGGTTGCAGTTGGACAATCGTTTTGTTTGATATTCTTCTTATATGGTCTAGCTCAATCGTTAGAGAATGTTCATGAGATTAAACCCTCTAAACTTGTTGGTCATAGTTTAAGATATATTGTTGCCAACGTAGCAGTACATTACAGCACTTCTATCATGATATGGTTTTGGGATGTCTCAATTGGCATGATAACGCTTATTAACAGAACGCTTGTTGCTGAAAATCTTCATATTACGTTTACTGATGCTGTTAACGATTTAATTGAAGATTTTCTAGATTTTGACACTAGTGACTTGTCTTTGCTAGATATATTTGGTGGGATAGCAAAGTTGATAAGTATGCAGTTTGCAAAAACGCCAACGCTGCTATTTTTGCTGATTTCTTGCATAGCTGTTCTTTTGATAGGAGCAGCTATTTATATTTATTTACTGGCTAGATTTCTTCGCATACTTGTTGAAGTATCGCTTGCTCCTATAGGTTTGTGCTTTTTTGGCAGTGAAAAAACATCGCACATGGGAATAACCTATATAAAAGGTTTTGCTGGTGACTGCCTTTTCGGAGTTGCACTTACTTGTGTGCTGTATATTTTTGCTGCATTCATGGGGACCGATGTATTTGATCTCGATGGATTGTGGACGGATGTTTCAAGTTGGTTTACAGGATTTGCTATGTGGCAGTTCTTTATAATGATGCTCCTGAAAGTAGTGTTTTTTGCTCTCATGGTATTTGGTACAAGAACTCTCATTAAAGAGAAATTTAATATGTAATGTAACTTCGTGCCAACTTGGCGAGAAGTTAGAAAGGATAAAGCGTGAATAATAAAACAGAGAAAAGAATGTATCTTACGATAGGTATCGTAGGAGCATTCCCGATAGCATACCTGGCTTTTCTTTTATCGCCTGTAATATCGTTTGAACAGTTTAGATCTATTTCAGCTGTGCTTAATCTTCTTAACGACTATACAACATTAATATACTGTGATGCTACGATTCCAGCAATAATAGTATCCATATTGATATTCTGGATGCTCCTTTATGTCAAAGCTTTAGATCAGATGGGATTTAGGCGAGGACGAGATCGGGGTGATCAACAGCTTGGTGATCCTAAAAAAATTGGTAAACAGTTAAGTCATAAAGATTACTTCAAGAATGTTATTTTTACTAAAAATGTAAAAATGTATTATAACGACAAAGTAGTCAGGAAAACGATTGCAGCATTAGTGCTTGGCTCAATGGGTTCAGGTAAATCAAGATTTGTTCTTGCACCTATTCTGATGCAAATGATAGGTTCATATATCGTCCTTGATCCAGCTGGCGATCTTTTAGAAACAACAGGTAAAATGCTTGAGGAAAATGGATATGTAATAAAGATTCTTAATCTGAAAGAGCCTGAAAAGAGTGATTTTTATAACCCTTTTGTTTATCTCAGGAAGGATGAAGATATTTCTTCTCTTGCTACATCTTTGTTCAAGAATACTTCTCCTCCTGATTCTAAACCTGATCCGTTCTTTGATCCAATGGCTGAAGGCTTGTTAAAAGCTTTAATGTTTGTTGTTTATTACGAGTGTCCTCCTGATGAGAAGAACTTCAATACTCTTATGTATCTGTTTCATCAATGTGATGTTAGAGAAGATGATGAAGATTATAAATCACCTTTACATTTGTATATGGAAGATCTTGAGAAGAGAAATCCTATGCATCCGGCTTTATCTTATTGGAAAGAGTCAATGCTCGGTCCAGCCAAGACCGTAAAATCAATTATTCAGTCTTTATCGGCACATCTATCTAAGTTCAACGATCCTGCGATTGCTAATCTTACTCAGATGGATACTATGGAACTTTCTGAGACTGGTGAACGTAAGACTGCTTTATTCATGATTATTCCTGAACGCGATAAATCATTGAACTTTATATGTTCTATGCTTTACACATCATTATTTGATGAGCTGTACCGTTGTGCTGATGTCGTTCACAAGAATGATTCAAGAAGACTTCCTGAGTATACTCTCTTCCTGATGGATGAGGTTGCTAATGTAGCTGCTCCTGAAGGATTTGACGGTATATGGAGTACAGCGCGTAAACGTGGAATTGGTATCATGATGTTCTTGCAGTCTTTAAATCAGTTGGAGACTACTTTTGGCAAGTCAGGAAAGACATTTCAGGAATCTGCAGATGAGATTCTTTTCCTCGGAACACAATCTAAGGATACAATGCAGTATTTCTCAGATATGATGGGAGAAGAGACTATCAATGTTGAATCCTTTGGAGAGACAAAAGGTTCTTCGGGAAGTAGTTCAAAAAATGTATCTACAGCTTCCTTAAAAGTAATGACAGTCGCTCAGATTCGAACTATGCAGCCTGATGAGTGTCTGCTGTTTATCAAGAATACACCAGCGATATTAGATAAAAAATATGATCCGACTAAACACCCAAGAGCAAAGCTTACTACTATATCTGGTGGTAATGCTATGAGATATAAGATAAAAATAGGTGATATTGGATATGAATCTCCAACTTTTATTCAAAAAACTAAAGAGATTGAAAAAATATCTGAAGATACATCTATTGTTTGGCTTGATTATATAGAGGAATCTAAATCGTTTATGCCTAAAGCTCGCATGATGACAGGTGAGCAGTTTTTGTATGAAGCAGCTAATCCTAGAAAAACTTCAAGAAGGAAAAGGAAATGAGTGATGATATGAATTATATCCATATGAATATCTTAAGCGGTGGTAGCCTAGCTGCCACCGCTATTTTGTCGTGGGAGGAAATAACATGAAACCTGTTGAAGTAAGGGTTCCAACCGATATCAGGAAGATTAAAGCGGATTGGTTTAGAGGACTGACTCTTAGACAGCTGATAGCATCTATATTGATAATGGCTGCATTTCTCGGTTTTTATATATTAGGAAATGTAGTATTTGATATCCCTGAGATTCTAAGGTTGCTAATTACAATGATAATTGCGACTCCAATTGGAATAATTGGCTTTCTCCCATATAAAGGCTTAAATGCTGAAGAATACATTCCAATGATTCTTAGGAATATGCTTCTCCCAAAGGAATTTTGCAAACATGATATGCCACCAGAAGAGGTGATTGCCAAAGTTAGAGAATCCCAAATAGTTAAAATACAGGAGGAATCCGAAGATGCTTGATGTTTTAAAAGAGCGAATACAAGAAGGTAAAGTTAGATATAAAGTTCCTGCTACGACTCAGGATCTTATTCCTATACAGGCAATTTACGGTGCAAGCGGTATATTTTTGGTAGATAACCGTTATACCAAAAGCTTTAAGTTTACTGACCTTAACTATATGGTATCAAGTTATGATAATAGAACAGATATATGTGTTAAGTGGTCAGGGATTATCAATACATTAGATCCTGAAGCTATAACTAAGATAACAGTATACAATCGTCCTATTGATCCAAAAGATCTGGACGTAGGATTATATCTTGAACCTGAGCGATATCCTGAAAACAAGATGCTTGTACAGGCGGGTTATGATTTCAATAAAATCATTGATACAAAAACTGAGAAAGTCAGAGGAATACTTCAGGACAAATATATAACTGTAGCTATCAAAAGAGATAATATCACTGAAGCCGAGAAGTTCTTTAATAGACTATATGATGATCTCAAATCAGCTCTTGAAGAAATGGGTTCCTCATTACAAGAAATAGACAGCAAAGAAAGACTATTTATTCTCCATAGCTTCTTCCATCAAGGTGATGAGTATCGTCCAGATATAGATCCGACAAGTCCTTATTTTGGTAATGATTTTAAAAACTATGTGGCACCAACACATATTAAAAGGAAACGTGATCACATCATAATCGACGACGATAAGTATGTTCGTTCTTTGTATCTTATCTCCTGGGCGAATGTACTTAGAGACTCATTTGTATCGACATTAACAGATGTATCTAATAGAATGCTGCTTTCTATAGATATAATACCTGTTCCTGTTGACGAAGCTGATCGACTTCTTAGAAGTAAATCTGATAGTGCAGATTCTAAAATTCAGGATTGGAAAGAAAGACAAAAGGATATAACAGCTGTACCCCCGGCACAAAGACTTAATGAACAGGCTGCATGCCGTGAGTGGGATGATGATATCCATAATAACGATGAGCGTATGCTTACAGCATGCATAACAATGGTTATAATAGCCGATTCAAAAGAAGAACTTGATAAGATTACAGGAAGTCTTAAAAAGGCTGTTAAATCAACTTCAGGTTCAAATGCCCAGTTGGATGTTGCTACGCAGCAACAGTTTGACGTGTTTAACACCTGTTTACCTTATGGAGCATGGCGAGTAAAACAGATGAGATTACTTAATACATCTTCTTTATCTGTATTAACTCCATTTAAATGTATTGATCTTCTTGAAAGAGGTGGAGTTCATATTGGCGAAAACAAGATATCGAGAAATTTTGTTGTACCTAATTTTGAAAATCTTATCAATCAGTCCGCTGTAATGGTAGGTAAGCCAGGCGGCGGTAAATCTATGCTGATTAAATGGATCCAGCTTCAAAGAATCATGAAGACAGATAATAAATATATAATTGTTGATCCTGAAGGGGAATACTCCGTTTTGTATCAGTATCTATGTCCTGAGCTTGTATCTGTAGTTAATCTTGGTTCAGGTAAAGATAAAATTAACTGTATGGAAATGGTCAAGAATTATGGCACTGATGAGAATAGTAATCCAGTTAGTATAAAATCTCAGTTCGTTATGACGCTTCTGAATCAGGCTGATCCTGAACATCCTATTACTCTTGAAGAGAGATCTATTTTGGATAGATGTGTCAGATTAACATATGAGAATTATTCTGAGACAGGCGAAATGCCAACTTTATGTGTGCTTCATAGAATTATTACGCAACAGGAAGAAGCAGAGGCAAGACAATTGGCTCTGAAATTAGAAATGTTTACTCTAGGTTCATTTAATACATATGCTGAAGAATCTACAGTAGATATGTATAGCAAGCGTATTACGATATTTAATCTATTTGGCTTAAGAGAAATAGAAAAACCTATAGCACTTTTTGTTCTTACAGATGCAGTAATCAATATGGTTACTCTAAATTGGGAAAACGGAGGCAGTACATATATTGACTTCGATGAGGCTCAGGTTCTTTTATCTAATCCGAATACAGCTACATTCTTCGATAATGCATATCGTCAGTGGCGTAAAAGAAGCGGAATGCCTAATGCAATTAGTCAAAACGCAAAATGTTTTATGACGAATGAAATCACTACGAATATGTTAGCTAACTCTGAAGTAACATTCATGACCAGCCAATCTGATGTTGATCTAATGGCACTCAAGGAGTTTTATAACTTATCCGAAGAGAATACAAAATGGCTCGACAAATCTGAAAAGGGCGCAGGATTACTAAAGTATGGTGATGTATATATACCTTTCTCAAATGTAATTCCTGAGAAAACGTTGATATATAAACTTTTCTCAACAAAGAAGAACGAAGGTATCTTTGGAAATGAAGATTATAGATCACAAGAAAAGATTTGATAAGAAAGTTATTAATCGAGAATTTTCTCGCGAACGTAAATTCAAGAGAACTATCGACGACTTTAACTTGCCTGTTAAAGCTATTGCTGATGTAGGCATGGATGAGTCTGGACAGGATGATGAACAGGATCAGAAAGTTGTCCGTTTAACGACAGAAACGGTATCATCAATAGTTAAAGAAAAAACACAGGATGTAGTCATAACAAAAACGCAGCAACTTCGCGCCAACTTGGCACGAAGTAAAAAGCGTAAGAAAACCGAAGTAAAGCCAAAGGAGAATCAAGGTTCAACTAATATTCAAAGACATATTGTCAGTAGTCCCAAAGGAACTACGGCTCCAACATCAAGTTCGTCCTATTATAACGATCAGCTTAGAATGGCTGCTGTGAGACAAAATGTAGAGAATAACAGACTTCTAGGGAGTCAGAATTCTAACTTTATCGAGCGATTCTTTAAGACAAATAAGAGCGTTGCTAAAAATCCTGTGAAGCCTACTGCAGTAATTCCTAAAAGTAAAACATCACTAATAAAAGCTGCTGTCGTTGGTGTTATGTCCATAGTGATGATGATAGAAATGCTAATTGTTATGCTTTTTAGTAGCTCGGCAGCAACAAAATATGTACCTTCTACGCCGTTCTGGGACTCTAGTAATTCGTTCTCTTTACAGGAAGTATGTCGTGAACATAGAACTATGTATAAGAATAGTGTTATAAACGGAGCTGAGATATATGCTGATGAACTTATTGATGAAGGCTGGTGCTACCCATATGTATTAAATGGTGATATTCCTTGGAGAAATGTTATATCGCTTTATTATGCATATGTATCTGATAAAGATATTGATAATAAGAATACGTTCACTAGTGGCAGTGATACGTATCAGTACTTTTCCGAAGTGTTTTGGGCAAGCAATTGTGTATGCTATGACTTTAATAGTTACTATGAGTTTGAAACCCCATTTGAACTCAGATACATTATTACAGAAGTACCTTATCAGACAGAAGGATTGACATTCGCATATGGTTTCTTGGTTTTATGCTATCATCCTGATCCGTATGTTGTAGCTGCACTATTAGGCTTTAATGATACTGAATTAGCAGCTCTTGCTGACTATCTGGATCCGCAATATGATGAATCGTTCTCTTCTTTGGAGAGCATGATTGAGACAGGTACAGGCATTGGAATGATAGATGTGGCAACTCAACAGGTTGGAAATGGTTGGGAACCTTACTGTAATTGGTATACCAACGGAAGTGGATATCGTTTTCCATGGTGTGCTTGCTTCGTTTCCTGGTGTGCTGATCAGAATGGTTATATTGATTCAGGAGTTATTCCTTGCCTGATTGATTGTGTTTACTATTATGAATGGTTTAACAATGAGAATAACCCTGGAGAATTCATATATACGTATCAGAACACAGCTTATCAAACGACTATTGAACCTCAACCTGGATGGTTGGTTATTTGGGAATGGGACGATAATCATTCCGCTTTATCGCATATCGGAATAGTTGAATCTTATGATGCTAGTACAGGATATCTTATAACTTTAGAAGGAAATTCTAGTGATCAGGTGCGTCGAGTCACCAATTGGAGACAATATCCTGAAGCAGCTATATGGGGTTTTTGCATACCTGCTTATCCTGAAGAATTAACTGCAGCTGAATTGACTTCGATAGATTTAGGTATTTGCGAAGAATACATGTGGATAGCTCCTGTGGACGGTAATAATACGATAGCTTCAGCAGCTTTGGAGAATAATCCTGTACCCCAGAATATGCTGAATATAGCATGGGAAATAATAGGCATATTGGAGAGTGGTGGAAGTATAAGTCAGGAACAGTATGATTCATATAATGCTTCTGTCTAATGAATGTACTATATTAATCAAAGATAATGTTAAGAAACGGAGATGATTTTTATGAATTATGGCTATATAAGAGTTAGCACCAATCATCAAAATACGGATCGACAGAGGGATGCTATGGAAGCTCTCGGTATTGAGATGCGAATATATGAGGAACACCAGTCAGGCAAAGACTTTTGCCGTACCGAATGGCAAAAGCTGATGAGGAAAATTAAGCCAGGCGATTGTCTTTATCTGTATTCTATAGATCGTCTTGGACGTGACTATATCGAGATACAGGAACAGTGGCAGATTCTAACTAAAGAAAAGAAGATAGATATTATCGTTTTAGATATGCCTTTGCTTGATACCAGGGATAAACAGGACTTGTCAGGTAAATTCTTGGCGGATGTTACATTAACGATTCTTGGATATTGTGCTGAATTAGAAAGACAGAAAATCTTGCAGCGAACAAGACAGGGTGTAGAATCTGCTCTGGCTAGAGGGGTTAAATTTGGGCGTTCGCGTAAAGTGAAACCAGAAACATTTAAGCGATTTCTTAAACAAGTTGAAGAAGGTAAAATGTCTGTTAAAGAAGCTAGTGCTGCTATGGGAATAGGTCTTGCGACTTACTATAGATACAAGGAAGAAATCGAGGAAAACGAAACGTAAATCTCACAAACTATAGTTTGTGAAAGCTCTTTATCAAAAATATTATATAGTGATATAAAGATTATTTCAAGCAAGTTTAATGGAAGGTCTACAAAATGTTACCTTCCATTTGTTGTTTCTGCTATTTTCCGAAAACTATGATTTTTGAGAACTCGAACGTTCCTTGACAATCTAATATAACACTTGCTCAGTACTTTATATTCATGGGAAGCAGTGTTGGTTGGCTGTGACCATTCTGCCTTGTATATCAAGGTTGAATCCAAGTATTTGTCGTAGAACTTAAGCGGAAAAGAATGAGAGCCGAATAAATCCAATAAAACAGGGTAGCACCCTTGTGTGCGAAGAACCATGAACTCATAATGATACTCCTTCTTAGTCCTAACCCCCTTAGAAAGGGGATCACGTATGGAGAGAAGCTCCCCACCATAAGAGATGTTAGACTCATGTGCGATACAAGCTACTATCGGCTGAGCGAGTTTTAAACCTTAATAATATGCAGGGGGGCAGGCTTGCTTGTTCCTCTGTTATATAACTTCGTGGTGTAAAGGCAACATATCTGAATTGTTCGGAGCTTTAGGTTCGAATCCTAACGAAGTTAGATGCTTATTTTTCAGTGATTGTCAAGGATGCAAGAATAATTTTCCATCCTTGAATCATTTATCTCAGTAAGTTATTTTCACAAAAACGCAAAGGTAATAACTAACATGACTATTAATGAACTACTTTATGATTTTATAGAAATCTACGGAAAATCAATTTGGACATATTCAACCTATTCTTTGAATTTAAGGCACTACAGAACGTACATAAAGCCTTATATCGGTGAAGAGCAAATTGAGAAAGTAACTACAAAATTCATTGAAGAGTTTTATGTTAAATTGCTTGATGTACCATCTCCATCTCAGCTAAGAGAGAACTGTTCTCCTAATACAATTAAGTTGATTCATAAACTTCTTAACAGTGCTTTCAAGAGAGCATTGATTTGGAAGCTTATAAAGGAGAATCCTGTCGAAAATGCAATTCGACCTAAAGAACAATTAAAACCACGTGATATTTGGACTATTGATGTTCTTAAGGAAGCAAATGAACTCTGCATGGATCCAAACTTAAAACTTGCAATGAATATTGCTTTTTCATCTACTTTAAGACTTGGAGAAATACTGGCACTAGAGTGGGATAGAGTTTACTTGAACACAAATAGACCATATCTCTATATAGATAGAATTTTGCAGCGAGTAGAGATGGAAGCATACTATGAACTTAACGGAAGAGATGTATATAAAATTTTTAGCCAGAAAACTAAAAATAGTAAATCTATTCTTGTTATGAAAAAACCTAAGACTGAATCTAGTGTAAGGAAGGTATATATTCCTAATACTTTGGTTGGGATGCTAAGAGAACATTATGAAATTCTCGGGAACTATAAGAAGTCCAATGTGAATTTCGAGGATAACAATTTAGTTTTTTGCTCTAGAACCGGAACACCGATTGAACCGAGAAGAATATCCAAATTGTTTCAAATGTTTATTCAAGAGAATAATCTTCCTAAAGTATGTTTTCATTCTTTACGGCATACAAGTGTAACATACAAGTTGAAACTCACTAACGGTAATCTTAAGGCGGTTCAAGGTGATTCAGGACATGCGACAATTAAGATGATTACTGATGTTTATTCACGTATTATCGATGAAGATCGAATGAATAATGCTGATTTAATTGAAGAAAGTTTTTACAATAATAACAAGAATGCTAAAATTAATTTGAAAGAGAATTCAAATGAATCTCTGGCGAATCTTGAAAAATTATTAGCTACAGAATCAGGTAAAAGGTTGCTAGAGGCAATTAACGGTGTTCTGGAAGATGTGAAATAAAGATGTTAAAACAGCGCCCATCGGACGCTGTACATAAGTGTGGTGACCCATTGGGGGTTCGAACCCCAGGCCCCTTGATTAAAAGTCAAGTGCTCTACCGACTGAGCTAATGGATCATATGGCTGGGGTGGCAGGATTTGAACCTACGAGTGCGGGAGTCAAAGACCCGTGCCTTACCCCTTGGCTACACCCCAGTGACAAAAACAAGTCCTTGTTAGGGTAAGAAAAAAGTGGGGTGGGATATGGGATTCGAACCCATGACTTCCAGTGCCACAAACTGGCGCTCTAACCAACTGAACTAATCCCACCATGATACAAGTGATAAGCATCGGGCTTTACCCGCTCAGCATGAAAGATTATATGGGTAAGGGAAGTTAAAGTCAAGTTTATTTTTCAGAAATTAAGTGCAATACTATGAATATGTACGAAATAGACTTTAACAGACCCGGTAAGGAATTGTTTGCAATAGTAACTGACAGGCTCCGTTTAGCGGTGCTTAAGAAGAGTTGTGCTCCTGAAGTAACGGATTATTTTGTAAGGAATAAAAACTTTCACCAGCAGTGGAGTCAGACTCATAATGACAATTACTATCAGCTTAAAACACAAAAACGGTATATGCGCTATGACGAAGCCGAATATAAGGCGGGAAGAGTAGTGCCTTTATGGATAAGTCTTAAAGATAATCCGGATAAAGTGATTGGAAGGGTGTCTTTCTTCAATATTGCTTACGGAGGCATGATGAGTTGTGCAGTAGGTTACCATCTGGATAAAGACTATACCGGTAACGGTTATATGAAGGAAGCTTTACTGGCGGCATGTTCTCTCCTTGTAAAAGAACTTAAGATGCACAGAATAGAAGCTTTTATCCTTCCGGAGAATGAGAGATCATTAAACCTTATAAGGAAGGCCGGCTTTACAGAAGAGGGACTTCGTAAATCGTATATGCATATAAACGGGAAGTGGAGAGATCACGTATCGTTTTATATATTAGAAGACTCTTTACGATAAATATTTGATTGAAAAAATTTTTATGCGATAATTAGATGTAAATATATGTGAGTTGATCTGTTGGAGGTCACAATGAAGAGAAATACTATCACTAAGATACTTTGTATATCACTTGCAGCTGTTATGCTTATGAGCATGGCTGCCTGCGGTAAAAAGAAGAAGGATGCTAAGCCTTCAGAGGAGACAGATGCAGCTCCTACACCTATCCCTGTTGAGACTACAGCGGCTACAACTTCTTCAATCCCTGTATGGTCAGGTCCTCTTGAGAGCAACACTATCAGTGTTACATGGTCAGAGACTGAGTTCGATTCTCCTACAACAAAGTATGCGGGAGTTACAGCAGGTGAGTTCTTAAGAATCAGAAGCGGCCCGAGTGTTGATTATGAAATAGTTGGAACATTGTCAAGAAATCAGCCTGTAGTTGTTGTAGCAGTTACAAGTGACGGTTGGTATAAGACATCTGACGGTTTCTATATCTCAGGTACTTATCTTACTGATACACAGTCTGCTTAAGGGCTGGGAAGTGTTCTGAATATAGCGATATCAGGCCCTCGGTGCATGACATAAAAAATATCGAAATATTTTTGAAAATACTTCTAGACATGTAATCGCTCTTAGTGTATTATACTTAGGCGTTTGAAAAAGACGCATACACGGAGTGCAATATGCGGGTGTAGTTCAATGGTAGAACTTCAGTCTTCCAAACTGACCACGTGGGTTCGATTCCCATCACCCGCTCCACTTTTTGGGTCATTAGCTCAGCTGGATAGAGCAACAGCCTTCTAAGCTGTGGGTCGGAGGTTCGAGTCCCCCATGGCTCACCAGAAAGTAACACCGGATAGAATCCGGTGTTTTTTTATGTCCATATATTGGTTTGAAAAAGAGATGTTCGAATAGTAGAATAGAGCGAACAATAATTATATGTATTGGGCGGTTAATTATGGACAACAAAGAAATCAATCTTATTGAAGAAGCTTATATCGCATTACCTAAGGGCTTTAAGGCAAACGGTGTTGTTGCAGGTCTTAAGTCTAATGCTGCTAATGTAAATCCCGATCTCGAGAAGTCACTTGTACTTGATGTGGCTCTCGTTGAGTCTGATGTTCCTGCTACAGTTGCAGGTGTATATACATCTAACCTTGTTAAGGGTCATTCTCTTACAAGAAGTATTAAGAAGATTGATATGGGCGGCAAGATGCGTGCCATGATCGTCAACAGCAAGAATGCAAATGCTGCTGTCGGTAAGGTAGGTGAAGAGGATGCTGAAGAAGTTGCAAAGGCTGTAGCTTCCAAGCTCGGATGCAGTTCTGATGAAGTGCTTACTGCTTCAACAGGTGTTATCGGAACAAGACTTCCTTCTGAGAAGATTATTGCCAAGGTTCCTGAACTTGTTGACGGACTTACTAATGAAGCCAAGACATCTCACTATGCTGAGTATGCAATGATGACTACTGATACTGTTCCCAAGGAAGTAGCAGCAAGAATTACTCTTCAGAATGGTCAGGAGATTACTATTGCTGGTATGGCAAAGGGATCCGGAATGATTCATCCCAACCTTGCTACCATGATCGGTATTTTTACAACAGATGCAGATATCGATAAGGATATTCTTCAGAACAGCCTTAAGAAGGCGGTTGCACATACTTTCAACAGAGTTAGTGTAGATGGCGATACTTCCGTTTGTGATATGGTAGTAATCATGGCTAACGGAGCATCCGGAGCAAAGATTGATAAGGATTCTGAGGATCTTCAGATCTTTGAGGAGGCTCTTGAGAGTCTTGCTTACGATATCGCCAGGATGCTTGCTGCAGACGGTGAGGGTGCTACAAAGTTCGTTGAGATTGAAGTTAACGGAGCTAAGGATGCTGACGATGCAAAGCTTATCGTTACAGCTGTAGCAAGATCCCCTCTTTGTAAGACAGCTTTCTTCGGAATGGATGCTAACTGCGGAAGAATTCTTACTGCTGTAGGATATTCCGGAGCTCAGTTTGATCCTGAGAAGGTAGATATCTCTTTAAGCGGCCTTGAAGTATACAAGGACGGCGTTGCTCTTCCTTTCGATGAGGATGAAGCTCTTGAGAGACTTAAGAGAGATGAGATCTATGTATCTATTACTCTTCATGAGGGAGATGCTTATGACAGAATGTTCACATGCGACTTCTCTTATGATTATGTAAAGATTAACGGCAGTTACAGAACTTGATTAATTGATTAAGGCTGTGGTTTTTATTTGTCCGCAGCCTTGATTTTTGTGCATATTACGAACAAATCTTCGTTTTTGATTTAACACAAGCTATTGTTATAATACAATGACGTATAAGTAAATATGGGGGTAATTATGGCAAGAAAGTCAGATTACGGCAACGACAGTATATCAATGCTTAAAGGTGCTGACAGAGTCAGAAAGAGACCTGCGGTTATCTTCGGCTCCGACGATCTTGAAGGATGTATTCATTCTTTCTTCGAGATCCTTTCGAATTCTATAGATGAGGCGAGAGAAGGCCACGGTAAGCAGATTATAGTAACAAGGTTCAAGGACGGTTCTTTACAGGTAGAGGACTTCGGTCGAGGAATACCCTTGGACTACAATCCCAAGGAAGAGAGATACAACTGGGAGCTTGTTTACTGCGAGCTTTATGCCGGTGCCAAGTACGACAATAATTCCCTCGGTGACTACGAGTATTCACTTGGTCTTAACGGTCTTGGTGCCTGCGCTACACAGTATTCTTCTGAATTCTTCGAAGTAACTGTTATGCGTGATAAGACAAAGTATTCACTTTCCTTTAAGAAGGGTGAGCCTGTAGGCGAGCTTATAAAGGAACCCTACAGATTCAACAGAACGGGTACTATCCAGAGATGGAAGCCCGACCCTGAGGTATTTACCGACACCGTTATTCCTTTCGAAAGGCTTCAGGATATCGTTAAGAAGCAGTCCGTTGTTAACGGCGGTATTGAATTTATCCTTAAGGATGAGATAAGCGGTTCTGAAGAATCTTTCTTCTGCCCGGATGGTATTAAGGGATACTGCGATGAATTAAATGACATGAAGGGCTTTACCGAGACTTACTACTTTGACGGTGAGGAGAAGGGACGTGATGCAGAGGATCGTCCTATTTATAAGGTAAAGGCTGAGGTTGCATTCTGCTTTAATAATACTGTAAACGATCTTCAGTATTTCCATAACTCCAGCTTCCTTGAGCACGGAGGATCTCCCGATAAGGCTGTTAAGAGTGCTTTTGTAAGTGAGATAGATAAGCAGATTAAGGCAAGAGACAAGTATAAGTCCAACGAATCCAAGATTAAGTTCGAGGATGTTCAGGACTCTCTTATTCTTATCTCGAGTACCTTCTCTACTCAGACTTCTTATGAGAATCAGACCAAGAAAGCTATTAATAACAAGTTCATTCAGGAATTCATGACTGATCTTATCAGAAAGCATCTTGAGATATGGTTTATTGAGAATAAGGCTCTTGGTGATAAGGTTGTCGAGCAGGTTCTTGTTAATAAGAGATCACGTGAGAATGCAGAGAAGACCAGAATCAATATCAAGAAGCAGCTCTCAGGTAAGATTGATATCAATAACAGAATCAAGAAGTTCGTAGACTGCAGATCCAAGGATACAGATAAGCGTGAGCTTTACATAGTAGAGGGTGATTCCGCTTTGGGTTCCGTTAAGCTCGGAAGAGATGCCGAATTCCAGGGAGTAATGCCCGTCAGAGGTAAGATACTAAACTGTCTTAAGGCTGATTATGCGACAATATTTAAGAGTGAGATCATTACTGATCTTGTTAAGGTACTGGGCTGCGGTGTTGAGATTTCCAATAAGCACAGTAAGGACATGAGTGCCTTTAACCTTGATATGCTGAGATGGAATAAGGTTGTAATCTGTACCGATGCCGATGTCGACGGATTCCAGATCAGAACGCTCATACTTGCGATGATTTATCGCCTTATGCCCACTCTGATTGAGAAGGGCTACGTATATATAGCCGAGTCTCCTCTTTTTGAGATTACTTTGCATAAGAAGGGGAAGAATGCAGGAGAAGAGACTTACTTCGCCTTTAATGAGAAGGAGAAGGTTGAGATACTTGCAAAGCTCGGTGAGAATGCCAATATCACTCTTCAAAGATCCAAGGGTCTTGGTGAGAATGAGCCTGAGATGATGTGGCAGACAACCATGAATCCCAAGACAAGACGTCTTATTAAGGTATCTCCCGAAGATGCCAAGAAGACTTCCGAGATATTCGATCTTCTTCTTGGAGATAATCTTCAGGGAAGAAAGCAGCATATCGAAGAAGACGGACATCTCTACCTCGACATGCTTGATGTAGGATAAAGATAAAGAAGAGAGTTACTAGAAATGCCTAAGAAGAAAGATAAAGACGTAAACAGCAGTTCGCTTAAAGCAAGGCTTACTGATAATTCCATTCCCGACAGAGAACCGGAAGTACAGCCTATTACTGAGACGCTTGAAATTAACTACATGCCTTATGCGATGAGTGTCATCGTATCTCGTGCTATTCCTGAGATTGACGGATTTAAGCCTTCACACAGAAAGCTTCTCTATACGATGTATAAGATGGGGCTTTTGAACGGCAACAGAACTAAGTCCGCCAATGTCGTAGGTCAGACCATGAAGCTTAATCCTCACGGCGACCAGGCTATTTACGAGACAATGGTAAGACTTACCAGAGGTAATGAAGCACTTCTTCATCCTTATGTAGATTCCAAGGGTAACTTCGGTAAGCAGTATTCAAGAGATATGCAGTATGCTGCATCGAGATATACTGAAGTTCGACTTGAGAAGATTTGTGAGGAGCTTTTCAAGGGTATTGATAAGGATGCCGTTGATATGGCTGACAACTATGACGGTACTTTGAAGGAGCCTGTACTTCTTCCTGCTACTTTCCCGTCAGTTCTTGTTAACAACAATCAGGGTATTGCCGTTGGTATGGCATCCAATATCTGTTCTTTCAATCTGAAAGAGGTATGTGATGCTACTATCGCTTATCTTAAAGATCCTGATTTTGATATTCTTGAAGTAATGCCCGCACCAGATTTTTCCGGCGGCGGACAGATTCTTTATGATAAAAATGCTATGAGAAATATCTACGAATCCGGTAGAGGTTCCATAGTAATAAGAAGTAAGTATACGGTTGATAAGAAGAATAACCTTATCGAGATTACGGAGATTCCTTATTCTACAAGTTCTGATGCGATAATCGACAATATTGCCGATATCGTTAAGCAGGGTAAGGCTAAGGAGATTAACGATATAAGAGATGAGACCGACCTTGACGGTCTTAAGATTACAATCGACTGCAAAAGAGGCACAGACCATGAAGCTCTTATGACAAAGCTTTTCCGCTTTACCAAGCTTCAGGATACATTCTCTTGTAACTTTAATATTCTGATTAACGGTTATCCCAGAGTATTGGGTGTTAAGGGTATTATCAACGAGTGGCTTATCTGGAGAAGAGAGTGCCTTGCAAGAGAGTACAGATATGACCTCGGAAAGAAGAAGGACAGACTTCACCTCCTTTCAGGTCTTGAGAAAATCCTTCTTGATATCGATAAGGCTATCAGCATAATCAGACATACTGAACTTGAGGAAGATGTAGTTCCTAACCTTATGTCAGGCTTTGGAATTGATAAGATTCAGGCTGAGTATGTAGCTGAACTTAAGTTGCGTAATATCAATAAGCAGTATATTCTCAACAGGGTTTCAGACCGTGAGAAGCTTGAGAAGGATATTGCCGACATAGAAGATATTCTTGCCAAGCCCAAGAGAATCGACAAGATTATTGCTCAGACTCTTGAAGATGTTTCCAAGAAGTATGCACAACCCAGAAGATCTGAGCTTGTAATGCAGGAGAGCGTACAGACTTATGTAGCTACAGAGAATATTCCTGAGTACAGAGTTCATCTTATGCTTACAAGACACGGCTACCTTAAGAAGATTACAACCGCAAGCCTTAATCGTTCAAATGAGCTTAAGATTAAGGACGATGACGAGATATTCATGGATATCGAAGCCGAGAACAAGAGTGAGATTCTCTTCTTCTCTGATAAGTGTAATGTTTATAAAGCCAAGACATATGAGTTTGCTGATACCAAGCCTTCAGAATTCGGTTCTTATCTTGGAAGTGAACTTCAGCTTGAAGATGGCGAGAAGATTTTGTTCATGCATGTAACTTCCGACTATAAGGGAAGATTCCTTATCGGATTTAATAACGGTAAGGCCGCATTGTTCCCGGTTAATGTGTATGAGACGAAGCTCAACAGAAAGAAGCTTGTTAATGCATTCTCGGATAAGTCCGAGGCTGTATCCTTCATGTGGCTTGCAGATGATGAGGATCCGGATCTTGTTGCAAGATCTGACCTTAATAAGGCTGCCGTATTCCAGGCTTCACTTATTCCTCTTAAGACGACAAGAACAACTCAGGGTGTTCAGCTTCTCGTATCCAAGAGAGGCTCACAGCTTGTTGAGATTGCCCGTCTCTCTGAAATAGGAATCAATGATCCTGAGTACTACAGAATCAGAAGAATTCCGGCGATCGGTTACTACATCAAGGAAGATTCCTTTGAGAATAAGCAGATCGGACTTGATATCTGATGAGAAGAGCTTCGGGGCAGATTTACGACAGTTATGACAGCAACCGTAAATCCAATATCGGATATACGGTTTGCGCCATTTTGTGCCTCATTATGGTTTTTGTTCTTGCAGCAGGAACTATCTGGGTTAAGAAAGCCAATAAGAAGGAAGAGTCTGTTCTTCCCGAATTCGTTCGTGCTCTGGATATAGGTGATTACGACGAGGCATTGGAAATTTACAGGTCTGTTCACGATAAGGTTGTGGCCGCAGATCCTGATAAGATGGATGAACTGCAATCCGAGATTGAAGCCATGACTGCAATGGAGAATGAAGTCGATGCGAGACTTCGAACCATTGAAGACGCCATGTGCAACGAGAGATATGAACCTACAGCCGAAGATATTGAGTTCATGAATGAGATGGAGGAACTTACTTCATCGAGAATATCCCAGTGGCTTCACGATCTTTGCGAAGATTTCCTTCTGGGAACGGTTGAAAAGCCGGATGTTATCTTTATCTTTGATCAGATGTCCCAGATAGGTAATGTCTCAGCATCTGCTTCTCCGCTTCTTATGGAGATAGAGTATATTGAGATGGCTCGAGGTGATGTACAGTCGGCTGAGAGTGCATATCTGTCGGAAGATTATGTACGCGCCGTACAGACATATACGCAGGTCAGCGAGAACTATTCAGGCTTCGTTTATGATTTCTCCCAAAGGAGAATTGTCGAGATAAAGGAGACGATGTATGAGCCGATGCTTACAGAAGGTGAGCATATGCTTGCACGTTACCGTTACTATTCCGCTGAGGATCTTTTCTCGGATATGGCAATTATTTTCCCTGATGATCAGAGAATCAACAGCGACCTTCTTGAAGCTACCAGAAATACAACTGCGACAGAGTCCTACAGAGGAACTGTAGAAGTTCTTTGTGTCAGAACACTTATAGCTGATATCAGTTCCCCGGGATCTGATACGGACTATATGCTTACCTCTTCTGAGTTCAGAAGAATGCTTGAGCAACTCTATGCAAACGACTATGTTCTTGTAGATGCAGAGACCATGGCTGACCTTTCAGAAGAGTCATTTATCACTGAGGTTTATCTCACAGTTCCTGAGGGCAAAAAGCCTGTGGTTCTGGTTCTTGATACCTTCGACTATACTGCAAGCAACTATATTTACGGCTGCTGCGAGCGACTTGTTATTAACGATCAGGGACAGGTCTGCGGCGAGTATATGGACAGCAACGGACAGACAATTGTATCCAGAGAAGCTGAAGCAATCGGTGTTCTTGATGCTTTTATCGAGGAGCATCCCGACTTTTCTTTTGACGGAGCAAAGGGTGTTATCTCATTGTGCGGCTATGAATCCTGCTTTGGTTATGTTATCAGCGAAGATGAGATTGATGACAGGAATAATGCTCTTGCAGCAGCAGGTAGACCTAGCGTTCAGTTCTCTGAAAGTGATATTGAATCTAACAGAGCAACAGTAAGCGAGATTGTTAATGTTCTTCTCGACACAGGCTGGAAGTTTGCATCTTCAACATATGGACAGTTAAATGCCTATGAATCCGACATGGATACAATAGTTGCAGATACTGAGAAGTGGCTTGATCAGATAGGAAGTCTTACAGGTCCGGTTCATATGATTGTATATCCCGGCGGTAATTATATTTATGGTACTGACGAGAGAGCAGAGTACTTAAAGGAGAATGGATTCAGAATATTCTTCGGAATGGGATCTAATCCTTACTACATATACGGAAGCAATTATCTTTACTATGACAGAACCATGATCAGTGATTCATCACTGAGGAATCAGGACCTTTCCAGACTATTTGATGTATCACTTGTTCTGGATCCTGAATCGGATGAGCCATCCGGCGAGGAACAGGAACCTGTCTAATGTTAAAAATATATGTCACTTTGCCTTTGGTATAGATTGAAAAACCAAAAACCCATATAATGTAAATTGTAATCTAGTGTAATATTCATTTGTTTGGAGGAAGAGTATGGCAAAGCCGGTTGACAGATTATCGCAGTATATAGATAGTGAGCCGATTCTTTGGGCTGACAGGAAGCGATACCTTGGATTGCCTATTTCTTTTACAAGGTACAGTTTTGATCAGAACAAGTTCTATATCAAGACAGGATTTCTGAACAATGTAAATAATGAGCTTCTCTTTTACAGAGTTCTTGATATTCAGCACAAGAGATCTTTGTTCCAGAAGATTTTCGGAGTAGGTACTATCGTTCTAGTAACAGCCGATAAGACAACTCCCCAACTTGAGATTAAGAATGTTAAGGATTCTGAGAGAGTTGCAAAGGCTCTTTCGAATATTGTAGAGAAAGAGCGTGATGAGAAGAGAGTTCTCGGTAAGGAAATGTTTGGTGCATCAGGTGCATTCGATGCTGACTGCGATCATATCGATCACATGGATCACGGAATGATTCACGGTATTTAATTAAGAGTAAAAGGATTGATAAGTGGAGACTAGATTAGACCGATATCAGGGTGCCAGAGAGAATAAGATTAAGCAGCTTCGCGATCTTATTGAAGAGTCTGAGAGAATTGTTTTCTTAGGCGGTGCCGGTGTGTCTACAGAGAGCGGTATTCCCGATTTCAGATCCGGTGACGGTATCTATAATCAGGAGAGCGGTCTTAAGTATCGTCCTGTCGATATCATTTCACATTCATTCTTTATGGAACATCCCGATGAGTTCTATGACTTCTACAGAAGGAAGCTTTTGTATCCGGATGCGAAGCCCAATAAGGCTCATAAGGCTCTTGTAAGACTTGAGAAGAGAGGAAGACTCTCTGCTATTATTACTCAGAATATTGATAAGCTTCATCAGGATGCAGGTTCCAAGAAGACAATCGAACTTCACGGATCTGTCTTCCGTAATCACTGCATGGACTGCGGTAAGAAGTTCAGCCTTGAATATATTGTTGCGACTGAGGGTATTCCTCACTGCGACAGATGCGGTGGAATCGTTCGTCCCGACATCACTTTATATGAAGAGAATCTTGAACATGACAGAGTAGATGCTGCTATTAAATCTCTTAAGAAGTGTGATCTTCTTATTATTGGTGGTACTTCTCTTACAGTTTATCCTGCAGCTACTTTCTCTCAGTTTGTCAAACATGATAAAGTTGTTATAATCAATAAGAGTTCCACTTATCTGGATTTGTCTGCGAAGCTTACGATACACGATAGTATCGGTGCAGTTCTTGATGCGGCTATCCCGAGAAGAAGAACCGCTGAGCAGATTAAGAAAGATGATAAGCTTATTGCCAAGAATATTGCTCGCGAACAAAGAGCACTTCTAAGGGCCAAAGCTAAGGAAAAGAATTGATGAATTCAGATATTGAATATTTTAATAATAGAGCCGAGATGATGTCTGGTAAGATAGCTCAGGCCGAAGATAAGAACCGCAGACTAAGTACTCTGCGGCTTGTTTTTTTCTCACTGGCAGTAATTTGCGTTATAGCATCTTTTGTTAAAAGCGGATTAAGACTTCCGTTGCTGGTTGCTGCCGTTGTGCCTTTCGCTATCTTTATTTATTTTTGTTTTAAGCATGAGAAGAGTAAGGCTGTTTACGAGCATCTTCTTATACTTAAGGAGATTAACGACAGATATATAGCCAGAATTGAGGGGGATTTCAGTAAGCTTAAAAATGTTGCTCCTGAGATTGATATAAGAGAGCATGACTATGCTTTTGACCTTGATATATTCGGAGACGTTTCTCTTTATAATCTTTACAATATTTCTCAATCCTATCTGGGACGAAATGCTTTTGCCAAGGAGCTTTTGGGCTTTAATTCACACGAGAATATTAGGCAGAGGCAGAAAGCCTGCGAAGAGCTGATGCAGAAGAAGGAATTCCTCCAGGAGTTCGAAGCTTTATCCATAGAGAAGAATATGGATAAGAGCCCAAGCATACTAGCAAATTTCTGCTCTTCCGAGGAGTCTTTCTCTCCCAAGTTAAGGCTTTTGTATAAGTTTATTCCTCTGTTATGGCTTGTTCCGCTTCTGCTTCTGTTTATGGGAAGCAGAATTTGGGGAGCGATTGCCGTTGGAGTTGCTTTAATTAATCTTTTGATTTCTTTCTTCCTGACAGGTAAGTATAAGTCACGTTTTAACTTTGCTTCTTCACTTAAAAAGCAGGTTGAAGGCTTTGCTTCTTTGTATGAACTTGTCGAAAGGCAGGAGCTTAAGAGCGATCTTTTGAACGAACTTTTAAAAAGAGAAGGAGAAGAGGGAAAAGCATCTGATGTTTTTGCACAGCTGTCTTCCGTATGTACTCTTATAAGCGTACGTTCACAGCCCTTGTTCGCACTTATTATTAATGCTTTCTTCCAGTACGATCTCTTCTGTGCTGATAAGCTTTTGTCCTGGGCCAGGGAACATGGTAAGGAGATTGAAGACTACCTTGAGAAAATCTCTCAGATTGAAGTTCTGATGTGCCTTAGCGTTGTTGGTATCGTATCAAGAGAGAGTACTTTCCCTGAGGTTACTCCGGATGTAAGTTTTGAAGGAAAAGATATAACACATCCTTTGCTTAATCCTTCTAAGGCAGTCTCCAATTCAATTACTCTCTCAAACGGTACAGCTCTTATTACAGGTTCAAATATGTCCGGTAAGACAACTTTGATTAGAACTATCGGAATAGTTTGTATTCTTGCCTATACAGGTGCACCTGTTCCTGCTTCTTATGTAAAGACAGGGAAGATGCGTGTCATGACTTCAATGAGAATAATGGACAGCATTGAAGAACAGATGAGTACATTCAGAGCCGAGCTTGTGAGAATTGCAAAAATAGTCGAAGCCGGTAAGGAAGACAGACCTTTGCTTTTCCTTATAGATGAGATTTTCAGAGGAACTAATTCCGCCGACAGAACTGAAGGTGCTCTCAAGGTAATACAGAATTTGTCTAAAGCACACATAATGGGCCTTATGACTACTCATGATTATGCACTCTGTGACAAAGTTACGGAAACTGTAAAAACTGTTGTTTATTATCACTTTAGTGAGAAGTATAATGATGAAGGTATATTATTTGACTATAAGCTGCACAATGGCGTGTCGCACGAGTCTAATGCCAAATTTTTAATGAGACTTGTGGGAATATATTAATTTTCCCGGACACGGAGGTAACAATGAAATCATTTATTGAGAAGGTCGATTTCTTTGCCGGAAACGACCCTGAGAAGCTTGCAGCCGAATACGGCACACCCTTGTATGTATATAACGAGGATATTATCAGACAGTCAATGAGGACTCTGAAGAATATCATCACAAAGTATCCTTATACAGCTAATTTCTCCATGAAGGCCAATTCCAATCTTACTATTCTTAAGATGGCACTTGAGGAAGGCCTTAATGCAGATGCAATGAGTGAAGGTGAGATGAGACTCCTCTTCAAGGCAGGTTTCCCTGCAGAGAGAATCTTCTTCGTTCCTAATAATGTAGCAGTAGATGAATTGAAGTTTGCCGTTGATAATAAGATTATGGTAAGTCTTGATTCTATAGATCAGTTAGAGCTCTTCGGTAAGAATTTCCCCGGCTCTGAGTGTGCTGTAAGACTTAATCCCGGTGTTGGTGCAGGTCACCATGAGAAGGTTGTAACAGCAGGTAAGAATACAAAGTTTGCCATTACTGACGATCAGATTGACAATATCTTTGAGATTGCAAAGAAGTACGACCTTAAGGTTGTGGGTATCAACCAGCATGTAGGATCTCTTTTCATGGATCCCGAGCCTTTCCTTCAGGCTGTTAAGAATCTTCTTCATATGGCTGAGAAGTTCGATAATCTTAAGTTTATCGACTTTGGCGGCGGATATGGTGTTCCTTATCACAAGGTATCTGAAGATGAGCAGCCTTTTGACTTTGAGTCATTCACTAAGAAGCTTGAGCTTATCCTTGACGATTTTGTAAAGGAAGCTGGATATACTCCTTTGTTCAAGACAGAGCCCGGCAGATATACAACATGTGAAGGCGGCGTTCTTCTCGGACGTGTTCATGCAGTTAAGACTAATGCCGATAAGAAGTTTGCAGGTACGGATATCGGAATGAATATCCTTGCAAGACCTACACTTTACGGTTCATGGCATGACGTTGAGGTATTAAGAGACGGTAAGCCCGTTTATGAAGGTGACAGAGAAGTAGTTACAGTTACAGGAAATATCTGTGAGTCCGGTGATATTATCGCTAAGGAAAGAGATATTCCTGTAATCAAGACTGGCGATCTTGTTTGCGTACTTGATTCAGGTTCTTACGGTTATGCTATGGCTTCAAATTATAATCAGAGACTTCGCCCCGCTGAGGTAATGATTATGGCTGACGGAAGCTGTAAGCTTATTAGAAGAAAAGATACTTACGAAGACCTTCTCAGAGGCTTTGATATCTGATTTTTAAGAACGTATTTGCCCCGATGTAGTTTTGATATTACATCGGGGTTTTTTATATCAAATTCCTTACCACATTTTTGCCACAAATATGACAAAGTTCATTGCCTTTATATGCAAATAATACTAAAATGTTTATGTATGGGATTGGAATTTTTAGGCAAGTATAAATCATTGGTCGTTGATCATTCATTGATTCAGGCGTTCGGTAATACAACGTTTTTTAACGAACTTCTGGAGTGTATTGAAGCATACGATCAGGATGTATATGTAAGCAGGGCTTTTAAGCTCCTGCATTATTGTGTCCTTCATCAGGCTGATGACAGGAATTCTCATGTTGCGCTTGCAATGAAGGAGTTTTGCGGCGTTTTATTGCCTAAGAAGAAGCTCCATTCCGTACAGACAGTAGAGACTTGCGATTTTATCAGTTCTATTGCCAGCCTTCCCGATGTAGTAATACTTGCCACTTCAGATTCCGTTTTTGTTAAAAGACTTATCGAGAAGAAGCCTGCATTTGCATGTGACATAATCCTTTTTGATTCACATGAATATGAGGTTTATGAAGGACTCAGCGGTCTTGTAGACGGATATAAGGCACCTGAAATCAGTCCTCTTGCTTCTCAGAACAAATATCTTGATGTACCCATATACTGTAATGTTGGTGATACCGTTGTTACCAGCAATGACAGGAAGATTGAATTGTCTAAGAGAATCAGTAATGGTGCAGAGGGCATGGTATTTAATACCGATGATCCCAAGATTGTTGCCAAGATTTACCATAAGGGTGTTATTACTCCCCTTCGCTGGAGTAAGCTTACCAAGATGGTATCAATGGGAATTAAGAGTGTAGGTATCTGCTGGCCTCAGGATTTGCTCTTTTACAGAGGCGTTCCGGTAGGTTATACAATGATGATTGGTAGAGGTAAGACTCTGGGCAATGTCTTTGACGGACCGGATGCAATGCTTGGCAACTTCCCTCAGTGGAAGAGAGATGATGTTGTTCAGACACTGATAGACCTTCTTGAGAAGTATATCTATCTGCATCTTAACAATATTATCGCCGGTGATATTCAGCTTAAGAATGCACTCCTGAACAATTCTTCTTCGATTTATCTTATAGATATGGACTCATGTCAGGTAGATAATCTTCCTTGTCCCGTTGGAACAGAGGACTTTACTGATCCGAGACTCTGGGGCAAGAACTTCTCAGGCTTCTTAAGAACGCTTGAAGATGAAGACTATTCCATTGCGATGCTTGTATTCTCAGTCTTGTTCTGCGGTCTTCATCCTTATGCTACACGTAGGGGAGCTGAGACTCTTCGTGAAGAGATTATCTCGATGAATTTCCCGTATGATCTTGATAATGCATCTAATGAACATATTCCTGTAGGCGGTTATGACCACATCTGGGAATATCTTCCTGAGAAGATAAGAGAGATGCTTTATAGAGTATTCAAGGAAGGTTTCAGATATGAGACCGTCGAGTGGTATGACGCATTACTTCAGTATAAGTCCATGCTGTCAGCTCATCAGTTCGATGACGAGGAAGCATATAAAGTATTCCCGAAGATGGATTACAAGACTGCAGTCCCTGAAGCTGCGGTTAATTCCAATGACTTCTTAAAACCCAGAAGTTTTTCCAAGGGTCCTTTTGTTCCTGTGAATAACAATTCAGCACAAAGTGACCTTCTTGCTACAAGTAAACCCAATCTGTCCGGAACAGCCGCAAAATCAAGCGGAGCTTATGTTCCCAAGCAGGAAGGTGTAAAAGCACCTTCAGATAATGATAAGAAAAAAGACAATTCAGGTCTGTTCGGCAAGTTCAAACGTGGACTGTTTAACTGACCCAGAAACGGAGGATAGAGACATGTCTGAAAATTTTAATGCATCAGATTTCAGTAACAGTACAAAGAGGAGACTTCCCATCTGTTTCTGTCTCGATACATCTGGTTCCATGATGGGAAATCCCATTAAGCAGCTCAATATGGGACTATCTAATTTCATCGCATCCATTAAGGCTAACGATGATACAAAGTCTGCTACAGATATAGCAATCGTTACATTCGGTTCTTCCGTAGAGATCGTAATGCCTTTCGGTAAGATCAGAGATGAGGGACTTCCTGAGATATCCGCATCCACAACACTTACACCTATCGGTGAAGGTATTCTTACCTCTCTTGAGCTTTTGAACGCCAGAAAGGAAGGCTATAAGGAATTAGGTATTAAGTATTACCAGCCCTGGCTCGTTGTAATTACAGACGGTGCTCCTCAGGGCCCCAACTCAATGGCTAATATGGAACTTGCCATCAAGGCCTGCAACGAGCTTGAGAGTGAAGACAAGCTTGTTGTCTTTAATATCGGTGTTGGATCCAGCGTAGACTTCGAAATCCTTAAGAGAGTTTCTTTGAAGAGAGAAGAGCCCATCTCAGTTTCTTCAGCTGATTTTGGTAAGCTCTTTGAATTCCTCGGTTCTTCCTCATCTTCCATCGTATCTTCGGGTATGTCGGATGACGCTCTTTATAACCTTAATACAGAGCCTGAGGGTGAATCAGTAGACGTAGACGATTTCTTTAAGTTCATGGAAGAGTAAAAATGGTTGATATTAATGTAGCTGCAGTAACTGTAATAGGACAAAAGCACAGACAGCGCGGAGTTGCCTGTGAAGATGCTTCTGTTGCTTTAACGGCAAACGGAGTTAATGTCGTTGTCGTTGCCGACGGTGCGGGAAGTAAGCAATATACCCACGCCAGATTCGGTTCTGCTGCTGCCGCAGATACTATTGCCAAGCTGTTGACGGAGCATTTCGATGCTCTTTATAACGAGAACAGGGAGGCAGCGGTTCGAAGCCTTATTATTGCTGCTTTGCATGTAAAGTTTGCAGACCTAATTGTAGAGCACAAGCTCGATTCTATCGAAAGGCTTTCCTGTACGCTTCTTTTCTGTGCCGTCAAAGACAGAAGAATGCTTGTGGGTCATATCGGAGACGGACTTATTGTTAAGGTTACACCTTCAGGTATGTCGCCTCTAACAATGCCTCAGAATGGTGCTTCTTCTTCGTCTACATACTTTGTAACAGCAAATCACGCTGCAGATTATCTGAGACTTATTAAGACTACTACGGATAATGTACATGCGATTGCGCTTATGACTGACGGTGTTCAGGACAGCGTTTACGATGAGAACAGCGGCCTTATTAAGCCTGTTGTAGCAAGAATGGCTGATACACTTGCTGCAGGAAGAGCTAAGGCAGAAGCTGAACTTAAGAACATAATTGAGAAGTTTATTGTAGGTGCTTCCAATAACAGCGATGACTCTTCATTCGGTGTTATCTACTTTGGAGGCACCAAGGCACCGGATCCTAAGTCTCTTCCTAACAGTGCAGCAGCTTTTGAGAGAGCTACGGAGACATTTAAGGATCTGCAGACAAGCCTTGTAGCGGATGTCAAAAGAGCCAGAAAGATTATTGTTGAGGCTGCCGCTAATGCTCCTGTTATCTTGAAGGAAGAAGACAAACCCGTTAAGAAGACAGGTGACACGGATACAGATGCTACCAAGGAAAGCGAGTCTGAGAAGATTGCAGTTACACCTGTAATCAAAAAGTCATCCATTCTTATGTGGATTATTGTAATAATGGAATTAATTGCTATATTGTGGCTTATTCTGAAGTTATATATAAAGGTATAAATAGGAGAAGAAGGGTAAGATGAAGCGCGACCGCAAGAAATACGAAGTTTTACCGGGTGTTCCCACACCTGATCTTAAGACTATACTTGATGCAGCATCCGACTTTAATAAAGCTGGTGTAGAGGACGTTGAGTTGCAAGCTGCGCATGCTCCCGGAAATAATCATCCGGTTATGCAGCCGGCCCATGGCGAGATGGCTGACGAACTTAATAAGCTTGGCATGCAGGTATCTGTCGAAGAAGCTAAGGCTCAGGAAGAGAGTAAGCGTAAGATGCAGGCTATTCTCAATAGTGCCGTTTCTGCTCCTGAGACTTTGGATAACTTGAGAGAGACTGCTGTTGAGAGACTGTCTGACGAAGACAAAGAAGAGTTTGAGCGTATTGTCGAAGAGCAGAAGAAGGCTGAAGCTGAGGAAGCAGCCAAGCAGGCCGCAAGAGAGGAAAGAAGACTTCAGCAGCAGAAGAATCTGGAAGAAAGTCTTGCTCGAAAGGCTCTTAAGAAGGCTGAAGAAGAGGCAAAATCTGCAAACGAGTATGCCGATACAGTAAAGCAGAAGGCTGACGTTAAGAAGATGAGTGCCGGTTATAAGCTTGAAGAAGAAGGACCTTCTCTTGCTTCTGACGAAGAGACAATGGATGACTTCAGCGAATTCCTTTAATTGATTTTATATAACCTGATTATTTAACACCCATGTCTGATGAAAGGCATGGGTGTTTTAATTACTATCAAAATACTAGGAAAAATAATGAAAAACGTATATTATTTTCAATTAGTAAATATCAATATCGAAGGTATTTTCTGAACCAGCAATTTTTCTGACTTAACAAGTCTTAAGATAAACAAACTTGTCAGACACGCTAGATAAAATAACAAGTAACTAAAAGGAGTTTCCTATGATTTACAACAATATCCTAGAAGCAGTAGGCCACACACCAATGATTCGTCTTAACAGAATGGTTGACGAAGATTCAGCACAGATTCTAGTTAAATTCGAAGGTGTTAATGTGGGCGGTTCTATCAAGACAAGAACAGCTCTTAACATGATACTCGAAGCAGAGCAGCGAGGTCTCCTCAACAAAGATAGCATCATCGTTGAGCCAACATCCGGTAACCAGGGGATTGGTCTTGCATTAGTTGGCGCAGTTAAAGGTTACAGAACAATAATCATCATGCCTGATTCAGTTAGTGAAGAACGTCGTAAACTCGTTCGTCACTACGGTGCAGAAGTAAAGCTCATTCACGATGCTGGTGACATCGGTGCTTGTATCGACGAATGTCTCAAGACAGCATTAAAGATGCAGGAGAAGAACCCTAATATTTTCGTTCCACAGCAGTTCGCTAATAGAGACAACATTATGGCTCACAAAAATCACACAGCATTAGAGATTATGGAACAGGTTGCCGGTCCAATCCATGGTTTCTGCTCAGGTATCGGAACAGGCGGAACAATCACAGGTATCGGTGAAGTATTGAAGGCTCAGAATCCAGATATCGAGATTTGGGCAGTAGAGCCTGAGAATGCCGCTATTCTTGCTGGTGGAACAATTGGAACACATCTCCAGATGGGCATCGGCGATGGTATCATCCCAGATATCCTTAACCAGAACATCTACGATGAAGTTTACATCATCACAGATGAAGAAGCTCTCAATACATCCAAGCGCCTTGCAAAAGAAGAAGGTCTTATGTGTGGTATCTCTAGCGGCACTAACGTAGCAGCAGCTATCAAGCTCGCTAAGAAACTTGGTAAAGGAAAGACTGTGGTAACTGTTCTTCCTGACACTGCTGAGAGATACTTCTCAACACCACTCTTCTCAGAGTAATTAGAACAATTAATTTTAGACAAATTACAAAGCCATCGCGAAGCAGAAATCTGTTTCGCGATGGCTTTTATTTAGATAATAGAGTTTATGTTAAAAGACTATACCCGAAGAATAGAATTGGATACCAGCTGCTCGTGCAAAATCCGAATCGGAGATTTGCTATATAAATCAGTGAAGTAAAGCAGTGACTAGCAGATAGATTGTATCAATCAATGCTGCACAGATGACTATAGTAGCCCATGTCTTCTTGACTGAGAATCCCATACGCTTCTTAAGATGATCGTGAATAGGAGTAGTTACATTCTTTAAGATGATTATCTTCTTCTTGGTAAGTCGTCCTATAGTAATCTTAAGGATGGAAAGACCACCGTCGATAAGGAAGGGAAGACAGATTATAAGGAATGCAAAAGGTATCTTTAAATACATTGCATAGAAGGCGATAAAGAAGCCGATAGATCTTGATCCGGCATCTCCCATAAGGACCTTACTGGGATTGAAGTTAAAAATCAGGTAGGCGATAAGAGCGAATATAAGAATAAAACCTCTTATTGCACCTTCTGAAGTAAGTGTTCCGTTGATAAAAGCAGTTGCCATGAAGGTAACTATAGTAAGGCAGGTAAGTGTACCTGACAGTCCGTCAACACCGTCTGTGGCATTGGTAGCATTAACTGATACGATGTTGAGGATAACAGCAAGGATAAAGAAAACGGGAGCGGGAATGTCGAATTCGGTTCCTGTAAGTCCGATGCAGACCGTTGTTCCGTAAGTAAAGATGAATACTGCTGCTGCAGCAATGGCAATGGCAAAATCAATTGCACCCTTTATATATTCGCCCCAAGGATTCTTTGATCTGTCGTCAAGGAAGCCGAAAAGCATAGACATAAGTACGAGCAACATTATAAGAAAGTAGCCGATTCCCGAGAATGAGAATATAAGTGAAATCAGGACAGCGATGCTTGTAAAATAGATACCAACGCCAGTGGGTTTACCGATATTGACTTCAGAACCGGCAGCATAGAGTCTGCCTCTGTCATGTCCTAAGAGTTTAGCTCCGAGGGGAAGGAACTTCATGCACAGAAATGTAAGTACAAAAGACAGCACCGATGCGGCTGCTATAGCCAAAAATATCGACATAAAAACCTCTTCTTAAGCAAAAATCTTATTTATTGTACTACAAATTAGGATATAATCATGAAGTAAAAAAATATAAAGTTGCATAACATTTGTTTTATATGGAGGAGAAAGATGGATTATAAAAGCGAAATTGCCTTGAAACTTTCAGAAATAACAGGTCTTGATACAGAGCAGATTACAAAGCTTATCGAGATACCGCCTCAGGTGGAGATGGGAGATTATGCCTTCCCCTGTTTCACACTTGCCAAGACTTTGCGCAAGGCTCCTCCCATGATTGCATCAGATATCATATCTGACGAGAGACTTAATTCTCTTACTGCTATCAGTGCCAAGAACGTAGGTCCTTATGTAAATTTCTTCATCGACAGAAGCTGCCTTGCAACTGCTACGGTATCATCTGTACTTGAAGCAGGCGACAGCTACGGTTCTTGCAAGGAAGGAGACGGCAAGAACGTTATTGTTGAGTATTCTTCTCCCAATATCGCCAAGCCTTTCCATGTAGGTCATGCATTTACCACAATTCTCGGTAATTCACTTTCCAAGATTTATACTAAGCTCGGATATAAAGTAATTCGTATGAATCACTTAGGTGACTACGGTACTCAGTTCGGTAAGCTTATTACCGCTTACAGACTCTGGGGTGATGAAGCGGCTCTTAATGAAGATCCCATCACCGAGCTTCTTCGTATCTACGTTAAGTTCCATGAAGAAGAGAAGAACGATCCTTCTTTGACTGACAGCGCTCGTGAGAATTTCAAGAAGCTTGAAGAAGGTCAGGAAGAAGAGGTTGCTCTCTGGAAGAAGTTCCGTGACATGTCCCTTGTTGTATTTGACAAGCTTTATAAGAGAATGGGCATGGAGTTCGATAACTATAATGGTGAGTCTTACTATGCAAAGATGTCCGATGAAGTAGCAGAGATGCTCAAGAATAAGGGACTCCTTGTAGAGAGTGAAGGTGCACAGGTAGTTGACCTCGAAGAGTACGGTGTACCTCCCTGTATCATCCTCAAGAGTGACGGAACTACAATTTACGCCACAAGAGATATTGCAGCAATCCTTTACAGATACGAGAACTATCATTTCGATAAGAATATCTACGTTGTAGGTACTCCTCAGGCACTTCACTTCAAGCAGGTATTCTCCGTAATGAAGAAGGCAGGCTTTGATTACTCTGATAACTGCGTTCACGTCGGATTCGGTCTTGTAAAGTTCAAGAATATGAAGTTCTCCACACGTGACGGTAATATTGTTCTTCTTGAAGATCTCCTTAACGAAGCAGTTGCAAAGACACGTGAAGTTATCGAAGAGAACTCCAAGGCAAGAGGTCAGGACATGACTGCCGAGCAGATCGATGAGATTGCCGAGAAGGTAGGTATCGGAGCAGTTATATATACTTATGTTAAGTCCGGAAGAGAGAGGGATATCGTCTTCTCATGGGAAGAGATGCTCGACTTCGAGGGTGATACTGCACCTTACCTTATGTATACATATGCACGTATTAAGTCAATTCTTCGTAAGGCACAGGAGCAGGGAATCGTTCCCGCTAAGGACAACGATAAGATTGCTCTTCTTACAAGCGATGAAGAATATAACGTAATCAGAACAGTGGCTGATTTCCCTGACAGTGTTAAGAAGGCTGCTGCTTCTAACGAGCCTTTCATGATCTCTCGTCAGATCGCACTCGTAGCAAGAAGCTTCAACCGTTTCTACAACAATTCAAGCATCCTGAATGCTGACAGTGAGGAGCAGAAGGTAGCAAGACTTGCTCTTTGCGAGGCTGTAGCGGATACACTTAAGTCAGGTCTTGATCTTCTCGGAATCGGCGTTGTCGAAAGGATGTAATTAACATGCAGGATTATTTGGCAGGGCAAATGCCTGATTTTAAAGATATTGAGTATGTAAGACCCAGCGTAGAGGAACTTACCGAATACGTTAAGGAAGTAAGACTTAAGCTCATGACCTGTAAGGATCCGGAGCAGGCTTCGGACATCATACTTGAGTATGAGAAGAAGCAGTCTGCTTTTGATACGGCATATGCTCTCTGTAATATCCTTCATGATGTAGATACTTCTAACGATTTTTATTCTGATGAGCTCGAATTCTTCGATGAGGCTTTTGCCACAGTAAGCGAATTATCTGCAGCCGTTCTTACCAGTCTTTTGAACTGCCCCTGTGCAGATCAGCTTAAAGAGAAGTACGGTGAGATGATCTTTAAGAAGGCCGTTAACCAGAAGGAGACTATCTCCAAGGAGATAATTGACGATCTTACTACTGAGTCCTCACTTGAGAATGATTATTCTCAGATACAGTCGGAGGCTGAGATAGAGTTTAAGGGCGAGACACTTAATCTTTCCATGCTTAATCCTTACCTCGAGTCTACGGACCGTAAGGTAAGAAGGGAAGCTCATATCGCTCTTGATAAGTACTATCAGGACAAAAAAGAGACTTTCGATAAGATTTACGATGATCTTGTAAAGGTCAGAACTACTGCTGCAAGAAAGCTCGGCTACAACAATTTTACCGAGCTTGGTTATAAGAGAATGGAAAGATACGACTATACTCCCGAGATGGTTAAGTCTTTCCGTGACGACATTTTAAAGTATATAGTGCCCATTACTGAGCAGATAAGAAATCTTCAAAAGGACAGACTTGATCTTGAGAACTTAAGATACTGGGATCTTCCGACTTTGTTTAAGAACGGTAATCCCGTTCCCAATGTTCCCGGAGAAGGCTACGAGAGAGTTGCAGGCAACTTCTTCAGTGAGATATTTGGTACTGTCCCGAGCTTCTTCGATGTTTTGTCAGAGCACGGCTTTACTGACCTTCTTGCACGTAAGAATAAGTCCACGGGCGGATACTGCATGTACCTTGAAGATTATGCTATTCCTTTTATCTTCATGAACGGTAACGGTACTGCAGATGACGTAGCTACAATTGTTCACGAAGGTGGACACGCATATGCGGCTATTAAGAGTGCAGAGGTGTCTCCTTTTGTAGAGTGTCTTTCGCCTACGCTTGAGACTTGCGAGATACATTCTACCGCGATGGAATTCCTGTCTTATCCTTACATGAATATGTTCTACGGTGATAAGGCATCACAGTACTGTGAACTTCACATGACACAGGCTCTGCTCTTTATGCCTTACGGATGTATGGTAGACGAGTTCCAGCATATCGTGTATGACAATCCCGAATTAACACCCGAGCAGAGACATGAAGCTTGGAAGGAACTTGAGAAGAAATACCAGCCCTTTAATGACTATGGCGATAAGATGCCTTTCCATGAGATGGGCGGTGCCTGGATGAAGAAGGATCATATCTTTACAACGCCTTTCTACTACATAGATTACTGCCTTGCGCATATCTGTGCTCTGCAGCTTTGGGATGAATCCAGAAAGGATATGAAGAGCGCGCTTTCCAAGTACAATCTTCTTTGCGAAGCAGGCGGAACGGATACTTTCCTTAACCTTATTACTAAGGCGGGACTCGAGTCTCCTTTCGATACAGGCGTAATAAAGAAGCTTGCTTACAGCATTTGCTCTTTTCTTGAATTATGAAACTTCCGGTAAGCTTTGAAGAAAGAATGCTCAAATTCTTTCAGGAGAATAACATATCTTCTGAGGGCTTTTTTGAGAGCTTTGACAGCGAACCCTTAAAGGGAATAAGAATCAACAGAAACAAGGTTTCAGAAGAAGAATATAAGGATGTATTGTCCGACCTCGGAGAGGAAGAGAATCCTGTATCCTGGTGCGATTCCGGCTTTTATACCAACAGTGAATCTTCAGGTAACGATCCTTACTACCATAGTGGCGTTTACTATCCTCAGGAGCCTTCCGCTATGCTTCCCGCACAGATTGCTGCAGCTAAGCCGGGAGAATATGTTCTTGATATGTGTGCCGCCCCGGGAGGCAAAGCATGCCGTTTGGGAGAAGATCTTCAGGGTGAAGGCCTTCTTATAGCAAATGAGATTAACGAGAACAGAGCCAAGGCTTTGCTTCGTAATATTGAGAGAATGGGCATTCCCAATGCCGTTATCTTAAACGAGACTCCTTCAAGGCTTGCAGAAGTCTTTAAAGGCTTTTTTGACAAGATTGTACTTGATGTACCCTGTTCGGGAGAAGGTATGTTCAGACGTGATCCCAATGCAGTAAAAAGCTGGGAGAAGTTTGGGCCTGATACATGTATTCCTATGCAGATTGATATCCTCAATAATGCTGACAAGATGCTTAAGGCAGGAGGAGAGATTGTTTACTCTACCTGCACTTTCTTTGAAGGAGAAGACGAGGAGAGAATAAGAGAGTTTATTAAGGAGCACCCTTACTATACGATTATTCCCCACAGTGAAGTAGAGGGTATAACACATAGCGAAGAAGGCTTCATGAGAATTTGGCCTCACTTAAATAAGGGTGACGGACATTTCTGCGTGCATCTTAAAAAGAGCGAGGACGCTGAAGTAGAGACTATCGAACTTGATAAGATTCCTTCCTACAGGAATAAGAGGAACGATAACTACGCTTTCTCAAGGTCGAAGGATGCCTACGAGAGTTTTCTTAAGGAGATTCTTAAGGATACTTCCGTATTTAAGGGGAACTTCATTCTTCATAAGGACAAGGTTCATATACTGCCTGTGCCCGAAAGGCTCTTTAACGGCTTAAAGACAGTTAAGCTCGGCCTTTTCCCCGGTGAGATAAAGTGCACTTCAACAGAGAGGCTTTTTGTGCCTTCGCATTCTCTTGCACTTACACTTACAAGAGAGATGATAAGGGAAGACTCCTTTATAAGTATTGCACGTGATGATTCAAGACTTACAAGATACCTTAAGGGTGAGACTATAGTTGCTTCTCCTGAAGAGAAGGCTCAGCTTAAGAAGAAGGGTTATATAGTGATTACTGCCGGTAAGTATCCGTTAGGATTCGGCAAATTAGCTCCGGACGGCAGTATTAAGAACCTTTACCCCAAAGCCTGGAGGCTTATATAAAGGTTGCAGAGAGGTTAAATAGATGGATGAGATTAAAAGTATAAACTGGTTCCCGGGTCACATGAGAAAGGCTCTCAATGAGACTGAGGAGAATCTTAAGAAAGTAGATTGTGTCTTTGAGACTTGCGATGCCCGCATTCCTTTCTCTAGCCGTAATCCCGAGCTGGACAGACTTGTTGGGAAAAAGCCTCGCGTCATTATTCTGAATAAAGCAGATCTTGCTGATCCCGTTCAGACAGATAAATGGATATCTTATTTTAAGAATAAGGGGATAGCTGCAGTTCCGTTGGAAGCGAACCGCAAGAAGGGCCTTGATAAGCTTTATCAGGTTACTGAAGAGTTATGCGGAGACGTTATTGCCAGGGCTGAAGCCAAGGGCATGAAGGGACGTACTATTAAGGTGCTAGTTGTAGGTGTTCCCAATACAGGTAAGTCTACTTTGATTAACGGTATTGCAGGTCGTAAGGCAGCAATCACCGGTAATAAGCCCGGAGTTACAAGAAGCGTTAAGTGGATCAGAACAGACGGTAAGCTCGATCTTATGGATATGCCGGGTGTTCTCTGGCCTAAGATTGCAACCAAGAGAAGTCAGCTTGTTCTTACCGCCACGGGTGCGATTAAGAATGAAGTAGCAGATACTTTGGAAGTAGCATATGAAGTATGTAATCTTCTTTGGAAGCTTTATCCTTCCTGCATGAGCGATCGTTATGGTATTGAGGAAGATTACCTTGATACTAGCGGTGATGAGTACGACAGATTCCTTCAGATGGGTAAGGGCAAGGGCTGCATTATGAGCGGCGGCCGTGTAGATGAAGAGAGATTTGCAAGAATGCTTCTTGATGATTTAAGAAGTGGAAGAATAGGCAGGATTACACTGGAAAGTCCTGATAAGCCGGAGTGATATATGGCAAGACTTACTACAGAACAGCTTGAAGCAAAATACGAAGAATTATCCGCTTATGAGAAAGAAGCATATGCTTCCGGATTTAAGGCGGTAGCAGGAATTGACGAAGCGGGAAGAGGACCTCTTGCAGGTCCTGTAGTCGCTGCGGCTTGTATCCTCAATCCGAATGTTAAGATACTCGGACTCGATGATTCTAAGAAGCTGTCAGAGAAGAAAAGAGAAGCTCTTTTTGAAGAGATTAAGGAAAAGGCTCTCTGTTATGCCATATGCGAAGTTGACGCTCAGACCATAGATGAGATTAATATCTTAAATGCAACCAAGTCCTGCATGCGTAAATGCGTAGAAGAGCTTGCCGCCAAAGGTATGGCGCCGGATAAACTACTAATTGATGCTGTTAAACTTGAAGGAACTTCATGTGATGTTACAGCGATAATTAAGGGGGACGCCAAGTCCAATTCGATAGCAGCCGCTTCAATTCTTGCAAAAGTTACGAGGGATCACATCATGGTAAAAATGGATGAGGTATATCCCGGCTACGGCTTTGCAAAGCATAAAGGATACGGCACAAAAGAACATTATGCCGGCATAAGAGAGCACGGCATGTGCGACATCCACAGAAGGACCTTTTTAAAGACTATTCACTGATTATTTGAGCTGAGTTTCTTTACGAAGAATCTCTCTGATACAGCCTTCTCAAAGAGCTCTGTCTGGAAGAAATTGCATCCGTATCCGATAAGCTTCTTAACCTGTTCCTCAGACTGAACACCCTGAGCTACAACATGAAGTCCCATCTTGTTGATAAGCGCGATAAGCTCTTCCAGAATAATGTCCGTTTTGGGATTGTCTGAAGAGAGGAAACCGTGGCTCAACTTGATAGAGTCTACTTCAAGTTCCTGAAGAAGTCTGATGGAAGAATATCCGAGACCGTAGTTGTCGATAGTAACGGAGATTCCATTATTCTTAAGCTTTGATACGGCATATACGAGAGCTTCGTACTCTTCGTGGAAGCCGGCTTCTGTAAATTCGATATTGATAAGACTATGGTCAATGTCGTACTTATCGATAGTCTTGATTATCTTTTCAGTAATATCGGAAGTAGTAAGATCGTAGTGAGAGAAGTTAAAGGAGATAGGAACGAGTTTCTTTCCTTCTTCTTCCCACTTTTTAAGATTCGAGCATGAAGTCTCGAGTACATAAAGATCGATATCGGAGATAAGGTTATTTCTTTCTGCTGTCTCGATGAAAGAAGCAGGGGAAACTATCTGACCGTTTCTTCTCCAGCGAACGAGAGCCTCAGCACCGGATATCTCGTCAGAATTACCTTTGTCGAAGATAGGCTGATAATAAACGATGAACTTACCGTTATTAAGATCGTTCTTAAGTTCCTCAACATATGCTTTCTCATTATTGAGAATACTACTTGTATTGTCGGTATAGAAAACAACGCTCTGAGACTCTGATTTCTTTGCAAGTGATACTGCAATATTAGCAGAACTCATAATCATGCCGGGATCTTCAGTTTCTGCAGTCATGAGGAATACACCGGACTTTACATTGATGACGTACTCAATAAGATCCTCGTGATTCTCAGTAGATACCTTGACAGAGGAGACGTACTTTAAGACTTCATCCAAATGTTCCTTAAGAACTACGAGTACGAAGTTATCACCGCCTAATCTTGCAATGATCTCAAAGCTGTCATTACTTAACAGACGATAAATACCAAGTGCGAAGTCTCTGAGCATCTTGTCGGTTGTCTCATAACCGAAGAGCTTGTTCATGATCTTGCAGTTCCTGATATTGGAATAGACAACTGCGTAACGATCCTGATTCTTACTGGAGATAAGAGCATGAAGACGCTTAAAGAACAAGGTCTTGTTAGGTACTGCAGTGACAGGGTCATAGTAGAAGATATGGTCATAAGACTTGCTTAAATTCTTTCTTCCTGCACTGTTTAAGATTGTATCTGCAAAAATATTGAACAAATCAAGCTGCGCTTCATCAAGCTTGGGAGCATAAGGAAAGCGGTAGATTCTCATTACAATAGTATTAGTGTCAGTAGTCTGACGTGAGAAATCGAATTCCTCACCGAGCTTGGATGACGGTGCCAAATATATAACTTCTGATGTAGTATTCACACCACCTGAAAAAACTCTGCAGGTGACTTTACTTATCTGAAGTGCATCCGCGATTTTCTTAACGGCCTCTGACTCAAAAAGAGGACCATCAAAATCTTCGCATGCCTTGATTAAATTATGTATGTCTTTAAGTGTAGTTTTCATGATTTCTCCCATAACACACATATACTATTTGATTAAGAACAATAATTCAAACAATAATAGTTGATATTTCGGCTGTTTTTGTAAATTTTAAGAAATTGTTTTGTGTACTCGGTTGATGTGCTCGGGTTTCCATTCGGT